>JAHELE010000010.1 GCA_024644345.1 Actinomycetes bacterium | reverse complement strand
CGATCGTGATGTTGAAGGTGTCCTCCGCACCGTTCAGCCAACCGGGCAGTTGCGTGGCGATGCGATCAGAGACCTGGACGATCGCTGGGATGAGCACGAAGATCATCACGATCACGAAGAGCGCAAGCGCAATGAATATCGTCGCGGTGGCCAAGCCACGGCGCCAGCCGTACCTGTTGCTGAGCCACGTCACCCCTGGGTCCAGAGCAATGCCAAAGAACAGCGAGATGACGAGCATGCTGACCAGGCCCCGCGCCTGCAAGAGCGCAAAGGCGACGATCGCCACCGTCAGCAGGATCCCGACGACTCGCCACGTTGCTCGGCGAATGACGGGCATCACCCACGGGGGGGCGCCGGCAAGGGGATCGCTCTTCCTCGGACCCGACGGAGACTGCGGCTCGGGTTCCCCGTCATCGACAGCTGATTCGGTCACCGTGTATGTCCTTTCACCAGCGTGCGTGTGTGTCCAAAGGGAACGCTGATATTGCGGCACCCTAACCGTTCGGACCTACAACGGTGAGCGTCCGTGAGCACACCGTGCCCTGGCTGTCAGTGTGAACGGACCGGAGGGTGACCCGAGACGAAGTAGAAGATCCTCTCGCAGGGCGGTCCGCTGGGACGCTCCGAGTGACACGCAGAACGAGCCTGCCGGACCGATCCCCGCAAGAAATCCCACCCACAGTTCATCGAAGCTCGAATATGTGGATTGGACGTCGAAGGTCGTCTCAGTCACATCGCCAAAGCCAGCCGCTTCGAGGAGATCGGTGATCTCACCCTGGCGCCCGAACTTCAACGTCTGCGCCTCGTCGGGTGCCTTTGGATCGACTACCAACGCCGAGTCCCAGAAGAGGCGCAGCATCTCCATGCCGTCAGCGAAGTCCCACACGCAGGCTGCGGCCACACCCCCCGGACGCAGGACTCGACGAAACTCCGACGCTACCTGCCCAGGGTCATCCACGAAGTGCAACACCAGTTGGGCGAGCGCGAAATCGAACCGGGCGTCGCCAAAGGGCATGGCCTCCGCCCGACCTGTGCGCACGGTCACGCCCGGATGCCGGGCTGTGCATTCGGCGACGAACGGGGGCGACGGATCGAACGCCGAGACGGCTTCCGGCCCCACGACGTCAGCGAGAACTCCCGTCAGCGCACCAGGGCCGCACCCCACATCGAGAACGGCGTGACCCGAGGCCACACCCACGGCGTCGACGAACGCGACTGCCAATGGTCGCGAGTAGCGGCCCATGAATTGGTCGTAAGCCTGCCCGGACGCGAGGAACGATCGGGCACTACCGGTCTCGTCCATTGCTCTGACTCCTACGACACACTCACTGGGCGTGGGCGGCACCTACAGATGGACGGTCTTGGGGGTCGTGATCACCAAGTCGGGTGAGCCAATTCCGACTTGGCCCTCTTTGTTGCTCCCCCAACACTTCTCGAATCCATTGCTGCGCAGGGCGCATGCCGAGATGAAGCCGAGACCCACCCGAGTAACACCGCTGGTGAGCCCGCTGACTTGGTGCGGCACGTCATACGCATCCATCGTGCCGTCACCCAGCTGGTAGAAGTCATTCTTCCCCCAGCATTTCGCGCTTCGGTTCTTCACCGCGCACGCGAAGCCGTCGTTGGTATCCACCGAGGTGACTCCTTTGGTCATTCGGACGACCTGAACGGGATGGTTGAAATACCCGCCGGTGACCCCAGTTCCGATCTGGCCGAACGTGTTGTCGCCCCAGCACTTCAACCGCCCGCTGCTGAGGATTGCGCACGTTGAGTAGTACCCAGCAATGACCCGATGGACCCCACTGCTGAGACCGACCACCTGAGTTGGGCGTCGCCTGTCCTTCGTGGACCGATCTCCCAGTTCTCCGTGATCATTGTTGCCCCAGCACTTCAACCTTCCGTTCGCCACGACAGCGCAGGTAGCGTCGACTCCTGCTGACACCTGGTGAGCACTGGAGATTCCCACTACCCGCACTGGGTGGTGGTACTGCGAGTGCGAAGTACCCGCGCCGACGGCACCTGAACTGTTGTCGCCCCAGCACTTCACGTTTCCGTTGATGAGCAGGGCACAGGCATGGGAATTTCCTACGCTTACTCCTCGCACTCCTCTGCTCAAACCCTTGACCTGGGTCGGCACGTGTCGCTCCTTGGTAGTCCCGTCGCCGAGCTCGCCGCTTCCGTTGTAGCCCCAGCACTTCAGTCGCCCGTGGGCCAGGACTGCGCAAGTCGAGTAGTCGCCGACCGACACCTGTTGAACGTTGCGTAGTCCCGGAACGCGGACCGGAAGGGGCTGGCTGGTGAGATCATCGCCGATTCCCAGTTGACCGTCGTTGTTGAATCCCCAGCACTTCACATGCTTAGTCGGGGTGACCGCACAGGCCGAGTAGCCACCGACAGAGATCGCCCGAGCGGTGCCGAAGGATGCGGCACCTGACGCAGTGCCGAACGTGCCAATCGGACCCATCAGAACTGCCAGCGTCACCAACGGGATGGCGGCGCGGCTGACAAGGCGCATGGATCCTCCAGACCTTGGCAAGATCACCGCTAGGTGCGCTAGGCACACTAGGCCAGTCGCGCATGCCTGCCAAGGTTTCCGGAATTAAGGCCGATGAAAAGGGAGGAGTCAGGCCTAGGCTCACCCGACGTGGAGCTTGATCTGGCAACCGTCGCCCTACTTGTGGCAGTCACCTTCCTCACCGCAGCACTAAGCGCGATAACTGGGTTCGGCGGCGCTATCCTGCTTCTGCCGGTGTTCGCTGCAACGTTTGGTGCCCGGGACGCTGTCGCCATCCTTACCATCACGCAGTTGGCCAGCAACGGCAGTCGGGTCGCGTTCAACCGGCACGAAATTGACCGACCGCTCCTGGGGGTCTTCGCCCTCGGTGCGGTACCGGCAGCCAGTGCCGGCGCCTTCCTGCTCAGCACCGCCCCCCTTCCTTTGCTGACGAGAGGTATCGGCGGCTTCCTCATCGCGGCCGTGGTCTGGTTGCGACGTCGACCTCAGGCGATGCGGATCGGTGACCGAGGGTTTGTCGTCATCGGGGTGGTATCTGGTTTCTGCTCAGCCTTGTTCGGCAGCGTGGGAGTATTGGTGGCCCCGTTCTTCCTCGCTCGCGGCCTGGTCCGAGGTGCCTACATCGGAACCGAGGCAGCCTCAGCACTAGTTATGCACGTGACAAAACTTGTTGTGTTCGGAGCCGCTGCAGTCCTGAGTGTGACCACTCTTGGGTACGGCCTGGCACTCACACCCGCCAGCATCGCGGGCTCGTACGTCGGCAAGCGCACCATCGAAAGACTTCCCATCTCGGTGTTCACCACTTTGGTTCAGATCGGGCTTGTGATTGCCGGGGTCTTGCTGATTGTTCTCGGATAGATCGCGGTTTCCAGCGCCTAACTGACGCTCATGCGAAGCGTCGCTGCAGGTCCGCGTACGCGGTTGCACCGTCGATGAAGCCGAGCGTTCCTGAGTCGAGCGATTCGCGGCCGACGCGCTCCAACGTGCTGAGTGCAGTTCGGGCCAGGCTGCCACCCAGGCTGACCGTCGAAGCGGCGCCCCCGGCCCTACCGCATCGACCCCTGACGCAACTGGTTGGATGAGCGTGGTTGATCACGACCGTCTTGAATGAGAGGACACCAAATGAGCGAGAACGACGGCACATTCCTGTACATCGGGGTGTACCCCGACGTAACTGCGGCGCAGGCCGACTACGACGTGGTCAAAGCCCTGCACATGGTCGACGCAGTCGGCAGCTTCGACGCAGCGGTCATCACCAAGGACGCTGACGGCAAGGTTCATGTGGCCAAAGATGAGACCGCGACGCGCACCGGTGGATGGGCTGGCGTCGGCGTTGGCGCGGTGCTTGGCATCCTGTTCCCGCCGTCGCTGCTCGGCGCGGCCGCGGTGGGTGGCGTCATCGGTGCTGTTGGCGGACACCTGTGGAAGGGCATGTCACGTAGCGACGTCAAGGAGCTCGGTGAGCTCATCGACTCCGGCGAGGCAGCCCTCTTGGTGATCGGTGACCTGACCGTCTCAGAGGCGCTGAAGAAGGCCGAACTGCGTGCCGTGCGTCAGGAAAAGCGTGAGGTCAACGCCTCATTCAACGAGATCGAGAAGGAAATCAAGAACCAGAACGCGTGACACTCGTCGCTCTGATGCTTATCGTCCTTGCGGGCCATCGCTGAGGTCGGGTCGTGCTGGCGCGTCCACCGCCTTCGCCCATCGCAAGGCTGCGATCAGGGCGACGAGACCCGCGACCATCAAGGCGACGTACATCAGCGATTGATGCGATTGCGAGGCCCAGTTCGACGACATGTGCAACCCCACCATCGCAACGAACGCACCAACCAGAACGACGGTTCGGCGGCCAAGGGGCTGACCACGGGTGGCGATGAACCAGCCAACAGCCGCGCCGATCACCGCCGAGAAGACTACGTGGCTGAAGACTCCCACGGCCCCCCTGACAAAGAGCATGTCCACCAGGTCGGCGCCGTACTGGTCGGGTGCATCGAACATCGCTTGGAGGGTATAGACGAAGTTCTCAACGACCTGGAAGCTGACTCCGACAAGTGCCCCGATCACCAGCCCGGCGCCGGCGCCGAACCGCCTCGCCGCTGGCAGCATGGCCAGCAGCACGATGCCGAGCGTCTTGACGGTCTCCTCGATGCTTGGGGCAATGGCCCAGGTGGTCCACGTCCCGTCGCCGCCGTCAGAGACGTTGATCGCCAGCCTCTGCACCGCCCCGTTCACGGTCCCGGCGATGTGACTGACGGTGAAACCGCCCCAAAGCAGTGCGAGCGCGACGCCCAGCGGGAGAACCTGAGCTCTTCGGGCCGGTCGCCACACCAGGAGCAGCAGACAGAACCCGTAGAGCGCCCAGACCACGAGCGAGATCAGGACCCAGACGTTGCTGACGACACCTAGGGGCAGGCTGAGGTCGTCCCACAGCTGAACCGCCCCCCAGAGTCCGGCGATCGCCATAGTCGCGACGATTGCGATCGCGCCCGACCCTCGAACTGTCGGGGTCGCGGTCGCGCTCGCACTACTCATGACGACGCCCCGTCGGTGAACTCCACACTGGCGAGCATGGCCTGGATCTCCTCGTGAATATCGGTATAGGCCCCGGGGGTGCTTGACAGGTTCGCATCAGTCATGAGCTTGCCGTCCGCAAACGCGTAGAGGCCCGTGAGCGCGTCCTGTTCAGCGATCGTCACAAGAGCCGCATCGAGCCCCGAGTCGGTCTGGAAGGTCGCGATCTCCCCAACGGTGGCGTGCAGCGTCTTGTCTTCGGTGAAGAACGCCTCACTGGCTTTGACGGAGTCCTCGGGCGATGTCTTGCCCTTGGAGGGCGGGAAAATCGTCAGTTTGGACTCACCCTTGGAAATGATCAGAATGTCGCCGCCACCATCGACCAGCGACCAGCCCTCGGCAGCCTGCAGGGCGATCCCGCCCGCCTCGATCCGCTCCCCCGCGGCCAGTTCGACGTCCTGAGGTGCGAAGGCGTCAGAGATGCGCGGCATGCCGATCGTCAGGAGCGCCAGAACGATCAGTGTGACCACGACGGCTGTCCACTGCGCTGGAGCCCCAGGGTCGAACTCCCGCACGCCTGGTTCGCCGACACCATCGCTCGGCGGCACCGGTTGTGCGATGCCGCTCTCACTTCCTTCACTCACCGGATCTCTTCTCGTCGGCACCTCATGGAGCCAGCGGAGCATACCTGGCCGGGGGCCCAACCGCTTCGCCAGACACGTTTTGGCTCCTGGTCCGTGTGGCAGGCTGAGTCCGTGCGACGGGTCCTTCTCTCCGCCGCGGTCGCCGCGCTGGCCACCGTGGGTGCCTACGCGGCGGCTCTTCGGCGCCGGCAGTTCCATTGGGGCGCCACCCCCGACGAGGCAGTCATGCCGCTTCCGGGGGACGATCTGCTCGGGCGGGTCGATCTCGAGGCCACCCGTGCCGTCACCGTGCAGGCAGGAGTCGAGGACGTGTGGCCCTGGCTGGCCCAGATGGGCCAGGGTCGAGGCGGGCTCTACTCCTACGACTGGGTGGAGAACCTCGTCGGCTGCCAGATGAACAGCGCCAAGCACGTGGCGCCGGAGTGGCAGGACGTCGAGGTCGGGGATGACTTCCGGATTCACCCGGACGTGGCGCTGAAGGTGGTGCTCGTCAACCCGCCTCTCGCCCTGGTCGTCGAGGGGGGCGTATCCGCTACGGGCGAAGCAACCGTTGGTGACGCCGGCGCGCCCTATGACTTCACCTGGGCGTTCGTGCTCGTTCCCGTCACCCCTGATCAAAGCCGGCTGGTCGTTCGCGAACGCTACCGCTGCCACACCACCGCAGCCCGCGCACTGGTCGAGGTGGTGGCCGTTGTCAGTTTCGTCATGACCGAGCGGATGCTGCGAGGGATACGCGACCGGGCCGAGGCCGAACTCCCCACCTTCTGATCCGCCGTTCGATGCTCTATCCGTTGAGCTACGAGCAAGATTCCGCACCATCACACCTGCCCGAAAATCACGAGCCAAGACCGTCGACTGACTACGCTCAGCACGGGAAGCCGACCCTGGTGAGGTGTGTGTGAGCGACCAATCAGTGAGCCCCGAGAAGGCCGCGACGATCATCAGCGGTCCTGACTACCGCAAATTGCTCATCCTGGCGGGTCTGATCGGTGTTGCCGTCTCCGTGGCGGCGTGGGCCTTCCTTACCCTTGTCCCCTGGATCCAGGACGCCGTATTCACCGACCTCCCCGACGGTCTCGGATTCGACGAGGCGCCCTGGTGGTGGTCCCTTCCCGTGCTGGCGATAGCCGGCATGATCACCGCCTGGGCAATCGCGCGAATGCCTGGTGCTGGCGGTGGCATCCCGGCCAACGGACTGTCGGCAGGGGTCACTCAGCCGTCCGCCCTGCCCAGCGTTCTGCTGGCTGGTCTAGCGACCCTCGGCCTCGGGCTGGTCCTGGGACCGTCGTCGCCTGTGATCGCCCTCGGCATGGGCGGCGCGCTCTTTCTGGTAAACCGCGCCAAGAAGGACTCACCGGATCAGATCAAGACAATCGTGGCGGCCGCGGGAGCGTTCGCGGCCCTCGCCGTCGTCTTCAACAACCCGATCATTGCTGCTTTGATCCTCGTGGAAGCCATGGGCCTCGGCGGCGCGACCGCCGCCGTGATCGCACTCCCCGGGCTGATGGCCGCCGGCATCGGTTCCCTCGTCTACTTCGGTCTGAACCAGTGGAGCGGTCTCGACAGCTCGGCATATGCTCTTCAGCCCGTACAGCTGTCCGCCCTCGGTGAGCTGACGGTCGCGGAACTTCTATGGACGATCCCGGTGGCAGCAATCGCGGCTGGGCTCACGATTGCCATGACCCGAGTCGGCAAGGGACTCGTGCCCGTGGTCAAGCGCAAGACGTTCGTGGTCGTGCCGCTCGCCGGGATCGCAGTCGCCGCTCTCGCCATCGCCTTCTCCGAGATCACCGGTGAGTCCCAGTACGCAGTGCTGTTCTCCGGTTCGCGTGCACTCAACCCGGTCGTCAACGACGCCGCCACGCTGTCGATCGGCACCATTGTGTTCTTGCTCGCGTTCAAGGCGCTGGCATGGGGTATCTCAATGGGTGCTTTCCGCGGTGGACCGGTCTTTCCTGCCATCTTCGTGGGAACTGTCGGTGGGCTTCTGGCAGCGAACCTGCCGGGCTTTCCGGAGGGAGCAGCTGTCCCCGCAGTCGTCGCAGCGACTCTGGTCGCCGCCCTGCGCCTTCCCCTTGCAGCGTGCCTCATCACGCTCCTGCTTACCTCAAGCGCAGGCATTCAGTCGGCAACGTTGATCGTGGTGGCAGTCGTCACGTCGTACGTCGTGAGCACCAAGTTGATGAACGAAGAGAAAGCGAACGTGGAGTCTCTGTGACGGCAAGCGGGGGCGAGTCCCCCCATCATCTCCATGCTCCGACAACCCCACTAGGCAGTGTGGCGTCTGGGCAGCGCAAGCTGCAGTCAACGGCGACACTGATCGGCAACCGAGCAGAAGGGCTCGGGCGAAGCGGTTGACGCTGCATCAAACATCTCGGGGAGCGGGACCTCCGGCCCTCGGATTTCTTGCCATACAGGCGGGATGATCATCTCGATGAGCGGCATCCCGGACGGCTGGTACCGCGACCCCGACCGAGGGTGGCGGTTGCGTTACTTCGACGCTGACGGCTGGTCGCCCTGGGTCGCCACCGATGATGAACGGACCCTGGCTCCCCTCGTCGACCCGAACACGCCTCCACCCTCCGGTCTCGAGGTCACCCGGTTCGTCCTGCAGCGGGCACGGGCCGAGGGCGTCATAACCCCCCTGACCCATCAAGCGTTGACCGACTACCTGGTGCGGTGGGAACGGTCGATGTCGACCGACGCTCCTGCCGCGCACCCGCCGAAGCCCGCAACCCGCCAACGCCCCACCGCGACGGTCCCTACGGGAGTCTGGGGGCGCGCGGAGGAACCCGCCCCTTGGGGGGGCCGGGAAGAGCCGCCCCCAGGTGCCGACGTATCGGCAACATCGGGGGCACCGACCCATCCGACACCGCGATTCATCCCCGTCTCGCCGCGTGAGCCGGGGCGCGCCGCCCGGTGGTGGGCGGAGACCGTCGACACCGTCAAGTCCGACCTGGCCGTGCACGGCCTGGCGTACCTGGGGGTGCTGCTGCTCTTCGCCGGCGTGTTCGGCTTGGTGGTCTGGTCCTTCGGTGACATCAGCCGCAACCTGCGACCGGTCGCCGAGCTAGCCATTCCCCTCTCTCTCTTCGTCGGGGCCGCGATGCTGCGCCGTCGAGGCACGCGCGTCGTCGCCGGCGCTCTCGAGGTGGCAGGCGGTCTGCTGCTCCCGATCGTCGTTGTCGCCGCCTTCGTCGACGACGCACCCGTCCCGCCGGACCCGACGGGCTCGGCACTACCCGTCACTCTCTTCCTGGCCACCCTTCTAGTCGCTGGTGGCTACGTGCTCTGGGTGCGTCTGCACACCACGTCGGCCCTGGCCTACCTGGTCGCGCCCGTCAGCTGGCTGGCGCTGGGCTTCCTCAGCCTGACGTTCTCCGACGACGTCCCCCAAGGGGACCAAGTGGCGCAGCCGGAGAGCACCGAGGTGGCAGTGATGGCGTTGGCGGCTGGCGTCACGCTGCTGGCCGTCCGCCGATGGGAGGGACGACGGCTGGCCGACGCCACGCTCGCGGCTGGCCCGTTGTCCGTCGGCGTGCTGGTCGTGCTGACTCTTCTCGCCGGTGCGGTCGACCAATGGCCGAACACATCGCTCGTCCTGACGGCGATCGGCCTGGTTCTGGCGCTTGAGGCCCTGGCGGGACGACTACCCGGCGCCACCGTGTCCATCGCGACGTCGGTCGTGGTGGGCCTGGGCCTGCTGGCGGCACGTGCGGCGCTGGATGTCGAGCCCGCCACGACGGTGCTCGGTTTCGGAGCGGCCACCGGTTGGGCGCTGTACCACCGACAGACGACGACAGGTGGGGCGCGCCGCTCCTACTCGGTGCTCGCCGCCGTCCTTCCCGTGGGTGTCGCGCTCGGTGTGGTGTCGGGGTTCGGGTGGCCGTGGGGTCTCGCGGCGACTGGCACTGCGCTGCTCGGCGTGACGGTGCTCGCCCGGTGGTGGACGCGGATCGACCCCCTCTGGAGCAGCTGGGCCGCGGCGGCGTCGGGCGTCGTCGCCGCGGGGACTCCGCTGGCGATGCTGTCCGCGCTGACCTGGCCTGGTGACGCTGACACAGCCGCTCTGGAGACCTCGTGGCAGACGCCCGTCGTGGCGTTGCTGGCAGCGGCCACTGTGACGGTGGGCCGGGTGCGCCCGCTCGGCTTGCAGTCGTGGGGGGTCGTCGCGGGCGTCGCCGAGGCTTGGGCGCTGCTGGTCGTCGTCCGTGCGGGCGACCTCTCATGGACCACCGTCGGGTGGGCGGCGGGTGCCGCAGTCCTCGTGCTCACGATCGAGGCTGCAGGTGGCCGGCTCGGTTCCCGCGTGGCCCGCGAACACCTGGCGCACGGCGCCCTGGCCGGTCTAGCACTGACCACCCTCGCCGCTAGCACAGCGGTGGCGGTGTCACTGCCGAGCTGGGCCATCGCGACTGTCCTGGGTCTGACTGCGCTCGCCTGGGCCGCGGTCGCCGTCCGCGAGGACCGCGGAGGCTCGCCGGCCATCGATGTTCTCGTCTCCGCCGTTCCCGAGCTGGCCATCCCGATCCGCAGCGCACCCGCCCTGGTAGCTCCTTTGGTCGCGGCACTCGCCGCCCACTACGGCGTCGAGGCGACCGGTCGCGTCGACGACGCCTGGTGGCCGGTCGTCACCGCGACGTGCGCACTGGCTATCAGCGCTGCCGGTCGTGCGACCGGGCAGCACCTGCCCCGCACGACGCGCATGCTGCATGAGGCGTGGCTCCTAGTGGCGGCGATCACGGTCGCCACGGTCCTTGTCCGACTGGCTGATGACGCCCCCGAGGGTCCCACCTCCCTCACGTTGACCCTGGTCCTGGTCGGCGCGGTGGTGACGGGAACCGCGAGGGACGCTCGGGACGTCTGGCTCGGTTGGGCAGTGACGGCCCCGCTGACCCTGCTGGGCGCTGAGCAACTTGGCGCTGGGCGTGACTCCTGGCCGCAGGTGCTCATCGCCTGGGGCGGTTCCCTCGTCGTTGCCGCGCTGGCCGCAGAGCGGCTGCCCGAGGAGGCTCGGATCAGTCGCCTGTTCGGGCGCACACTTCCGCCCGCGGCCCTTGGGGCGGCAGCCCTGACGCTGGGAACGCTGGTGCTTCCCTTCCGCGCCGACGATATGACCGTCGGCTGGTGGTACCTCGCCGTGGGTGCAGTGGTTCTGACCGCCACGGTCTTGTCGCGGTTTGGCGAGATCGCTGGCGTCGCGCCACTCGTCTTGACCGTCTCCTTCGTGACACTCGCCCCCTGGGAGCCGCTCGACCGGCCGTGGACGACAGTGCTGTGGGGGGCGGCGTGGCTGTTGGCCGTAGAGGGAGTGCGCCTCCTGGCTCGTCACGACTGGCAGCGCAGGGCGGGGACGAGCACGTCGATCGCCGTGCAGATCGTCCTTGTGCTCAACCTCTGGTACGTCGTGCTCAACCGCGGCACAGCTGTAGGCCTCGCTCTCACCGGCGCCGTCTCGCTCGCGCTCGCAGCTCGGACCCGCGGCCGGATCGCCCGGTGGAGCTATTCCGTGGTGGGGGTCCTCCTGGTGCTGCTGGGTGCGGCGGACGCCGGCCCGGGATGGCTCGCCCTCGCCCTGACGTCGCTGTCGGTGGCTGCGAGTCTGGTCGCCTGGCGTGCCACGTCACTTAGCCCTGCCGAACGCGAAACCGCGCGGTTGGTCGGCGCGGCAGCGGGAACGGGCGCCTGGTGGTCCTTGCTGCAGTGGTCGGGCTGGACCATCGAGGTGCAGGTCGTCATCACGTCCGCCGTCGCTGGTCTCGTGGTGCTGGCCCTGGCCGGACTTGGTCGGCTGCTGGCGGAAAGCCGTCCGTGGGTGGGGCCGTGGGGGCTGCTGGTCCTGGTCAGCCTCATCGGAGTGTCCTCGACCCTGCCCTCCGAGGTGGTCCCCCGCTCACCTGCCGGCCAGTGGATCGCCCTCGGCTACCTGCTGTCGGCCGCGGCCGTGGGCCTGAGCGCACGACCACTCGGGTTCGGTGCTCTGCGTCCCACGGCTTCGGTACTGCTGGCGCTGTCGGTCGCGGCGTACCTCTACGCCGTCTACGCCACCGGTCCGGAAGTGGTCGCCGTGGGGTGCACGATCGCCCTCGCAAGCTTGATTGCCAGCGTCGGGCTGACGGTGCGACACCGCGCCGAGGTCTGGCAACCGGCTCTCCTGCTGGCCACCGGTGGTGCCGAGCTGGCTGCGTTGCTCGCCGCCGCGTTCGAACTGCCACGTCGGGACTCGCTGGTGGTGGCGCTCCTCGTACTCGCCGCCCAGTGTCTCGGGCTGGGCCGCGCCAGGTCCATCACCGTGCTCACGCTGCTCGGCCCACCAGTCCTCGCGGTGGCCTGGACCTTGTACGCGTCCGAGACCCTGGGGGGAAATCCCCAGTGGTACGCCGTGCCGATCGGCCTGTCGCTGGTTGCGGTGGCGGGTCTGCTCCGTTGGGACCGCCGACAGTCCGGCCTGCCGCTAGCCACGTTCTACGTGGTGCTGCCGGAACTGGCCGGCCTTGCGATCATCACGTTCCCGACGCTGGTGCAAATGGCCACGGACAGCCTCGGCTACTTCCTGGTGGCGCTCGCCGAAGGCGCACTCATCACGCTGTGGGGCGCGGTGACCAAGGTGCGGCGCCGTCTGGCGGTCGGCGCCGGCGTGATCGTCGCAGCAGTCGTCCTGCTGATCACGATCCCGCTCTACCCGCTGCTCCCGGAGTGGCGTGGCGCGACGCTTTGGATCACCGTTGCTGTCTTGGGCCTGGCCGCCATCACCGTCGCGACGATGATCGAACGAGGACGCGCCAAGGTCCATGCCTGGGTGGACACGCTGTCTTCGACCATGCACGACTGGGAGTAGCCGACCGAGCGCGACGTTTCCACGCGAGCCAGTTACAACGACGTAACCCCCTGTGACCTGCAAAGACGTTGCGCGCCCGGAGAGATTCGAACTCCCAACCTTCTGATCCGTAGTCAGATGCTCTATCCGTTGAGCTACGGGCGCTTGGCCTTGAGGCCGGGAGCAACCATACCGGCCGGATCTGGAGCCCTGAAATCCGTCCCTTCCTCCCGCCTAACCCCTGCCGACTAGCTAGCTCCAGCAGGCATCTCGGCTGCGGACTCTGCCGGGCGCGGCTGCAGCCGCGCCGACGCAACGTACGAGACGACCACCGCGACGATCACCAGGGGCATCAAGGACACAGCGTCACCCGCCAGCAGCAGCGACGGCAGCAGGACCGAGACCAGCGGCAACCCGAGCATGGCCACGCACATCGCGCCGATACCCATGGCGACCCCCGCGACCATGGGAAGTCCCGGTAGCGAGGACAACGCGATCCCGAACGCCGCCCCGATGAACATCGCCGGGAAGATCGGACCGCCCCGAAAGGCGCTGAGGGACAGGCAGTACGCGAGGCCCTTGCACACCATGAGCATGACCAGCGCCCCCACCGACCACGTGGCGGCATCGTCCACGAGGGTCGGCAACGCGTCCTGACCGGAGAACAGGACGAACTGGGATGACCTGTCCGTCGCAACGTGGAACGTGATTGCCAGCAGGGCGATCACGAACCCAACGACCGGCGTCAGTATGAGGCGCTGGCGGTCGACGACCCTCTGCAGGGCGAGAGCGCCACGCTTGATGAACAGTCCCGCGACGGCCGAGCCCAACCCGATGACCAGGGCCCAGCCAAACTCACCAAGAGTCGGCGTGCCGAACGCGGGAATGTTCGGAATCTCCAGCGCAAAGGTCCCGTAGCCGGTCCACGAGTCAAGACCAACGAAGATCAGTGAACCGATGCCCGCAGCCAGCAGACCCGGTACCAGGATCACTCCCATCAAGGCCCCGCCCAGACCCACGGCTTCCATGAGCAGAAATGCGCCGGTCAGCGGTGAG
Source organism: Actinomycetes bacterium (assembly GCA_024644345.1). Taxonomy (GTDB): domain Bacteria; phylum Actinomycetota; class Actinomycetes; order JAHEKZ01; family JAHEKZ01; genus JAHEKZ01. The sequence continues at coordinate 30,140 of JAHELE010000010.1, read as the reverse complement.
CCCAGGAGGGTGGCGATCGCGGCAAAGCTTCCGGCGGCACCGACGACGAGCGTCGCCTGCTCGGGCGCATCCTTCTTGACCAGGTGTATCGCCAGGACGCCGAGGCCGCTGCCGATGGCGATCAGGGGCGCCTCGGGACCAAGCACCGCCCCCAGGCACAGCGTCGCGAGCGAGGCGACGAAGACGCCGGCCAGATCTCGGGGCGCGGTAGCGCCGGTGGCTTTCAGGCCCTCGGCAGGTCGATGACCACTCGTCCCGGGGAGATAGGTGATCGACAGTGCCACCAGTAGGCCGGACAGCGTCAGTGGTACGAGCGGCCACCACACCGGGGCGGTGTCGAATCCGAGGCCCTTGGGCAGGCTCTCGAACACCCAGGTCTGCGACTTCGAGACGAGGACCAGGAACCAGTACGCCACGAACGCCACGGGCACCCCCACCAGGGCACCCATCACCAGCAGCCCCACATAGCCACGACTACGCAGGATCTGGCCGGGGTCCGGGGGCGCGGCGCTGGTGGGTGCGGCAGTGGGGTCAGTCACCGGTCCTCCATCTAAGGTCGGCCGATCCGTCGACGTGTTCCAGGCGCACGCAGTGGGTTGATCGGAGCGCTCCAGCCGAGCTCGCGACCCTCACAAGGGGGCGACGTGGCTGAAGCGCTCCGATCACCAGAACAACGCGGAGGCGGAGGGATTTGAACCCTCGAGGGGCTATAAGACCCCAACCCGCTTAGCAGGCGGGCGCCATCGACCGGACTAGGCGACGCCTCCATGCGGCCTCTCGACCGCCCGAGAAGGGTACCGGGCAGCGCGTGAGGGCAGCAAAGCGCGTCATAGGCCCGTGCCACGCATACGGTGAGCCCATGGCAGACGCTTGGCAGGTTCATGGCACGGACCTGGAATATCGCCAGGTCGACCTTCCGGAAGCCGCCGCCCTCGCTCGTGACCGGGCGTCAATCACCTGGCTCGAGGTCTCCCCGTCGGAGTTCGCTGAGCTTGGACCGCTGCTCAACATTCACCCACAGGCGATCGCGGACGCCGTACATGGAGCCGACGGACCAAGCGGGATCGCCCAGCGCACCAAGGTCGAGCGCTTCCCTCACTGTGAGCTCGTGTACCTCTTTCGAGTCACGCTGAACACCGACGCTGATCTGACCCTGACGGCGGCTCCCCTGATCCTCCTGCCCGACTGCTTGATTGCCGTCGCCCACGACCGCCCGACTACCAAGACAGAGCTGCTTCCGCGTTGGGAGCGGAACCCACAGCTGCTCGAATATGGCGTCCCTGCCCTGCTGTACGGCTTCCTCGACTCCATCGTCGATTCGTACCTCGACGCCGTCGACTCGCTGTCGGAAGCTGTCGACAGAATGGAGGACGACCTCTTCGACGACACTGGCCGGCGAGAGGTGGATCCACGGGCGGCGCAGCTCCGCAGCTTCACGGCCCGCAAGTCGCTGGTACGGCTCCGTCGCGTCACGCAACCGATGCGCGAAGTCGTCTCTGGCACCATGCGTCGCGCTGATGCCGAGCGGCCCGTGGTCGATCCCGTCCTGCTGCCGTACTTCCAGGACGTCTACGACCACGTCCTCCGCGTCAACGACACGGTCGAGGGGCTGCGAGACCTGATCACCACGATCTACGAGACGCGGCTAGCCCTCAATGACCACACGCTGAACACCGTGACACGCCAACTGGCGGCCTGGGCTGCGATCATTGCGGTCCCGACCGCCGTCACGGGGTTCTACGGCCAGAACATCCCCTACCCAGGGTTCGCTGCGCACAGCGGTTTCTGGACCAGCACCGGCATCTGGATCGGGGTCTCAGTTCTTCTGTACGTCATGTTCCGGCGACGACACTGGCTCTAGCCCTAGAAGGTTGGTCGCAACGGGAAGCCGGACACGCCCCCCCGGCCCAGCTTCACGCCGAGCACCTGATGCAGCTGGATGTTGTTGATGTCGAAGCCCACCCTGGACGCGGCGATGTACAGCTCCCAGACGCGGGCCCGACGCAGGCCGACCTCTGCCACGGCCTCTTCCCAGTGGGTCTCGAGGTTGGTGCTCCAGTCGCGAAGGGTCATCGCGTAGTGCTCCCGGAGGTTCTCCTCGTGACGTGGCTCCAACCCGTTGTTCTGCATCGAGGTGATGATGCGGCCGACACCCATCAGCTCACCATCGGGGAACACGTACCGGTCGATGAAACCTCCGGCGCGCGCCCTTTCGCGGGTCGTGGGCCGGGTGATGCAGTGATTGAGCAGCCGCCCCTCTGGACGTAGCTTGGTCTCCAAGCGCGCGAAGTAGGCGCCGAGCTGTCGACGTCCGATGTGCTCGGTAAGCCCGATCGACGACACGGCGTCGAAGTTCGTCTCCGGGACGTCGCGGTAGTCAAGAAACCGCACCTCTGCGCGGTCGGCGATTCCCCGTTCAGCAATGGCCTTCTGCGCCCACTCGGCCTGCTGCTCGGACAAGGTCACGCCAAGCGCTTTGACGCCGTAGTGCTCGGCGGCGTGCATCACCATGCCGCCCCACCCACATCCGACATCAAGCAGACGCTGTCCGGGTTCCAAAGCCAGCTTGCGTGCGACGAGGTCGTACTTGGCCGACTGGGCCTCTTCCAGCGAAGCCGTTGCCTCGGGGTAGACAGCACACGTGTAGGTCATCGACGGACCAAGCAGCAACTCATAGAACCGGTTCGACACGTCGTAGTGGTGCGATACAGCCTTGGCATCTCGTTGCTTGCTGTGACGCAGTCCTCGTCGCCAAGACGGCGAAGCCTCTTCGGGCGGAAGGGGCGGACGCCGCAACACCCATCCGCCGAGCTCGCGCAGAACAGCCAGCTTGTCCGCCATCGAAGCATCCTGGCTGTGATCCATGACCAGCATCGTGAGTGCTTGGTGAAGCGAGCCCTCGACGACGAGGGAGCCGCTGACGAAAGCCCGGGCCAGCCCCAGGTCACCGGGCGCCGTCGCCAGGTACTGGATTGCTTCAGGTGAGCGAATCGCCAAGGTCACTTCTGCGTCGGGATCGCCGTAGCTGCTGCCGTCATAGGCCGTCAGGCGAAGCTGGGGGCGGTCACCGAGCACCCTTCCGAACGCGGTGGCGATAGAAGACGTCGTCATGGCTCCTCCTCAGCGTCCCTGCACGCACTTGGCGTACAGATCAAGAAGTCGACCGTCTGGGTCGTACTCCTTCTTCAAGAGCTCGTACTGCCCCCCGTTGTATGTGCGCCAGAAGTCATCCTCCTCGTAGTACGAGGAGGAGTACAGGGACTTGCGTCCACCGAGCTCTGCTACGACCTCTTCGATCCGTCGGTTGTGGTGACCCACTTGCTGCCCCGGCTTCTCCTCCACCGATGACCAGAAGCCCAAGTTGACGTAGGTGGTGCTCGGATCCAAGGCGTAGAGATCCCAGGTGACCACAGGGTCTCGCTGTCGCAAAGGGCACAGCCAGACAGGAGCGATACCGATCTCGTCGTGGAAGAAACGTAAGAACTCATCGAGGCGAGCCAACGGAACCTCGACGTCCTGGATCACCGGTTCGCGCGGCGCGCTACCGCGTCTGGCATCCCACGCGCCCTTCCACCCGTGGCGGCGCTCAAACCCCACGACCTTCCAGTAGACATCGCTGCGCAGCAGCCGACGCGGAAGCAGCGGACGCACCAGTGGGTTCTGCACCCCCAGCGCGCCTGAGCACCAGAACCAGTCCGTGTCCCATCGCCACAGGTAGTCGCGGACGCTGAGAAAGTCACTGCTTCGCTGCTCCAACGAGCGGTAGTAGATCTTCGACCGCGTGTAGTCGGACAGATATGGCGCCTCGTCGACGAACCGGCCCACCGTGACGATGACCCGATCGCGACTGAAGACCACACCGTCGAGGAAGTCGACAGGGCGTCCCCGATGCTCCCCCGACGTGGCGATCGCCTCGATGGTCTCGGCGGCCTCGCGATGCGTGTGATGCGGGTAGTGCTCGAGCGCAACGAACGGCTTCACCGGCTGCAGCTCGATGCGCAGCCTAAGTGCGTACCCGAGCGTGCCGTACGAGTTCGGGAATCCAGTGAACAGGTCAGAGTGAGGACCATCGCGCGTGACGGTGATGACACGTCCATCTCCGGTCAGGACGTCGAAGTCAATCACCGACTCGTGGGGGCAACCGTTCTTGAACGAGGTGGACTCGATGCCTAGGCCGGTGACAGCCCCACCCAATGTGATGGTCTTCAGTTCGGGCACCACCAGCGGCATCAGTCCATGGCGCAGCGTGGCGTCCACCAGATCTTCGTAGGTGGTCATGCCGAGCACGTCAGCGGTGCGGCTCGTCGGGTCGACCTCGATGACACCTGAGAAACCCGACACGTCCAGGCCGGCGGCGCTGCTTGCGTCGCGCATCCGAAACAGGTTCGAGGTGCGCTTTGCCAGCCGTACGGGGGCGTCGTCCGCGAGTTCCCTGTACTGCGCGGACAGTCGCTCGACTGCCTCCTGGTACGCAGTTCGCGCTGCCTGGACGCTGTGGGCGACGAAGGGCTCAGTCACGGGTCGAGCCTAGGAAGACAACCCCCAGAGCGCGAGGCTTTTGGCGAAGATCGTTATGGATCTAGATGCGGAACCTGGAGATGGACTCACGCAGATCGGCGGCCAGCGACGTCAGGGACGCCGCGGCGTGCGCTGCCTCGCGTGATCCGGTGGCCGTCTGCTCTGAGACACCCACAACGTCCTTCATCGCTGAAGCCACCTCGGCCGATGCGGTCTTCTGCTGCTTGCTGGCGTTCGAGATCTCACGTGCCGCCGTGGTGGTCTCATCTGCCACCTCTGAGATGCGCTCGAGAACAGTGACAACGTCACGTGCCAGAGCCACTCCGTTGAGCACCTCCTCCGCTCCTTCGGCTGTCGCCGCTGTGGTGGCTCTCATCTCGGCCTGGATCTCCGACACGATCGTCTGGATCTGCTTGGTTGACGCCTGTGCCCGCTCAGCGAGCTTGCGCACCTCAGCGGCAACGACGGCGAACCCGCGGCCGTGCTCGCCAGCTCGGGCTGCTTCGATCGCAGCGTTGAGCGCAAGCAGGTTGGTCTGGTTGGCCAGCTCGTCGATGACATCGAGAATCCGGCCGATCTCGCCAGACTTGTCGGCCAGTGCAGCCGTACGTTCCGCGACCAGTCGCGAGCGGTGGGCGATCGCGTCAATGGCGTCGACGGCGTTCGTCACCGCCGATTGGCCCTCTTCGGCGAACCGGAAGGTCAAAGCGGCCTGCTCCACCACGTCGGCACTGGAGTTGGCGATCGTCTCGGCCATGTCGGCCAGCTGCTTGAGTGTCACGGTCGACTCGGTCACGGCACCGGTCTGCTTGGTGGACGCCGATGCCTGGGTCTCTGCCGCAGCCTGCAGCTCCTGCGCGCTCTCGGAGATCCGCTCACCACCGTCACGCACTCGGTCGACCAGCATGCGCAACGAGACCAGCGTCTCGTCGATGTTGATGGCCAGAGAGCGCAAAGCAGCGTCATCGACGTCGTGAGTGGGAATTCCGACGGCAAGATCACCATCGGCGGCCTGCCCCAGGGATACCGACAGCTCTTCCACACGCCGCTGCAGGCGGGTGTTGTGACTTTCGTGGATCCCCGACTTGAGCATCTCGTCGAAGCCCACGGTCAACGGGATGATCGCAGCCGCGGCGATCAGCCATGGCAGTACCTGCAGGTTCAGGGTGCCGGAGGCAAGAGCGGCCGCGAACAGCATGGCCAGGGCCAGCAGCGTGAAGGTGGCCAGACCCTTGCGTTCCACCACGTCGGCAACGAAGACCGCGACTGTCACGAACAACACCCAGACCGGACTGCGCAGGCCACCAGTCAGAGCCACCAACCCAGCCACCCAGACCATCTCGGTGGTGATCAGCGCGTGGGCCAACCGCCGATTGCCTACCTCGAGGTCGCTGTTACTCATCCGGCGCGACAGCACCGACAGGAACGCGGCGAAGGCCAAGCCTAGGGAGCACCAGATCAGGGCCGGGATCAGCGCGACCGGAACCGAGTCATCGGCCACCTGGATAAGCAGTGTGAGGACAAGACCGAGACCAGCATTGACCCATGCGGCCAAGGCCCCGGTACGCGCCAACTGCTGCGGGTTGTCCATCTCACCTTTCCACGTGTCGAAACGCCCCCAAGCGCCACGACCGGCAGACAGCAGACGGGCCACCCAAAGTGGGCGCACCGCCCGCTCCGGGCGAGACACCAATGGTGTCGGCAGCAAAGGGCCCTTTCTTGATCCGACCGGGTTAGTCAGGCGACGGTGGGCCGAACGGGTGACCGGGTGTAACACGAGGCCGGGTCGATACGCTCCGCAACATGGGAGGGCAGGCGGCCGTTGCCGCGGGAGACCGGCAGACCGTCGAAGCGGCTGCTGCCGTTCTTCGGGCCGGAGGAAACGCCGTGGACGCCGCTCTGGGCGCCGGGTTCGCGGCCGCCGTCGTCGAGCCTGGCCTGACCAGCCTCGGTGGGGGCGGATTCCTGCTCTCGCGACGGCCGGGTGGGACGGCGGAGGTTCTCGACTTCTTCGTCGATGCCCCCGGTCACGGCCTGCCGATGACCGAGCTCGCACCACACTTCACGCCCGTGACGGTGGTCTTCTCCGATGCCGAGCAGATCTTCCATGCCGGGTACGGGTCAGTGGCGGTGCCCGGCGTCCTCAACGGCTACCTCGCAGCCCATCAGCGCCTCGGTCGGCTGCCGCTGGCCGAGGTGGTGGCGCCGGCCAAGGCACGTGCCCGCCGGGGGGCGGTGCTCAGTGAGACACAGGCCGAGGTCTTGAGGCTTCTCCAGGCGATCCTGGGCCTGACCCCAGAAGCAGCGCACCTCTACCTCAGACACGGAGCCCCCCCAAAGGCCGGAGAGGTCTTCGCCAACCCGCAGTACGCCACCTTCCTCGATCAGCTCGGGGAGGTCGACCCGGACGGCTGGACGGACCTGCCCCAGACGCCGGACGCCATCGCCGCCATGAGGGCCCATGGGGGGCTCCTGACAGCCGAGGACCTGAGGCAGTACGAGGTGCGGGCGCGGGAGCCCCACGTCGTCAGCTACCGCGGTGCCCGCCTCACCACGAACCCACCACCGTCATTCGGGGGCTCCATCGTCTGTGCTGCCCTCACCCGGCTCGACGGCACGGACCACGGCCAGGCGCCCGCTGCTCGGGCCCTGGTCGAGGCACTCCACGACGCCACCGAGGCTCAGAAGTCGCGGACCCCGACGCCGACATCGACCAAAGGGACCACGCACGTCAGCGTCATCGATGGCGACGGCATGGTGGCATCGATGACCACGTCCAACGGGTCATGCTCCGGGGTCCTGGTTCCTGGCACAGGCGTTCAGCTCAACAACATGATGGGCGAGTCCGATCTGCACCCCGACGGCTTCCACGACGCCGAGCCGGGCACCCGGGTCGCCTCGATGATGGCTCCCAGCATTCTCGACCTGGCTGACGGATCGACCGTGGCGATCGGCTCCGGTGGCAGCGAACGCATTCGGAGTGCCCTGCTTCAGACGGTCACACAGCTGGTGGCCGGCCGGCCCCTCGACGCCTCCGTTGCCGCCCCCCGGGTGCACTTCGACGGCACCACCAGCCAGCTCGAGCACGACGTCAGCGAGGATGTGGCCCTCGAGCTGGCAGATGTGGGCCCGGTGAACCGGTGGAGCAGGCGCAGCATGTACTTCGGCGGCGTCAATGCGGTGCGCCGCCACCCCGACGGTCGCCTCGAGGCCGCCGGCGACGCAAGACGCGACGGCGCCGGGGCCGTCATCGACCTCTGATCCGGGCCGCCCCACCCCCTGGATTCGGCCCTTTTCGGCCGCGCATGCGACACTTTCGCGGTTACCCAGAGAGGAATTGATGGACGGCAACTCCACCTTCCGCCACTCCGGCACCTCCGTGCTGTCGATCGTGGCGATCGAAGCCCCGGTCGTGGTCACCTCCACCGAGCTCGACGAACAGCTGGCCCCTGCCTACGAACGGCTAGGCGCACGTCCCGGACTTCTCGAGGGGCTAGCCGGCATCCACGAGCGTCGCTGGTGGTCAGAGGGCATGAACTTCGCCGACGGCGCGGCGATGGCCGGCGCCAAGGCGATCGCCGCGGCCGGCGTCGACCCGTCGCAGATCGGGCTGATGATCAACTCGTCGGTCTCGAGGGCCTACCTCGAGCCGTCGACGGCCGTCGGCATCCACCACAAGCTGGGTCTGCCCCCGTCGGCCATGAACTTCGACCTGGCCAACGCATGCCTCGGCTTCGTCAATGGCATCCATATAGCGGCCACCATGATCGACGCAGGACACATCGACTACGCGCTCATCGTCAATGGCGAGGACGCGCAGAAGGTGCAGGAGAACACCATCCGCCGGCTGCGCGAGCCGACTGCGACCACGGCTGATTTCTTCAGCGAGTTCGCTACCTTGACGCTCGGGTCCGGTGCCGCCGCCATGGTTCTTGGGCGTACCGACCAGCACAGTGATGGCCACCGCGTCATCGGTGGTGTCTCGCGCGCCGGAACCGAGCACCACGAGCTCTGTGTGGGCGACATGGACCAGATGCACACCGACGCCAGTGGCCTGATGGATGCCGGGCTCGATCTGGCCGAGGCCGCCTGGAAGACCGGCGACTTCGACTGGTCGGACGCCGACCGTTTCATCATCCATCAGGTGTCGCGGGTGCACACCAGTGCGCTGTGCGAGCGACTGGGCATCGACCAGAAGAAGGTTCCGCTCTCATTCCCCTTCTTCGGGAACATCGGGCCCGCTTCCGTTCCCTTCACCCTGGCCCACGAGGTGGACAACCTGATGCCGGGCGACCGCGTGCTCTGCATGGGCATCGGGTCCGGCCTCAACACCGCCTTCTGTGAAATCGTCTGGTGACCTCGGCGTCGCTTCCACCCGCTGACCTGCCGGGCCTTGATCCGAAATGGTCGCGGATCGTCTCCGCTCCCGATGCCACCGGCACCTCGCGCAGGTGGCACGTGCTCGACACCGGACCCACAGGACCGGACGCCCCGATGGGCACGGTGCTCTGTGTGCACGGCAACCCGACCTGGTCGTACACCTTCCGGTCGATCCTCGCGGCCCTCGGGGACTCGTGGCGGGTGATCGCACCGGACCACCTGGGCATGGGGTACTCCGAGCGCACCGATCACCCGCACACGCTGGCCGATCGGATCGACGAGCTCGGCTCACTGACCGACGAGCTCGGCGTGCACGGTCCGGTGCTCGTCGTCGCCCACGACTGGGGCGGCCCGATCGCTCTTGGCTGGGCCGAGAAGCATGCGGACGTCGTGGCCGGTATCACCCTTCTCAATACGGCGGTCAGCCAACCGGACGATGCGTCGGTACCGCCGCTGATCGCGACGGCTCGCGCCGGCCGCCTGCTTCGCACCGTCACCCATCGCACCCGCACCTTCCTGGACGGCACCTTGCGCCTCGCGCACCCGGCGCTCCCCCGCGACGTCGCCGATGCCTACCGGGCTCCCTACCGTGAGGCCGGACGCCGCCGGGCGATCGCCGACTTCGTCGCCGACATCCCGCTCGAGTCCGACCACCCGAGCCGCCCGACCCTCGACCAGGTGGGCGAGGGCCTCGACGCACTGCGCGACGTTCCGGTCCTGCTGCTCTGGGGCCCACGCGACCCGGTTTTCGCCGACCGCTACCTACGCGACCTGCAGCGGCGACTCCCCCAGGCGCAGACCCACCGCTTCGAGGGCGCCGGACACCTGGTCATCGAGGACGCACCCGTGGCCGAAGCCGTCGAACGCTTCGCGGCCGACCTGGCCGCCGGACGCACGCGCGAGCTGCGGGTCGTCCCGGCCCTACTGCCCACTACCTCCACCCAGCGACGCACCCTGTGGTCGGCCCTGGAGGACCGGGCACAGGACGGCTCCGTCGCCGTGGTCGAGATGGGGCGCCGTGGACCGGCCAGAGCCATCACGTGGAAGCAGCTGGCGGCGACCGTGCGAGACCTGTCCGCCGGTCTGACCGCCGTTGGCGTCCGACCGCAGGATCGTGTCGCGCTGCTCGTGCCGCCGGGTGCTGACCTGACGGCCGTGCTCTACGCCACCTGGCGGGCGGGTGCGGTCCCTGTCGTCGCTGACGCCGGTCTTGGCCTCCCTGCCCTGCGCCGCGCGCTGCGCGGAGCAGACGTGCAGCACGTGATCGGGGTGGCGCGCGGGCTCAGCGCGGCCAAAGGCATGGGGCTGCCGGGGACGTACGTCTCCGTCGGGGGCTTTCCACCTGGGCTCCGCCGGGCACTGGGCGTCGACTACACCGCCACCGAGCTGGCCCAGATCGGGCGCCAGCTGCCCACCTCTACCAAGCCTTCGGTCACGGCCGAGGCCGCCGTCCTCTTCACCTCCGGAGCGACGGGACCGGCCAAAGGCGTCGTGTATCGGCATGCCCAGCTCGAGGCGCAGCGCGACATCATCGCCGAAACCTTCGACATCCGACCGAACGACCGTCTGGTGGCCGCGTTCGCACCCTTCGCGCTCTTCGGTCCGGCACTGGGCATCCCCTCGGCGGTCCCAGCCATGGACATCACCAAGCCCGCCACCCTTACCTCACGGGCGATGGCCGACGCGATCGCGGCGATCGATGCCACGCTCGTCTTTGCCGCCCCCGCGGCGCTGCGCAACATCGTCCGCACCGCGTCCAGCCTCGACCAGGCGCAGCGCGAGAGATGTGAGCGCGTCCGGCTGCTGCTGTCGGCCGGGGCGCCGGTCCCCCGCGAGACGTTGCGGGCTGCGTCGCTGGTGCTCGGCGGCTGCGAAGCCCACACGCCGTACGGCATGACAGAGGCCATGCCCGTCGCCGACGTGACCCTGGCCGAGCTCGAGAGCGGTGGACGAGGCAACGGGGTGCTCGTCGGGCATCCGGTGCCGGGCGTTCAGATCGCCATCAGCCCTCTCGATCCGACGGGTGCCGCAACCGGCGCGCTGACTGACTCAGCTGACGTCACCGGCGAGATCTGTGTACGAGGGCCGCATGTGAAGGATCACTACGACCAGCTGTGGGTGACGCAACGGGAAAGCGCCCGCGACCACGGCTGGCATCGCACCGGAGACATCGGTCATCTCGACCCGGAGGGCCGGCTGTGGGTCGAGGGGCGGATCGCACACATCATCACGACACCTGTCGGTGTGGTCACTCCGGTCGGACCCGAGCAGCGCCTCGAACGTCTCGATCCGGTACGGCTCGCAGCCGTGGTCGGCGTCGGCCCTGCGGGGCGGCAGGCCGTTGTTGCCGTCGTCGAGGCGCCACAGCAGGACAAGGGTGTGGCCTCACTCGAGCTGACCGACGCACTGCGGCTCGCTTCTGGGATCGAGTTCGCCGCGGTCCTGGTCGTTGACGAGCTGCCGGTCGACATCCGGCACAACTCCAAGATCGACCGGGTCCGGGTGTCACAGATGGCGTCGGAGGTACTGGCCGGCCACGGTGGCGCGCTGTCATGAGGGTGCTCGTGACGGGAGCTACGAGTCTGTTGGGAGCCGGCGTCGCCGAGCGGCTCGTCGCCCGGGGAGACGACGTCGTCGCGCTGCAGCGAGGCGAGGGGCACCGGGACTGGGCGCAGGTGCGTGGCGACATCCGGGACGCTGCGATCGTCGACCACGCCATGCAGGGCGTCGACGCGGTCGTGCACGCGGCCGCCAAAGTCTCCGTGGTGGGCGACTGGGACGAGTTCGAGTCGGTCAACGTCGGGGGTACGCAGAACGTGCTCGACGCCGCCCGGGCCCACGACGTCGGTCGCCTGGTGCACGTGTCGTCGCCGTCGGTGGCGCACTTCGGCGAGCCGTTGATGGCAGCAGATGCTGACCCGGCCGATCCCGACAGAGCCCACGGTCACTACGCACGCAGCAAGGCGATGGCCGAGCAGCTCGCACTCGAGGCCGCGGACGCTGACCTCGACGTCGTGGCGGTGCGTCCGCATCTGGTCTGGGGCCCCGGTGACACACAGCTCGTCGGGCGCATCGTGGAGCGCGCAGCGTCTGGTCGTCTCGTGCTCATCGATGGCGGTACGGCGCTGATCGACACCACGTACCTCGACAACGCTGCCGACTCGCTGGTCGCAGCGCTCGACCGAGTGCACGAGGTGAGTGGTGAGGCGTTCGTCGTGAGCAACGGAGAGCCACGAACCGTCGCTGAGCTGCTGGCCCGGATGTGCCGCGCCGCCGGCGTCCGCGGACCGACACGTTCGGTGCCACGCCCGGTGGCGTCAGGTGCCGGGGCGGTGGTCGAGCGCACCTGGTCGGTGACCGGACGCGAGGGGGAGCCACCCATGACTCGTTTCCTGGCCGAGCAGCTGTCGACCGCGCACTGGTTTGACCAGCGCCGCACTCAGGAACGGCTGCAGTGGGCCCCGAGGGTGTCACTGGCTGAGGGGTTCGAGCGCCTCACCGCGTCCTACCAACCCCGCAACGTGTGAGTTTGCTGACGCTATAGCGTCAGCAAACTCACACGTTGTTCGGTTGGGTGGGGCGTACGGCAGAATGGCTGCCTCGGGAGGGTTGGCAGAGCGGCCGATTGCACTCGCCTTGAAAGCGAGCGATGCGAAAGCATCCGGGGGTTCAAATCCCTCACCCTCCGCTTCGTGCCTGCAGCATGCGCCCAGCCAGATGGGGCGCGAAGATCGGAGTGCCGCTCAGAGCTCCTTGGCGTAGCAGCGGTTCTGCGGCTCGTTGCGGTAGTGACCGAAGCCGGGGATGCGCTCATAGCCGCTGGACTCGTACAGGCTCATCGCCTCCGGCTGCGCCAGGCCTGTCTCCATCAGCACCCGCGTGAATCCCAGGGTGCGTGCCTCGTCCTCGATCAGCGCAAGAAGCCCCCGCGAGTAGCCGCGACCTCGAAAGGGCTGGCGGATGAACATCCGCTTCACCTCGACCTCGGTCCGCGAACGCCGGCGCATTCCGGCGCACCCCACCACCTCGCCATCGCGGTGGGCGAGTAGAAAGGTTCCGCGCGGCGGGGCGAAGTCGTCGGGATCGACCGGCGTCTCATCGCGTCCGCCGTATCGGATGACGTACTCCTCCTGCAGCTCCTCGATCAGAACATGAGCCTCGGGCGAGTCGTAGCGCACCGTCTCCAACGTGAAGGTCACGCCGGTCACCGTAACCGGGCGGGTGCCTCTACGCTCGACCCCCGTGGCACCACGACCGTTGGCCGAGCTGGTGGATTCGTCGTGGCTGCCAGCCTTGGAGCCCGAGACCGCGACGATTGCCCAGATCGGAAACTTCCTCCGCGCCGAGCTTGCAGCGGGACGCGGCTACCTGCCTGCCGGAGGCCGCGTCCTACGTGCGTTCTCACAGCCGCTCAAGGCGGTCCGCGTGCTGATCGTCGGGCAGGACCCGTACCCCACACCAGGTCATGCCGTAGGGCTGTCATTCTCGGTCGAACCTCACGTTCGACCGGTGCCCAAGAGCCTGGCGAACATCTTCCAGGAGTACAGCGACGACCTCGGTTTCCCGACCCCCAGCACCGGGGACCTCTCGCCGTGGGCTGACCGCGGGGTGATGCTGCTCAACCGCGTGCTCACGGTGCAGCCCGGGGCCCCGGCCTCCCACCGGGGCAAGGGCTGGGAAGGCGTGACCGAGGCAGCGATCCGCGCCCTGGCGTCCCGCGGTGGACCGCTGGTGGCTGTGCTCTGGGGGCGGGACGCGCAGTCCGCAGCGCCGCTCCTCGAGGGTGTTCCGCAGATCGCGAGCGTGCACCCGAGCCCTCTGTCGGCGTCTCGCGGCTTCTTCGGGTCGCGGCCGTTCAGCCGGGCCAACGAGGCACTGGTCGCGCAGGCGGGCGAGCCCGTCGACTGGCGACTGCCATAGGGCACGAGGCATCGGAGAGTGAGCGCCCGACCGCACAGTGTGCCCGATTTATCCCGAATCCTGTGGATAAGGTGTGGATAGCCGGGAATCAGGCCAAACGGGGACAGCGACCTCTTTGCCCCACTAATCTCACGCTCGCACCACAACGCGGAGACAGAAGGAGGGAACCATGATCCAGTGCACCTTCGAGGCTGTCCCAGGCAAGAAGTGGGCCTGATCTATTCGTTCCCCAGGACGGGGTGACCTTCGGGTCCCCCGTCCTTGTCGTTCCCGACGTCCATTCACCCGATAAGCGGCACCCCGCACAACCTGCCGCAGATCCTCGCGCCCATGTGGTGAAATTCGCCACCTGACCATCCAACCTGGGGGGACCTTGACCACGACGCGCGAGAGATTCGTCGCGTCCTTCAGCGTGCTCCGCATTCACGACATGCGTCGTGTCTGGGGCTCGCAGGTGCTCAGCGAGGTCGGCGACTGGGCTGCCCGCTTCGCGCTCGCGGTCCTGGTCTTCGACCGCAGCGGGTCGGCGTTCCTCACCGCGGCAACGCTCGCCGTCACCTACCTCCCCTACCTGCTCAGTCCGGTCATCACCCCGATCGCGCAGCGCTACTCGTTGCGGCGCATGATGATCGGCTCCGACATCGTGCGCATGGCGCTGTTCGCCCTCATCGCGCTGCCGCTGCCCACCTGGTCTCTGCTCGTACTGGCCTTCGTCGCTGGGCTCGCAACCCCGCCGTTCGAGGCGGCCCGCACCGCCGTGATCCCCGAGGCCGCCGGCGAAGACCGCATGGCCGACGCCTACGCGCTCAGCAACGTCACCTTCCAGACCGCTCAGGCCCTTGGGCTCGCCGTCGGCGGTGCTCTGCTCCTCCTCATCGGACCCGAAGCCGCGCTGATCATGAACGCCGCAACGTTCGGCGTCTCGGCAGTCCTGCTGTTCAGCCTCGACGCCGGACGCCGACCACCTCCCCCTGAGCCTCCGATCACCCGCACCAAGAACGCCTTCTCGATGATGGCTCGACGCGGACTCCTCCGTCAGATGCTGGTCTTCTTCCTGTTGCTCGCCCTTGCCGACGCGGCCATCACCGGGCTGCTGCCGGTCTTCCTACGGAGTGAAGCCGTCAACCCGTTGGTCATGGCGGCGCTGATCGCGACAGCTCCGCTGGTCGGGGCGTTCAGCGGAACTGTGGTTCCGCGCGAGGGCTCACCCACTCGTCTGATGCGCATCTCGTGCACGGTGACCATCCTCGCGGCCAGCCCCGCGGCCCTGCTCTTTGCCCTGTCCGGGACGGCCTCCGGATGGCTTGTCGTTGTTCTTGCTCTGCTCGCCATCACCGCCTACGGCGTGACCATCGCGGCCGACGTACCGACGATGACCGGCTCGATGATGATTGTTCCGCCAGACCTGCGGGCGCCCTTCGTGTCGATCATCCAACCGGGCCTGATGGGGATCCAGGCTCTTGGCGCCCTGGCCGCTGGAGCAGTCGCCACCGTGCTGCCGACCACGTCCACAATGGCGATCGCCCTGATCCTGCCCGTGGCGTACAGCTCCTGGGCCCTTCTTCGCACCTTGCCGCCTGCGGTCATCGACCTTCGATCGGCTCATCCGGTCGCGCCGGGCACCACGGCCTCTGACGCCACGTCCGACCAGTCGCTGCCGTAGCCTGCCATCTTGTGAAAGCACTGGTGATCGCCAACCGTGGCGACGACGACGCCGGTCACGTGGGCGAGCGACTCGTCCAGCACGGATTCACGCTGGAGATCGTCTATCGCGACGGAGACGACCCGATCGTCACGGCCGGGGTCGACCTCGTCGTGCTGCTCGGTTCTGACTGGTCGGTCTACTGGGACAAGGTGGCAAACCATGTCGAGCGCGAGGCAGCAGTCGCCCGCGAGCTCGTCGCCTCGAACACGCCGACGCTTGCCATCTGCTACGGCGCTCAGCTGCTTTCCCACGCCCTCGGCGGATCCGTCCAACGGTCGGACCTGACCGAGATCGGCTGGTTCGAGGTGTCGTCAGACGATCACGCACTGGCACCCCCGGGCCCCTGGTTCGAGTTTCACGTCGACACGTTCACCCCACCACCGGACGCCGAGGTGTTCGCCACCTCCGACGCCGGCCCCCAGGCCTTCTGGCTCGGACGAACACTGGCGGTGCAGTTCCACCCCGAGGTATCGACCGCGATCATCCGCCGCTGGGGCGAGGACAGCGCGGCTGAGGCCGACGAGTACGGCATCGACTTCGAGGCGTTGTACGCGCAGAGCGAGCAGCTCGCCGAGCAGAACCGTGAGCGCGCCTACCAACTGGTGGACGCCTTCCTCGACCGCGTATCCCTTCCCTAGCTCTCGCCGAGTGCACACCGGGATGACACTTTCGCTCCTCGAGTGCACACGGTCAGAGCGTGAGACCGGCCCCCAGCGCGATCGCGGAGTGGAGCGAGGTCATGCCTACCGACTCGTACAACCGCGTCGCGCCTGTGGTGTTGCCGGTGTCCACACCGAGCTGGACGCCGATATGCCCACGAAGCTGATAGTCGGCAAACGCCGACAACAGCAGGGCCCGGGCTATCCCACGTCCTCTGAGCTGCCTCTGGACGCCAATGGCTGGAACGTACCCAAACCCCTGCTCGGCACGGCGGTCATCGCCGATCAACAGCCCGACCGGATCGCTGCCCTGCCACGCGAACCACCATGCCTCGGGATCGAAGGACTCGGCGCTGCGGTTGTCCTCGGTGAAGTCCGCAAAGCTCTTTTGAGTCCCGTCGTGTCCGTGATGGTCGCTGAACGTGTCGTGAAACAGGTGGTACGCCTGCTCGATCACCGACTCGTCCCTCGGATCGACCTTCGCGACGACAAAGCCGTCCGGCACGATCGGGTGCTCCAGCACCTCACCCGGCGCGAACAGGCGCTGTAGACGCCAGTAGACCGTCTCGACCGCCAACCCGGCCCGCTCGTACGCGGCGCGCATCCGTAGCTCGGTCTCGTACAAGTTGGAAGTCACACGCACAGATGACTCACCGCGACCCTTCGCCGACTCGACGATGCGCGCGACTGCAGCGGCAATCGCGGCGTCGGCCACAGCCTCGAAGTTCTCATCCTCTAGAGCGGGGTCGATGTAGACATCCACCCACCCGGTACCCGAGCGCTCGTCGTACCCCTGTCCGTAGGCCATCGCACGCGAGTCGGGCGCAAGCGCAATGAAGGTGTCTGCGGCGAGGTCGAAGTGAGCTCCCGTGAGGTCGTCACGCATCTCTGACTCGCTCACGTCCGGCTCACCGAGCACGACAGTGGTGAGCCGGCCCACGAGGTCGAGCAGGGCAGGGATGTCTTCCATCGTCACCGCACGCACCGCGTGACCGGGCAGCGCCGCCTGAATGCCGGTGAGGTCCATCCGCACACCCTGGCGCAGCACCGGGTGATCGTCCACTGGGTTTCCAGGGCAAGATAGGAGCCATGACGCAGCCTCAGGACGAGACCCCGAACCGCATTGTGATCGTTGGCCCCGACGGCCAGGCGGTCGGAGAGATCCCCACCCCCTCCATGGACGGCGACGACGACGGCCAGCCGCCGATCACCGAGCTCGTCGAACAGCCCGGCAAGGTGATGCGGATCGGCACCATGATCAAGCAGCTGCTCGAGGAGGTGCGCAGCGCACCGCTGGACGAAGCCGGAAGAGCACGTCTCAAGGAAATCCACCGTCGCTCGATCGCCGAGCTCGAGGACGGCCTGGCCCCTGAGCTCACCGAAGAGCTCGAACGCATATCGCTGCCCTTCACCGACGACAGCGTGCCCAGCGAGGCCGAGCTACGGATCGCGCAGGCGCAGCTGGTCGGATGGCTGGAAGGGCTCTTCCACGGTATCCAGACCGCACTGTTCGCCCAGCAGGTCGCCGCGCGTGCCCAGTTCGAAGAGATGCGCCGCCGCGCCGCCCTCCCCGCCGGACCGGACAGCACAGCCGTCTCACCGCCCGACCTGGAACAGAGCCAGCGGACCAGCGGGCCCTACCTCTAGGGCGTGCGGCCGGACCGCTTGTCGAGTCCGCGCAACATGCTCGTCGCCATGATGTGGTCCGCCGGGATCAGCGCTCCTACGTAGGCCGCCGTGAGCCACCAAGGGGAGGTGGACGCCCGGGTGCGGATCAGCATTCTGGTGCCGCCGCAGCTAGCCGGCTCGAGGGTGAAGATCCACACCCAGTCGATGCGTGCGCCTGTCTTCTTCTGCCAGCTGCCCGGGATATGTGTGGTGGAGTGCAGCACCAGGAGTCGGGCCTCATCCACCTGCGCGACAACGAAGTGAGCGGTGCCAGGCGGCCCATCAGCGATCACGTCGCCGACCGCTAGGTCGCGGAGCAGGTCGGGGTCAAGCCAGTCAGCGGAGGGCCAGTTCGCCGGAAAGAGCAGTCGATCAACCCACCGTGCGGTGTACCAACCACCTCGGTGCCATCCCACTTGGGTGAGCCATGGCCACACCTCTTCTGGTGTCGCGCGCAAGGTGCGGGCGTGGTTCGTCACGACCGTCGGCGTTGGCACGATGTCGTCACCTGGCAGTCCGCGTGAACGCTCGGACGCCGTGCTGCCCGACGTCCTACCCTGCCATTGCGACGCTGCCACAGCGGCAGTCGTCAACGAGAGGAGCGTCGCCGCCGACCGACCTCGCATGCGGAAGTCAGGCTGTTGGCGGAGGAGTCACCAGATGGCACGCGGCGTCGTGGCCCAATTCAGTTTCGCCGACCGGGATTTGCGCTGACAAGATCACCGGGCTCACCGACTGACAGGCAGCAAGGACTCCGGCCTTCTCAGCTACGCCGTCGCGTACTTCCTGGCACCGCGGGTGGAACCTGCAGCCCGACGGGATCTTCGTCGGGTCAGGTGTCTCACCCGACAGGACGATCTGCTCGGTTCCG
The DNA here is from genome assembly GCA_024644345.1 of Actinomycetes bacterium. Taxonomy (GTDB): domain Bacteria; phylum Actinomycetota; class Actinomycetes; order JAHEKZ01; family JAHEKZ01; genus JAHEKZ01. Next base: position 11,419 of record JAHELE010000010.1, on the reverse strand, counting down.
TGCATCTCTGGAACCACCGACAGCAACGCCCGCGTGTAGGGGTGCTGCGGGTTGTTCAGGACCTCCTCGGTGGGTCCTTGCTCGACGACCCGACCGAGGTACATGACGACGATGCGGTCGGCGATGTTCCACGCAAGTCCGAGGTCATGCGTCACCACCAACAGCGTGAGGCCCAGCTCGTCGCGCAGCTTGAGCATGAGGGCCAAGATCTCGCCACGGACAGACGCGTCGAGGCTGCTCACCGGCTCGTCGGCGATGATCACATCGGGATCGAGAGCCAGGGCACCGGCGATGACGACGCGCTGGCGCTGGCCACCTGAGAGCTCGTGAGGGTACCGAAGGAAGAACCGCTCGGGCGGACGAAGCCCGGCCATGGCCAGCGCTCGACTGACGCGTCCGGTCTCGTCATCCATCCCGTGCGTACGCGGGCCTTCGGCAACTGCCTCGTAGACGGAGTGCCGTGGGTTGAGTGAGCCCGTTGGGTCCTGCAGCACCAGTTGGACGTTCTTGCGGTACGTCTTCAACGCACGACCGCTGTACTGGAGCGGTTCTCCGTGGGACAGCACCGTTCCCGAGGCCGGCTTCTCGAGGCCAAGGATGGTGCGGGCCAGCGTCGTCTTGCCGCAGCCCGACTCTCCGACCATCGCGATGATCTCGCCCTTGCGCATAGCAATGTTCACGCCGTCGACAGCTCTCGCCGTACCACCCTCGCGGCCCTCGAACGTGACGTGGAGGTCGTCAACCTCGATCACGATCTCGGTCTGCGTGTGGACGTCCTCGACTGAGCTGCTCACGGCGCGCCCACCCCCTGATTGACATGGATACAGGCGGCGTCGCGGCCGGGCCCAACAGGCTCAAGGACGACGTTGACCGTGCTGCACTCGTCCGTCGCAATCGCACAGCGAGGGTGGAATGAGCACCCACTGGGCAGGTCACCCGGGAAGGGCGGATCTCCGGGGAGACCGGTCGGCGCGTAGCGCGACTCACCGTCTCCAATCGTCGGGAAGGCGCCCATCAAGGCCCTGGTGTACGGGTGAGCGGGATTTTGGAAGAGATCGAGCGCCGGACCTTGCTCGACCACCTGGCCGGCGTACATGATCGCGATGCGGTCACAGTTGGTCGACAGCACCGAGAGGTCATGGCTGATGATCAGCATTCCCATGGCCCGATCACGAGCAATGCCTTTGAGCAGGTCAAGGATCTGCGCCTGCACCATGACGTCCAGGGCCGTGGTTGGCTCGTCACACAGCAGCACTTTCGGGTCGCAGGTGAGGGCCAACGCGATCATGATGCGTTGCTTCTGACCGCCGGAGAGCTGATGGGGATAGGCGTTGACGTGCCGCGTCGGCAGACCCACCTGATCGAGCAGCTCACGCACCTTCTTCATGGCGGACGCCTCGGTGGCGCCTTTGTCGTGCACCAGGATCGGTTCGACAAGCTGCTTACCGATTCGTTGGATTGGGTTGAGCGAGTGGAGCGCGCCTTGGAACACCACGGCCGCCTCGCCCCACCGCACCGCCCGCATGCGGTTCCACTTCATGTCGAAGACGTTCTCGCCGTCGACGAGCACCTCGCCGTCGACAGTCGCGCTCTTCGGGTACAGACGCAGCACAGTCGAGATCAAGGTCGACTTGCCGCAGCCTGACTCACCGGCGACCCCGACGACCTCGCCTGCGTCGACACTGAGATCGACGTGACGCACCGCAGGCACGGGGCCCTCAGAGGGGTGATACGTCAGCGACACGTCACGCATGTCGAGCACGGCCATTCAGTTGCTCCCCAGTCGCGGGTTGAGAACGACCTCAAGGGTACGGCCTATCAGCGTAAACGCCAGAACGACGGCGATGACGCAGAGACCGGGTGGAATCAGGAACCACCAGGCTCCCTGCAGCGCTGCCCCTGTCGCATCGGCACTGTCCAGCATTCCACCCCATGAAATCAAGTTCGGATCGAGCAGACCAAGGAAGGCCAACGTTGTCATGGACAGGATGACGATGGCGACGGTGAGCGTCGTGTTGGCGATGACCAGCGGCATGACATTCGGCAGAATATGTCGCACCATCTGGGCCCAGTCACTGTTACCAAGCACCTTCGCGCGCTCGATATATGGGCGCGCCTCCACACTCAATGTCTGAGCACGCACCAGGCGCGCCGTTCCCGGCCACGATGTGATGCCGAGCACGATGACGGTGATCCAGATCGTCGTCTCACCCAGTACAGCCTGCAGCACGATCACTGTCGGGACGAAGGGCAGCACCAGGAACCAGTCAGTCAGCCGCTCCATCGAACCGCCGAAGAAGCCGCGGAAGTGGCCACTCGCGATTCCGACCAGGGTGCCGATGATCATCGCCATGATCGATGCAAGGATTCCCACCACCAGCGACGGCCGTGCTCCCCAGGCGAGCTCGGCAAGAACCGACCGGCCCAGGTCGTCCGTGCCCATCCAGTAGTAGAACTCGGCACTGGGTGGTGCGTAGACCGAGTTGCTCAGGTTCGCGTTCGGGTCAAGCAGATACTCGGGAAAGACGTATGGAGCAGAAACCGCGACCGCGACGAAGAAGAGCAGAATGCCGACGCCGAAAAGCCCTGAGCGATACCTCGAGAACGCACGTATGAACCGAGCGGTGGCAACTTGCCGACGCTTCCATCGGATGGCCCGAACTGACGGGATCGCAACCGTTGGCGCAGTGTCGGTGGTCACAGTCGGATCCTGGGGTCGATCGCCGCGATGACGATGTCGGCAATCATGTTGAAGACGATCACCGAGACACTGAAGAACAGGAAAAGCGCCTGCAGAAGTGGCAGGTCATCGGCCTGGATAGCGTTCCATGTCAGGAGGCCGAGTCCCGGATAGGAGAACACCGTCTCGACGGTGATGGCGCCACCGATGATGAACCCAATGTTCAGGAAGATCAGCGTGATCGTCGGCAGCGACGCGTTTGGCACCGCATGCCCGCGACGGATCGCGCGGTCCATCAACCCCTTCGCCCGGGCAGTCATCAGGTAGTCCTGACCAAGCTCGTCCACCATCGACGCACGCATGATCAAGGAGTAGTCAGCAAGGTAGACGGCCGCCAGAGAAGCTGCGGGCAGCACGGTGTGCCAGGCGATGCTGATCACACCATCGACCGTCCATGGATCGAGACCGGAACCGATGGCCGATCCGCTGGGGAAGATCCCGGGAAAGATCCAGAAGCCCGTCGAGAAGAAGAGGATAAGAAGCAGACCGAGCCAGAACTCGGGCGTGGCGTAGAGGAAGAGAGTGATCCCGGTCGAGTTCTTGTCGAACTTGCTTCCCCGGTTCCAACCTGCCCTGATGCCGATCCAGATTCCGATCACTGTCGCCAGCAGTGTCGATGTGCCCAGCAGTATCAAAGTCCATGGGAGGGCATCGGCAATGACTTCCCAGACCGGCTTGCCCTGAATCGTTGAGTACGAGTCAAGCTGGAGAGGGTCCTTGACGTAGTTGAAGAACTGCTCCCAAAGCGGAGACTCGAGCTCTTGCCTCAAAGCCGCGAGGTCTTCGGCTGAAATCTCGCGCGCACCTTTGTACCTAGCAAGCGGGTCGCCAGGCAGCATCTGGAAGAGAAAGAAGTTGAAGACCAGGACGAATGCAAGAGTTCCCAGGCCGGTCAGGAGCCGGCGGGCCGTGAAGCGGCCGATCCCCGACACGCGCGACGGGCGCTGGACCCGACCGAATTCGGTCGGGTCCAGCGCAGCGTCGGAAACTCCCCCTGGTTCCTGCTGTGCCACTCGCTACTCCACGTCGGCGTTGGCGCCGCGGCGTCCCCGCGTCGCAAACCACACGATTAGCCCGACGAGCACCGCTGCCGCGGCAACACCACCGATGATCAGCGCGGTGTTGGAGTCACTGGAGCTTCCAGAACCCGAGTCGGCGCTAACCGGCTTGATGTTCTCGTACGAGTACGTCCCGTACTGGAAGAGGATCGCTCCGTTGTCTGACGGCTGCTCAACGAAGCCGGTGAAACGGTCGTTCCGGTAGGCCTGCAGGTAGTCGTAGTACTCGGTGACGATGTACGCATTCGCGTCGTACACCTTCTGCTGCGCCTGCTTGACCAGGTCGGCCCGAGCGGCACGATCGACCTCTATCGCTTGGTCCTGGTAGAGCTGGTCGTACTCCTTGTCGCAGTAGAAGCTGTCATTGAGCCCCGCGTACACCTGCCCGCTCTTGGTCTCGTAGCTCATCTGGTCGCAGGTGAACACCGAGACCTGGTAGTCAGGATCAGGCTCGACAACCCAACCCCACTCGTACATGTCGAACGTGCCGTCACCGGCGATCCCGTACAGGCGTCCCTCCGAGACCGACTCCGACTTGGAGTCGATGCCGATCGCCTTCAACCAGCCCTCAAGCAGCTGGATCGTCGTCTGGGACGTCTTGGAGTTCTGCCGTGAGTAGAGCTGGTACACCAAGGGGTCGGACCCGTCGGGCATCGTGCGGATCCCATCAGAGCCCATCGCATACCCGGCATCGTCGAGCAGCTTGTTGGCCATATCCGGGTCATAGGTGATCGGGTCTTCGACCGTCTGGTGGAAGTCGCCATAGATCGGAGGGATAAAGGTGTCGCCCGGACTTCCGCGGCCTTGCAACGTTCGGTCGACGAGGGCTTCCTTGTCGATCGCGTAGTGGATGGCCTCACGCACGATCGGGTCCTTCAGCGACGGGTGTCCGTTGCCGATCGGGGTGCCGTCGGTGAGCTGGGCACCGCCGTTGAAGGTCAGGTAGTTGAACCCCGAGTACTGCGAGGACTTGGCCGTGACGTCGGGGTTGCCCTCGAGCGTGTTGAAAAGGGATGCCTCGATGTCATCGGCGAAGTCGATTTCGCCGTTCTCGAGGGCAGTCACCAGACCGTTGTCGTTCTGGTAGATCTTGTACTCGACGCCATCGATATTGGGCTGGTCGCCCCAGTAGTTCGGGTTCGTCTCGAAACGGTAGTACTGGCCCTTGACCGCGTCCGTCATGATGAACGGTCCACTACCCACCATGCCTGGGGGGTCGGAGTCGGGCTCGTTGGTGTACTTGCGGAGCGCATCCGCGTCGATGTTCTTCCAGATGTGCTCGGGGAGGATCGGGATCGTGAGCGTGTCCATGATCGGCGACGGCTCTTCCACGACCATCTCGACCGTGGTGTCGTCCACTGCGGTCACCGACTCGATGTTCTTGACGTACGAGCCCCAGTTGGTGCGCTCGATCGACTCGCCGTCCATGATTCGCTGGAACGTGTAGACCACGTCGTCAGCGGTCAGCGGCTCGCCGTCGCTGAACGTGGCGTTGTCGACCAGGTTGTACGTCCAGGTCAGACCGTCTTCAGACGCGCCCCAGTCCTTGGCGAGCTGCGGGACGGGCTCGAAGCGATCGGCTCCGTACCCCGTCAGGCTGTCGTAGGTCAGCGCCCACGCCTCGTATGCCGCAACGGTGATGCCTTTGAAGGGGTTCAGGTTGTCGACGTCCTGGAGCACACCGACGACGAAGATGTTCTTCCCGTCCTGCTCCAGTGCCTGAGCCTGACCTCCTGTGGTGGCCAGCGGCAGGAGTCCTGCCACCATTGCTGCACTCGCCACGGCCCCCCACCGCAAGCTCCTCCGCGTCCTCGCCATGCCCAATCCCTCCTGGCGCCGCACTCTGCGGCAACCGGCCTGTCCCAGGTCAACGGCGCGGGTTCGGGAGTTTCTCCGGCATATGGCCTTCGGGGCCATAAAACTTCCGGTTCCCAGCAAAGAATCACCCAGCCGTGCCTGCTGCGTGCGCCGAACCTAACCGCTCGCACCGCGGCGCGTCTAGCGTTGTGATCGAACCGTGTCACCGGGACGCGGGTCACGGCGGTTCATCCCCCGGCCCACCTGCACGCCTGCGCTCGCTACCCTCACGGCACCAGGCTCCGGCAGCACCGTTGACGAGGGGTTTCATGCCCGACCGCGCAGCTTTGGCCGCCGACACCGCGCTTCCGCGGGTTCGTGACCTGCTCGAGCTGCCTGACATCGCAGTCGGTCTGCCTCGGGTGGACGCCGGCGCCCGCGGCCTTGATGCTCGCGTCCGCTGGGTCCATGTCAGTGAGCTGCCTGACATCGCTGGGCTGCTGGCCGGCGGCGAGGTCATCTTGACCACCGGAATCGCGTTGCCGGAAACCGACGAGTCACTCCGCACCTACGCGGACGCGCTGGCCGCAGCGGGTGCAGTGGCGCTGGTCGTCGAGCTGGGCAGACGCTACGACGAGCTCCCCCGTGCCCTCGTCAAGGCCTGTGAGGGGCACCGGTTACCCCTCGTCTCGCTCCACCGGGAACTGCGTTTCGTGAAGGTGACTCAGGCGGTTCATTCGCTCATCGTCGTCGAACAGATCAATGCCCTCCACGCCTCTGAGCTGGCCCATCGGGTATTCACCCGGCTATGCGTCGAGGGGGCGTCGGCGTCGTCGATCGTGCATGAGGCCGCACGCCTCTCCTCCTGCGCTGTTGTCTTCGAGAACCTGGTCCACCAGGTCGTGGCGCATGCCCCGGCAAGCCGGTCAACGGACGAGGTGCTTCGCGACTGGAGCACGCGGTCGCGGGCCGCGCAGACCTCTGAGCACAGCGACTTGTGTGGACCGGAGGGGTGGCTCGTCGCCATGGTCGAAGCCCGCGGCGAGGTGTGGGGACGGCTGGTCCTGTTGCCGGACGGCGAGCCGGACGCACTCCATCTGATGGTGCTCGAGCGCGCCGCCACCGCGCTCACCCTCAACCGGCTGCTGGAGCAGCAGCAGGACCCCATGGAGCTCCAGGCCCACCGCACCACGCTGGCCGACATCATCGACCGACGCTTTGAGTCATCCGACGACATCCATGCACGCACCGCTGCGCTGGGCGTCCCGACGGCACGGCAGCGGCTGATGGCGGTGGTCGTCGAGCTCAGCGCCGACCGGGCGCACCAGCCTCATGCCAGACCCCGCGACCTCGAGGCCGAGCTTGTCGCGTCAGCGCTCCGGGCCGCCGACGTCAAGGCGCTCGTCGGGTCGCTACGGCCAGGACGGGTTGGCGTCCTGCTGCCGTTGCCCGACGGCAGCGACGCGTCCACGACCCTGACGAAGGTGGCTCAGCACGTCATCGCCAAGGCCGACTCAGCCAACGTGAGCCGACCGGTGATCGGCGTCGGTTCGGCCGTGCACGACCTCGATGCGGTGCGGCGCTCGTTCGCGGAGGCAGCCCACGCCGCCGAGGCGTCCCAGGGGTCACCTGAGGACAAGCCCTACTACGAGCTGCCGGACGTGCAGCTGCGTGGACTGCTGTACGTACTCGGCGGCGACCCACGTCTACAGGCCTTCGTCGAGCGGACACTGGGGCCGCTGCTCGACCACGACGCGAGGAAGGGAACCGACCTGCTCGGGGCGTTGCAGATCTACCTCGCTCACGGGCGCAACAAGTCGGCGGCCGCCGACGCCGCTCACTTGTCGCGACAGGCGTTCTACCAGCGCCTGACCACGATCGAGAAGGTACTGACGGTCGACCTGGACTCAGCCGAGGCCTGCACGTCCCTCCACGCAGCAGTGATGGCCTACGAAGCCCTGCGCCCCCAGTAACCCCCCAAGGTGGGGCCATGCCACATGGGTTCGGTCATTTCGAACCAATGCCGTCACCAACGTCGTGATTCGACCATTGCGGTCGTCATACAGAGGCCCATCAGGTGTCGCTGGTTCGGTCATTTCGAACCCATGTGACATGGCCCCATTACGGTGGGTGGGTGTGCACGGTTGTCGTGGCGTGGCAGTGCGTCCCTGGTGCCCCTTTGGTGGTCGCGGCCAACCGCGACGAGCTGCTCGGACGTCCCAGCGAGCCGCCGCTCCTATTGTCCCCTGATCCTCCGCGCTGGGGCGGTCGTGACGTGCTCGCCGGTGGCACCTGGCTCGCGGTCGACCCGGAAGGCCGCGTCGCCGCCGTGACCAACCGCCACCCCGGGGGTCTCGTACCGCCGCGGGACGCCGCCCGGCAGACGCGCGGACGACTGCCGCTGGAAGCCCTGGCCGCGGACGACACCGCCGCTCTCGCCTGGATGCAGTCGCTGAGCCCGACCAGGTACAACCCGGTGAACGTCTTCTACGCCTCCAGCTTCGCGGCTTACTGGACGGCGCTCGACGACAGACAGGGCCGCCGCACCGCCCCCCTCACACCGGGCATCCATGTGCTGACCGAACAAGATCTCGACGACCCGCACGACGCCAAGGCGACCCGCCTCCTCGCTCAGAGCACAGCAGCCCTCGCCACCTCAGCAACCCCGAACGACCTGATCAGCGCCTTGCGGCAGCTGCTGAGCTCGCACGAGACCGATGACGCCGGATCACCGGCCTGCATCCACGCCGAGGGCCACGGCACCGTGTCGAGTGCCACCGTGCTCGTCACCGACTCCGGACTAGTGCACTACGAGCACGCCGATGGACCGCCCTGCGTGACGCCGTACCTGACAGTGCTCTGAGGGCCGGGCCCACGACCGAGTCGGACGTGGAACAGGGACGCCATTTCGCGATGAGTGAGGCACCATTGACGGATGGGACGCCTCGTGGACCGCCGCCGCATGACGCGGCTGCGCGACGGCGTAGCGAGCGAGGTCGTCGATCAGCTGGCCGTCGAAGAGCCCCTCACCATCCGGGTGAACGGCGTCGACACCGCCACCACCATGCGGACGCCGGGTCACGACATCGAGCTCGCACTCGGTTGGCTGGTAGGCGAAGGAGTGGTCCGGCAACCCGACGATCTCATTGGGGCCATCGCTTGCGACGAGAACACCGTGGAGGTTCGCCTGTCTGCAGCGGTCGCGCCGCCGGCCCCACGGCTCACCATGACCAGCAGCGCATGCGGGATCTGCGGCTCCGACAGCATCACCGAGGTCATCGCCCGGCGCGGCGCGCTCACTCGGCGGGCTGATGGAAGTGGCGACCTGCACATCGCGCCATCGGTTATCTCTGAACTGCCGGAGCGACTCCGACTCGCGCAGTCGGCGTTCGACCGAACGGGCGGTCTGCACGCCGCTGGACTGTTCACGCTCGATGGCGGGCCGGTCTGCATCCGTGAGGACGTCGGGCGTCACAATGCGGTCGACAAAGTGATCGGCTGGGCCCTCCAGCAGGAAAAGCTCCCCGCGTCGCAGTGGCTGCTTCAGGTCAGCGCAAGAGCGTCGTTCGAGTTGACGCAGAAGGCCGTCATGGCGGGGATCCCCCTGCTTGCCGCGGTGTCCGCACCATCGACCCTGGCCGTCGACCTCGCGCGCGATGCCGGGCTGACACTCATCGGATTCTCACGCAACGACTCGTTCAACTGCTACGCGGGGACTGAGCGGATCAGGCTGGCTGAAGCTGCTGCACCGCACGCAGCGCAACCTCGTTGAGGTCTGCATCCCCTGCAGCAACTGCCGCCAACAGGTCGGTGCGCATGGCGGGGGCCCAGAACATCGTGAGATGCGAGGCAACGACCTCGACGGCTTCGTCATCGGGAAGGTAGGCCTGGTTGATCGCGATCTGGTTCACCATCCGGACCAGATCCTGTGACGTCACGTGGCAACCTCGACGCGCATCGGGTCGACCGCATTCGCCGGACGGATCTGGACGGCGGTCACCTTGTACTCAGGGCAGTTCGTCGCCCAGTCGGAGTTCTCGGTCGTCACGACGTTGGCGCCACTTTCGGGGTGGTGGAACGTCGTGTAGACCACACCTTGCGGGACGCGGTCAGTGATCCGGGCCCTCATGTGCGTCTCGCCCACTCGGCTGTTGAGTGCCACCCAGTCACCGTCACTGATACCGCGCTCGGCGGCGTCAGCCTCATGCATCTCGAGCAGGTCTTCGGGGTGCCACTCGACGTTCGCCGTACGGCGTGTCTGAGCGCCCACGTTGTACTGGGAGAGAATGCGCCCGGTGGTGAGCAGCAGCGGGAACTTACGGTTGGCCTTCTCGTCTGTCGGCACATACGGCGTCGGTACGAAGTGCCCCTTACCGCGGACAAACCCGTCGACGTGCATGATCGGCGTTCCCTCGGGGGCTGCGTCGTTGACCGGCCACTGCAGGCTGCCGGCCTCGTCGAGATGCGCGAACGAGACGCCGGCGAAGGTCGGCGTCACCTGCGCGATCTCGTCCATGATCTGCGAGGCGTTGTCGTAGCCCATCAGGTAGCCCATGGCAGTTGCGATGTCGCACGCCACCTGCCACTCGTCCTTGCCGGTCTTCGGCTCCATCACCGGCCGCACCCGGTTGATGCGTCGTTCGGCGTTGGTGAAGGTGCCGTCCTTCTCGAGGAATGACGTGCCGGGCAAGAAGACGTGCGCCAGCTTGGCGGTCTCGTTGATGAACAGGTCTTGCACCACCAGCAGATCGAGCGACTTCAGCGCCGCGGTCACGTGAGTGACATTCGGGTCGGACTGCGCGACGTCCTCGCCCTGCACGAAGAGCCCACGGAACGTGCCGGCGACCGCGGCGTCGAACATGTTGGGGATGCGTAGGCCCGGGTCGGCGCGCATCTCGCGCCCCCACACGTCTTCGAACAGCACCCGGACCGTGTCGTCGGACACGTGGCGGTAGCCGCTGAACTCGTGGGGGAACGACCCCATGTCGCACGATCCCTGCACGTTGTTCTGGCCCCGCAAGGGGTTGACGCCCACGCCGTCGCGGCCGATGTTGCCGGTGGCCATGGCCAGGTTGGCCATGCCCATGACCATGGTCGAGCCCTGGCTGTGCTCGGTGACGCCGAGGCCGTAGTAGATCGCGCCATTGGGCACCGTGGCGTACAGGCGGGCGGCCGCACGGATCTCGGAAGCCGGAACGCCGGTCGCGCCCTCCATCGCCTCGGGGCTGTTCTCCGGGCGCGCGATGAACGCCTCCCAGTCGGCGAAGGAGTCGTCCTCACAACGGGCGGCGACAAACTCGCGGTCGACGAGGCCCTCGGTGACGACGACGTGGGCGAGCGCGTTGACGATGGCGACGTTGGTACCCGGCAGCAGCTGCAGGTGATGGGACGCCTCGACATGAGGCGTCCGCACCAGGTCGATCCGTCGCGGGTCGACGACGATCAGCTCTGCGCCGGCACGCAGCCGCTGCTTCATGCGCGAGCCGAACACCGGGTGTGCGTCGGTGGGGTTGGCGCCGATCAGCAAGATGACGTCGGCGTCCTCGACCGACTTGAAGTCTTGGGTGCCGGCCGACGTGCCGAAGGTCTGCTTCAGGCCGTAGCCCGTGGGGGAGTGGCAGACACGCGCGCAGGTGTCGACGTTGTTATTGCCGAAAGCTGCACGCACCATCTTCTGTACGACGAAGACTTCTTCGTTCGTGCAGCGCGACGAGGTGATTCCACCGATAGCGTCAGTGCCGTACTGCTGCTGCAGCTCAGTGAACCGGCGCGCGGTGAAGCTGATCGCCTCGTCCCATGACACCTCACGCCACTCGTCGGTGAT
>JAHELE010000189.1 GCA_024644345.1 Actinomycetes bacterium | reverse complement strand
GTCCGGGCTGTTGTCGTCGACCACCAGGACATGGGCGTCAGGCGCACTGGAGCGGACGCGCTTGATGATCTGTGGCAGTGACGCCCGCTCGTTGAACGTCGGAATGATCACCAGGACGTCTTCACTCATGCGTCGATTGTCCCTCGTCGACGCATGAGTGCGAACCCGACCGCGCCGAAACCGATCAGCGTAAGCGCCCACTCGAGCCAGCTACCTACTCGTGTGGCGATCGTCTGGTCGCTCCGTGCTACGACAGTCTCGACGAGGACCTCCTGGACGAACTCCGGGGTCTGTGCCACCACCGATCCGTCAGGTGCGACCACCCCGCTGATTCCACTGGTCGATGCCACTAGCACTGTCCGGCCGTGCTCGATGGCCCGTAACCGGCTGATCGCCCACTGCTGGGGCACTTGTCCCGTGCGGCCGTACGTCGCGTTGTTCGTCTGCACGGTGATCAGCTCGGCTCCACCCGCTACCGCGTCACGCACCGCTGCGTCGTACGCGACGTCGAAGCAGATGACGTCGCCCACGATCACCGGGCCAAGGTCGAGGGTGCCCGGCTTGTCCCCCGCGATGAAGTCACGCGGGATCCGGTCGAGTCTGGAGATGAATCGTTCGAGTGTCGAACGGAACGGGACGTACTCGCCGAACGGCACCAGGTTCTGCTTGACGTAGGAGTCCCCTGGACCGTCGATCGGACTCCAGACCGTTCCCTGGTTGGCGACGCGAGCCCCGTCCTCCACCTCAACCACCATGCCGACGAGAACGGGCACGCCGACGTCTTTGACGGCGTCGTCGATCGCCGCAAAAGCGTTCGCGTCAAGAGCGGGGTCGATGTCGGAGGCGTTCTCCGGCCAGATCACGACGTCGGGTGCTGGGGTCACCCCACGCCGCACATCGTCGGCTAGCTGGTGCGTGGCATCGAGGTGCGCGGTCAGTACCGCCTCCCGCTGGCCGAAGGCGTCCATGCCGGTGCGAGGGACGTTGCCCTGCACGATGGCGACCGTGATCGGTCGGCCACCATCGGAGAGCGGAATCGCCAGCCCGCAAAGCAGTACCGCCAGCGCCGCGCCGGCCGTGGCGACTGTCCGCACGGCCTGACGGTGACGCGCCGACTGCGCCGCCACCAGGAGCAGACCACCGCTCAACACCACAAGGAATCCAAGGAGCGGAACTCCGCCGATGGACGCCCAGGCAGCAGTCGGTGCGTCAGCCTGTGAGTGGCCGAGCCTCCCCCAGGGGAATCCGCCGAAGGGCACCCGGTCGCGAATCGCTTCGATGCCCACCCACCAGCTGGCCACCCAGACTGGCCACCACCGGAAACGGAGCAGGACCGCCGCTCCTGCGCCGAACAAGGCGGCGAAGCTGGCGGACAGCACGATGATCAGCAGCCAGGCGTCCGGGCCGATCACCCACAGCCACGGGGTCAGCAGTGCGAAGAAGGGAACACCGAAGGTAGCGCCGACCACTGCGCCTCGGCTCGCTTGTCTCCCCGCCCTGCATCCGAGTGCGATGGCAGCCAGCAGGAGCGCGACGGCCAGGGGGGCCACCGGCCAGGCATCGAATGGAGGGAAGGCCAGGACCAGGAGCCCTCCGGCCGCCGCCGAGATGAGTGTTGCTCCCCAGAGGGGGATCGATCCGGCCACGGGCGTGCCGGAGGACGTCTCGGGTACGTCCTCAGCGACCGCGCTCACCTGACGACGGTAACCCGATCACGCCTCGTCGGCGGGAGGGGGCACCACGATGGTGCCTGTCGCGGTCACTGCTACCTCTGGCTCAGCCAGGACCTCTGCGGCAGCCTCACCCAGATCCGGCCGCCCGCGACTGACGACGTGCGCGGTGAACGACAGGTCACGGCTGCGGCGTCCGACACGCGTCACCGTTGCGGTCACCTCCAGGACATCGCCCGCCCGCACCGGCGCCGTGAACTGGATGTCGGAGTACGAGGCGAACAGGCCTTCGTCCCCGTCGGTGACGATCATCAGGTCGGTGGCGACGTCGCCGAACAAGCCCAGGGTGTACGCCCCGTCGACCAGGTTTCCCGCGTAGTGAGCATGGGAGTACGGCACGTAGCGCCGATGGGTGACACTCTCCCCGAGCCGGTCGGGTGTCTCGGTCATCGTGCTTTCGCCTTCTTCTTGGGACGGGTGGACTTTTTCGATCGTGGGTCGCAGAGCTGGTGCACCAGGTAGCTGGCCACCTCACCCGGTGTGGTGCCTTTCACGAAGACGCGGTCGACGCCGAGCTCCGCCGCCGCCCCCTCGTCGAACCGGGGACCGCCGACAATCAGGACAGGTGACTTCCCCGCGGGGTAGGCCTCTCGGAATGCGGCTGACATCTGGATCACGTTGTGCAGGTGCGCATCTCGCTGGGTGACAACCTGGCTCACGAGGACCGCATCAGCCTTGAGCGCCTGAGCCCGTTCGACGAGGTCAGGCACCGAGACCTGAGCGCCGAGGTTGTGGACCTCCATACCCTTGTACGCCTCGAGCCCTTTCTCACCGGCCCATCCCTTGATGTTGAGGATGGCGTCGATCCCTACCGTATGGGCATCGGTTCCGATGCAGGCGCCGATCACCACCAGTGGGCGCTGCAAGGCGCTTTTGACCGAAGCACTGACCTCCTTGGGCGACAGCAGAGGGAACTCGCGCTCGATCACGACGACCTTGTCCAGCTCGACCAGGTGACTGCATCGGCCGTAGACGACGAAGAACGTGAAGTGCGGCCCCATCGCCTTGGCGTGGACGACCATGGCTGGCTCGAGCCCCATCTTGCCGGCGAGCTGCAGGGCGGCCCCTTCAGCGCGCTTGTCGTGAACAACAGGCAAGGTGAAAGAGACCTGGACGAGGCCGTCGCCGGTGGCGTCGCCGTACGGCCGGACGATGTGCGACTCAGCACGCTTGCTCATCGGGCGCCTCCTTGGCCGACCGCGAAGTATTCGTCGAGCAGCTCGCTTGCCGGGTTGTAGTAGTCGCGGGCCTGCTTGGCGACGCCGTCGAGACCGCGCCCGGCGTCCGCAGGACGCTTCATCAGTCCAAAAGTCCCGTCAGCGATGGC
>JAHELE010000076.1 GCA_024644345.1 Actinomycetes bacterium | reverse complement strand
CGGACCGACGAGGTCACCAGCGCCATAGGGATGCCCGCAGCGGCCAGCTCGTCGATGAGGTCAACAGCCCCCGGTTGGAAAGCGACGTGAGAGGAAAGTTGTCGGGTCATGTTCTGCAGCAGCATGTCCATGACAGTCGAGACATCCAGACTGCTGTTGGTGTGCTCGATCATGTAGCGGGATGCGACCGGCAGGTTGGTCCCCAGCAGGTCGATCTGCTGCTGCTTTCCCCAGACTCCCCCGAGCTGCTCGACTGTGGCGCTCTCAGCGGCGAACCACTGGGGCTCGGTGTCAACCAGCAGGCCATCCATGTCGAACAGCACCGCGCGGAGGCCCTGTGTGACCGTGCCGGGTTGACTGTTTGTCATAGGCGCGGACGATACCCGCGCATGTCTATGCCCCACCGATCGCCCTCGGAGCGGCAACCGACCAACCATCGACCGCTCGGCGTACGCTGAGGCGTCGGGTCGAGGAGGGGTTGATGATCGAGTTCGAGGGGCTGCCGCCGCTCAACCAACCGGTGCTGCTCGCGGCGTTCGAGGGGTGGAACGACGCCGCCGAGGCAGCCACTGGTCTGATCGATCACATCCTGTCCGAGTTCCCAGGACAGCGGTTCGCCGACGTCGACCCGGAGGACTACTACGACTTCCAGGTCAACCGCCCGGTCATCTCCGTCGGCGAGCGGGGTGTCCGAGAGATCGCCTGGCCAGCCACCTCCGTTTACGCCACATCCATTCCGAACGGTCCCGACCTCGTCGTCGTACGCGGGATCGAGCCGAGCATGAAATGGCGCACCTTCATCAGCGAGATCATCGGCCTGGCCTTCGAGCTCGACGTCGACCGTGTCGTCACCATCGGGAGCCTGCTGGCCGACACCCCGCACACCCGTCCGGTTCCGGTGACGTCCGTCGCCTCCGACCCTGCCATCGCCGCACGTCTGGGCGTTGAGCTCACCCGGTACGAAGGCCCCACGGGCATCGTGGGGGCCCTCACCGAGGGGTTCACCCGAGCGGGGATCGAGACGCTGTCGTTCTGGGCTGCAGTTCCCCACTATGTGGCGCAGTCGCCGTGCCCGAAGGCCACCCTCGCCCTGCTTCGTGCCCTCGAGGACGCACTTGACCTGTCCATCCCTCCCCGAGACCTGGAAGAGGAGTCTCTGGCCTGGGAACGGGGTGTCGACGAGCTGGCGCACGACGATGACGAGGTGGCTGACTACGTCAAGTCGCTCGAAGAAGCTCGGGACACGGCTGATCTTCCCGAGGCCACCGGTGATGCCATCGCCAAGGAGTTCGAACGCTACCTACGGCGTCGCGACGACCCCTGAGCCTGCTCCAGGCGTTCGGTCATGCGTCCAGCAGCCCAACGCCCAGCAACGCCACTGACAGGTCTGCCACCTGCCGGGGCGCGTCCGGGTCGTCGCCTTCACCTGCCGCAACCCGGTCGGCCCACGCGTCCACCGCAGCCAGGGCCGCCGGCGCGTCGAGATCACGGGCGAGCACGTCACGGACCGCTTCGATGACCGGGGTGGCAGACGGCGCGCGATCGGCGGTCACCGCGAACCTCCACCGCAGATAGCGGTCCTCACCACGCGTCAGGTCGTCGTCGGTCCACTCCCAGTCCGCCCGGTAGTGGTGGGCAAGCAAAGCCAGGCGAATCGCCATTGGCTGGTGCCCGTCGTCCCGCAACCTCGAGACGAACACGAGATTTCCCTTGGACTTGGACATCTTCTGTCCGTTCAGGCCCACCATGCCGGCGTGTACGAAGTGGTGGGCGAAGGGCTTCTCGCGGGTGATCAGGTGAGCCTGTGAGGTTCCCATCTCGTGGTGCGGGAAGATCAGGTCACTGCCGCCACCTTGCACGTCGAAGGCTTGCCCCAAGTAGTGCAGTGCGATCGCGGTGCACTCGATGTGCCATCCCGGCCGGCCATGGCCGAAGTGGGTGTCCCAGGCGGGCTCACCGGGACGCTCGGCCTGCCAAAGCAAGGGATCAAGGGGGTCTCTCTTCCCTTGTCGGCCCGGGTCGCCCCCCCGTTCGGAGAAGAGCGCCAGCATCGTGTCCCGGGGGTAAGAGCTCACGATCCCGAAATCTGCATCTTGGGCCACCGAGAAGTAGATGTCGTCGTCGACGCGATATGCCGCGCCCGACTCCAGAAGCTGATCGATGCGATCGACGACCAGCGGTATCGACTCGACGGCACCGATGTACTCACGGGGCGGCAGGACGCCCAGCGCCGTCATGTCGTCACGGAACAGTGCGGTCTCAGCCCTGGCCAGCTCGCTCCAGTCCTGGCCCGTGGCGACCGCTCTCTCGAGGAGCGGGTCGTCGACGTCTGTGACGTTCTGCACGTAGTGGACGTCGTGGCCCGCATCGAGCCACATCCGCTGCACGAGATCGAATGCCACGTAGGTGGCCGCGTGACCAAGGTGGGTCGCGTCGTATGGAGTGATGCCGCACACGTACAGCCGGGCGACCTCTTCGGGTGTGGTGGGGCGGATGCTCTGCGACGCCGTGTCGTACAGCGACAGCTGGCGACCTTGCCCTGGCACAGCGGGCACGGGCGGCTGCGTCCAGGTTTCCACGAGGTGTGAGCCTATCGGGGTGCCGTCAGAAGGGTGGCCAAGGGATCGCTGGCCAGTCAGGAGACGGTTGCGGGTGATGACCGTCGGCCACCAGCCGACGGCCACGCTCGACGAGCACTGCAAACTCCTCGTCGTCGAGCAGGTCGTGCAGCACGGCAACCGCGTTGTCCCCCGAGGTGGCCCGTTCCAACCAGAACTCGAGGTCGGACACCAGCTCCGCCGGAAGGGGTAGCCCCCGCCACTGCCAAAGCACAGTGCGCAGCTTGTCGTCGACGGCAAAGGAGACACCGTGGTCGATGCCCCAGATGGATCCGTCCGCGGTCGGCAACAGGTGACCACCCTTGCGGTCCCCGTTGTTGATCAGCGCATCGAAGACTGCGATCCGGCGAAGGGCCTGATGGTCGCTCTGGATCAGCGCGACCAGATCGACGCTGTTGTCGACGTCGACCCACAGCTGCACCATGCCTGGCCCGAAGGGTCCATCGCGCCACACCGTCGGCGGAACGAAGGACCATCCAAGCGTTTCTGCGACCACGTAGGCAGCCACCTCGCGTTGGCTCAACGTGCCGTCGGGAAAGTCCCAGAGGGGCCTCTCTCCGGCACGTGGCTTGTAGATCACCCGTGGCTCGTCGGCAACGCCCTTCAGCCGACAGAGCAGGCTGCCGTTCGACGCATCGACCAGCTGGCCCATGATGTCGAGCTCGCCGGCCCGCAGGTCATCGAGCGTGGATGTCATCGCCGGAGGTGGCCGTTGGCTCTCGGACAGATGTGTCCCTCGGGGTCGAGTGGCAACGTACAGAAGGGACACGGCGGTCGCCCAGCGGCAACCACGGTTTCCGCCCGATCAACAAATGCACGGGCCGCGGCTCCGGTGATTCTCACCTGCAGGACGTCCCCGGTCAGTTCATCGTCATCCTCAGCCGGTTCGGACGAGGCCTCAATCAACACTCGTTCGCTGTCACCGTCCCACGCGATGCGCAGCACAGAGACCCGGAAATCTTCCTCTACCGGAGTGCTGAGCGGCGCGTCGTCCCGGTCATCCGGAGGAGCAATCACTGGAATGTGCTGTGCACCTGTGCCTCGCCGAGTCAGCAGGTCGAGCATTGCATCCAGTCGTTCGGCGAGGACGCGTACCTGTTCCTTTTCGAGCGCCGCACTTGTCATGCGGCTGCCGTCGATCGCCTGCAGGAAGAACGTCCGTTGACCGGGTGGGCCGACGGTGCCCGTGACGAATCGATCGGGATCGACGTACGAGTGCTGCGTCATCGTCTCCTCCTGCCTCCCGATCCAGCGCCTCCACCGACGACGGCGTCCCCTTCGGCCGATCGCCGACGACCACGTTTGCGCGGTTTGAGCCCTGTCACGTCTCCGCCGATGTCGTTCATGCGCTCCACGAAGGGACGCGTGGGTGAGTACTGCACCACGCTGAGCGAGGCGGGGTCGACGACGATTCGCTGAAACTGGTCCAGGTGCAGCCCCAGGGCATCCGCCAGTACCGCCTTGATGACGTCACCATGGGAGACGACCACGTAGAGCGCGTCCTTGCCGAGTTCGTCGTTCCAGTGCCGGATCGCACGTACGGCGCGCGCCTGCATCTCTGCCAGGCTCTCACCATCCTCGCCTGGAAAGCGCGCAGCGCTTGGATGCTGCTGCACCACTTTCCACAGTGGCTGCTTGGAGAGCGTCTTGAGGGGCTCGCCGGTCCATTCGCCGTACCGCACCTCGGCCACGTCGTCGTCGACGTGCACGGCGATGTCACGCTGACCCACGACGGCCGCGGTGGTCTCACGGCAGCGCTCCAACGGGCTGGTCACGACGGCGGTCAGGGGCAGCAAGGAGATCCGGGTTGCCAGGCTGTCGACTTGATCTCGCCCGACGTCATCGAGCTGGACACCCGGTGTCCATCCCGCGAGCGTGCCCGACGCATTCGCGGTCGTCCGGCCGTGCCGGACCAAGAGCACAGTTGCCACGCACCCACCCTAGGCCGATGGCCTCGTTCCGACGATTCCGGGCGAACGAGCTATCCACCCACCGTCGAGTCGATGACCCCGGTGGCCAGGAGCACCAGAACCATGGTTCCCAGGGCAATCCGGTAGATGACGAACGGCAGATAGGACCGCGTCCGCAGGTACCGAAGCAGCCACGCGATCACCGCATAGCCAACAGCGAAGGCCGCCACCGTGGCGACGAGTGTCTTTGCCATCCCCGGCTCGGCAGACGCGCTCACATCGGGGATCTGGAAGATGGCTGATGCCACCACCGCCGGAATGGCCAGCAGGAAGGCGTAGCGCGTAGCGGCCTCCCTCGTGTACCCGAGAGCCAGGCCCATGCTGATCGTGGCACCGGAGCGCGACACCCCGGGTACCAACGCCAGCATCTGGGCACCGCCGTAGAGCAGCGAGTCGCGCAGGTTGAGTCGTTCCATGGGTCGCTCATTGGCGGCGAGCCGGTCGATCACCCCGAGTATCAGGCCGAAGAGGACGAGGTTCACACCGATGACCCACAGGTTGCGGAACGAGGTCTGGATGGTGCTCTCGAGCAGGACGCCGGCGATACCGATCGGGACCGTCCCGATGATGATGTACCAGCCCATCCGGGCGTCAAGGTGGCCGCGAAGTGCCGGCTGCCACAGCGAACGCAACCAGGTAAGCGCGATGCGCCAGATGTCCTTGCGGAAATACCAGATGACGGCCAGCTCGGTACCGATCTGGGTGACGGCCGTGAAGGACGCCCCTGGGTCGGACTGTCCGAATAGCTGCGGGTAGATAGCCAGGTGCGCGCTGCTGGAGATGGGAAGGAACTCGGTGAGGCCTTGGAGGATGCCGAGGAGGACAGCCTCCAGCCAGCTCACGCCTCGTCCCCGTTGGCCAGGCTGAATCTCCGCATGGGGTGGGACTCTAGCGAGCATTGATCGCTACGCTCACGCAGCATGGAGCAACGACACCTCGGGTCGACCGGCCTCACCGTCTCCCGGCTCGGTCTGGGCACCATGACCTGGGGCCGCGACACCGACGAGCACGAGGCACGCGATCAGCTGGCCCACTTCTGCGACGCAGGTGGGACGCTGGTCGACACCGCAGACGTCTACGTCGACGGTGCCGCTGAGCGCATCCTCGGAACCCTGGTCGGCGACGTCGTTTCTCGCCATGACGTCGTGATCGCCACCAAGGCGGCCAGCCGTCCTGGTACCGACCGCCGGTTCGATGCCTCCCGTGGCTACCTGCTCTCGTCCCTCGACGACTCGCTGCGGAGGCTCGACACCGACTACGTCGATCTGTGGCAGTTCCACGCCTGGGACCCACTGACGCCGATCGACGAGACCCTGTCAGCCGCGGACGAAGCCGTGAGGTCGGGCAAGGCCCGCTACGTAGGTGTCTCCAACTATTCCGGCTGGCAGACGGCGTGGGCCTGCGCCTGGCAGGCAGCGTTTCCGGGACGGGCCCCTTTGGTGGCCAGCCAGATGGAGTACTCGCTGCTTCAGCGAGGAGTAGAGCGCGAGGTGCTACCGGCGCTGCACCAGGCGGGTGCGGGCGTCCTGGCCTGGTCGCCACTGGGCCGTGGCGTCCTGACCGGCAAGTACCGCGGCGGCACGCCGTCGGACTCGCGGGCTGCGTCCGAGCACTTCACCGACTTCGTCCGACCGTTCATGGACGAGCGATGCCGTCAGATCGTGGAGGCAGTCGTCACCGCCGCCGGCGGCCTTGGTGTAGCACCTCTCGAGGTGGCGCTGGCCTGGGTCAGAGACCAGCCCGGTGTGACGTCGGCCATCGTGGGGGCCCGGACCGCGGCCCAGCTGCTCGGGTCTCTGGCGGCCGAAAGCCTGGAGCTTCCGGACGAAATCGTGACCGCACTCGACGAGGTGTCGACCCCGGCTCGCAGCTATCCCGAGCATGGCTGGAACCAACGTGTCCTTCCGGACGCCCCTGAGTCATGAGCACGCGCGCGGTCGAGTACGAGACGTGGCGGATCGACTTTCCGCGCACGGCGACCAGGAATGAGATCAGGAGTGTTCTCACCGAGCATGCCGAGTATGGGCGGTGGGAGCTCTGGCGGGTCAGACGCTACGTCGACGGCCGCAGCCGGGTGTGGCTCAGACGACGTCGCTACCGAGTGGCCCCGAGCCCGTGGGCCCCATGGGCGGCAGCCCGCTGACGGCTATGCCAGGTCGAGGAAGCGGTCGAGGACACGGGCGCCGAACTCGAGTGCGTCAACCGGAACCCGTTCGTCAACGCCGTGGAAGAGGTCGGCGAAGGCCAGCGATTGAGGAAGTCGCAGTGGAGCGAACCCGTAGCCGGGAATCCCAAGGTTGGCGAACGCCTTGGCATCCGTCCCACCGCTGAGGGTGTAGGGCACAGCCCGAGCCTGGGGATCGTGCTCGAGCAACGACTTGACCATCGCATCCACGACCGGCCCCTCGAAGGGTGCCTCCAGAGCGATGTCGTCAACGATGGCGGTCCGGGTGATGTCGGGTCCGAGCAGGCCGTCGATCGTGGCAAGGAAGTCGTCTCGTCCGCCGGGCAGGAACCGCCCGTCCACCACTGCGCTGGCCGAACCGGGGATGACGTTGGCCTTGTAGCCCGCATCGAGCATTGTGGGGGCGGCACTGTGCCGCAGCGTCGCGCCCACCATGGGGGCGATCGGGCCCAAGTGCGCCACGACGTCTTCAGGGGTCGTATCGTCGGAGAGGTTGAGCGCCGAACGTACCTCTGCGAGGAACCGCTCGACGGTTGGCGTCATGGTGACCGGGAACTCATGAGAGCCGATCCGTGCAACCGTCTGCGCAAGACGCGTGACAGCGTTCTCGTGGTTGACCATGGAGCCATGGCCGGCCCGGCCTTCGGCCGTCAGGCGCATCCATGAGATGCCCTTCTCCGCCGCCTCGATGAGGTACAGCCGTAGCTGCTCGTCGACCGTGAAGCTGAAGCCGCCGACCTCGCCGATGGCCACACCCACACTCTCGAACAAGTCAGGTCGGTTCTTCACAAGCCACTGAGAACCGAAGAGCCCGCCCGCCTCTTCATCAGCCAGGAAGGCCAGCACGAGCGACCGCCTCGGCTTTCGGCCGGTGCGCATCCGGTCGCGCACGACCGACAAGATCATGGCGTCCATGTCTTTCATGTCGATCGCGCCGCGGCCCCACACCATGGGCACGCCGTCATCGTCGTGGATCTCGGCGGCGAATGGCGGATGCGTCCAGTCATCGGCGTTGGCCGGCACGACATCGAGGTGTCCGTGCAGCAGGATCGCCGACTCGTGGAGGTCTTCGCCTTCCATCTGCGCGAAGACGCTCGTGCGACCGGGGGCCGACTCGACGAGCTCGGGAGTGAGACCGACGTCGTCGAGCAAACCAGCCACGTACTCGGCGGCGTCGCGCTCCTGCGATCTCGGATCGTCCCCGTAGTTACTGGTGTCGAACTGAATGAGCCGTTGGCAAAATCCAACGACCTCAGCGGCCGGATCACTGTCGGGATGTATTGGAGTGTCGGTCACCCCTCTATCCTGCCTTGCCAGAGGTCAATCTGGCCCGATCTTGTCGGCCTGGTCGCCGTTGGTAGGCTGACGGCTCACCTCGTCCGGGTGGCGGAATTTGGTAGACGCGCTAGCTTGAGGTGCTAGTGCCCGAAAGGGCTTGGGGGTTCAAGTCCCCCCTCGGACACGCATGAAGGGCCCGCTGACCGGCCCAAGCGCTGGACGGGGCCTTTGTTCGGTGAAGCGTTGCGTCTCCCCTGGTTACGATCAACGGGTCAACTGGGTCTGGTTTCACAGGCTTTCGGGCACAAACGCACCGGAGACGACGTGATCGTCGGGCAAGCACCAGCGAGCGAGGGCCACATCAGGCGTGCTGACCTGCGCATCCACTACCAGGTCTTCGGCAGCGGGGCGCAAGCGATCTTGCTCTTGCCGACGTGGTCCCTCATCCACTCCGATTTTTGGCGTCATCAGGTGGCGCACCTTTCCGAGGACTACACCGTCATCGTCTTTGACGGCCTTGGCAACGGTGGCTCAGACCGCCCAACCGAGCCGGAGGCCTATGACGATCGTCTCTTCGCGGCGGATGCGCTCAGTGTTCTCGACGCTGTCGGGGTAGAGACGGCCGTGTCGATGTCCGTCTCCGCTGGTGCCAACTGGAACCTCCTGCTTGCCGCCGAGCACCCCGATCGGATTTCTGCGGCCGTCTTCATCGGCGCGTCGGTACCGTTTGGTCCGGGGCTCCCGCATCGAGCGGCCTCACTCGAAGCCTTCGAGCAGACCCTCAACAGCAACGAGGGCTGGTTCACGTTCAACCGCGACTACTGGCATCGTGACTGGTCCGGATTCTTGAGATTCTTCTTCAGCCAATGCTTCACCGAACCCGACTCCGAAGGCGAGATCGCCCACTTCGTGGCGATGGGCGAACAGACATCGGCCACCGTCATCGAGGCCACCGTCGACGCTCCGGCCCTCGGCCGCCAGGAGGCCGTGGACTTGGCTCGGGACGTTCGCGTACCGGTTCTGGTGATCCACGGAGATGCCGATGCCATCGCCAGCGCCGGAAAGGGTCGGGAACTGGCACGGCTGACCGGCGGCGAGTACGTGGAACGACCGGGGGAAGGCCACGAGCCGCAGTCCCGCAACCCGGCAGCCACCAACGCGATCATCGACCGCTTCCTGGCACAGGCGCACCCGGTCAATCCACCGGGTACGACGACCGGACGTGACGGATCCGACTGCCACTAGAGCATGACGTCGGTTCTGGTGAAGTCAGAAACGCTGGATGTGCCGAGCATCGGTATTTCCCTGCCCGTGGGTCTGCCGAAGGCGTTGTGCGCGATGGCGGTTCTTCAGGTCCTGCCGCCTGTCAGTCGGCGACTTCCGAAAGGGAAGCGAGTTGGTGAACCTCTTGACGATGTCTCCAAACGTGCGCATCCCGACCACTCCGTCCGTCGCCGGAAGCGTCTCAGGCTGAGTGGGCTCAGTCAACGAGAACAGGAAGTGTCATGCCCCCATAGGAGCGCCTCACGTGATCTGAGCATGTCTGTCATCCAGATGGCCCATTCTGACAGCCGAATTGCCGCAATCCCACCAGTCAAGAACTGTGCGCTGCGAGGATGGTGGGCTGTTGCGACAGATGGAGGGGGCGATGTGGCGGTGCGATGGACCCTGGCGGTCTTGGTGGCCCTGTCGACCGCAGGCAACCTGCTGACCGCTGCTGCTGCGTCGGCCGACCCGGCGCCGGATGTCGTCTCCGGCTACCTCTACCGGGACATCGACAACGATGGTGTCCGCGACATCGATGAACCCGCCGTTCCGAATGTGGTCATCCGATCCGGACGTCGATCGACAATCACCGATGCCGACGGGTACTACCAGTTCACCGGGCTGACGAATCAGGTGAACATCCGAGTTGACACCGGGTGGTTCCGCAGCCAGTGCACATCGTCCTACTCCGGGCCGTCGTCGGGCGCCAAGAACGTCGACACCTGCCCCGATCCAGGGGCAGGGGCTGGGCCCGATCAGGACTTCCGCGTGGTCAACCAGCTGATCACGGCTACAGGTGTGCCGGGCACGGAGGTATCCCTCGGGTTGACTCCGGACTGGTCGGGAGACGGCTATGCCGGGTTCAGCACCGACCCCAGTGCAACGGTCGCCATCGATCCCGCTCTGCGTCTCTCCCCCGGGTATCGAATGCCAGGGGCTGCGACGGACTGCCTGCGATTCGTCTGCCGCCCCGGTGAAACGCAGTGGGTGCTCGTCCAGTGGCTCAACCAGGGCACCGCACCCCTGCTCGGGATGCGGGCAGTGGTCCGGGCGCCGACCGGGTCCTCGATCACCCAGGTGGCGCCGTACTACGGCCACGACCGGGCCTCCGGGCAGACCGTCACCGGGTTCCGGGTCAAGGACGCGAAGTCGCGCACGAAACTGACCCAGGGCGTTGACGGCTGGCTGTCGGCCACCTCGCAACGTATCCGGATCTCGCTCAGGGGAGCTGTCCAGCCCGGTAGTGAGTACCTCACTGCCGTGGCCTTCCGGATGAACGACGACGCCAGGTTCTCGGACGGCAACAGCGACGCGCTACCTGACTGTTCGGCCGATACCGGCGCCGCTTACCCCGGTCAGATCTGCACGTTGGCAACCGACTCGAGCCCGGGCTCCTACATCGCCTACGGCGCCATCGTGCGCGTCAAGAATGCACTCGACAGCGATGCCATATTCTGCCCCAAGATCCCCCGCACGTGTCCGGCACTGGGAGTCCACGACAAGACCAAACCGGGCGACTCCAACGACTCCGGTGCCTGGAAGGTCGACTCCTCCTTCGCACCCGCCTGACAGTGTCACGCGGTAGTCGCCTTCAGGGGATCGGTCGGCTCGGTCCGGTGGCGCCGAAGGACCAACGCCCCACCGGCCATCAGCAACAGCACCAGTCCAGCGGCGAGCAGGGCTACCGCCGGACCCACGGTGTCGCCCACCCAGGTGACGGTGAGCACGACGGCCGCCAGCGTTCCTGCGGTGATGTACGGCCAGCTCGGCCGCATCAGGTAGATGCCAAGGGCGAAGGCGATCAGGACGCCGAGGGCGAGTCGATGCGACCACGTCACGTCGGCAACTGTCGCCGCCGCGAAGAATGCCTCAGCGAGCCCAAGGCTGGTGATGAGAATTCGGTGACGCATCCACCGGGTGAACGTCGCAGCGGCCGCCCACGCCAGCCCTAGTGCCAGTAGCGTCCACTGAATGACCACCGTACGGTCGATGGCCGTCAGCTGGATGACGCCAACATAGGCAGCGGTCGTGGCAGCGAACATCGCCATCTCACTCAGCGGGGTGTCAGCCTGCCAGCGGGCAAGCAGCAGAATGGCGAACGCCAGCAGCGCACCCAGGATCGACGCCCATCCAACCTCGGCATCGGTGACCCTGGCCTGGCCGGACAGCATGGCGACCAGGATGGT
>JAHELE010000188.1 GCA_024644345.1 Actinomycetes bacterium | reverse complement strand
ACAGTTCCTCTCCGACAACCTGCGCATTCAACTGAACCTGATCGACGGCGCTCACGAAGTCGGCGTCGACCGATTCCTCTTCCTTGGCTCGTCCTGCATCTATCCGAAGTTCGCCCCTCAGCCGATTCCCGAATCTGCACTCCTCACGGGGTTACTCGAACCGACCAACGACGCCTACGCCATCGCCAAGATCGCCGGCATCATGCAGATCCAGGCAATGCGACGCCAGTATGGACACCGCTGGATCTCGGCCATGCCGACCAACCTCTACGGGCCCGGCGACAACTTCGACCCCGAGAAGTCGCACGTCCTTCCAGCGCTCATCCGACGTTTCCACGAGGCAAAGCTCGCCGAGGCACCCGATGTCACCATCTGGGGGACAGGCACTCCACGACGTGAGTTTCTGCACGTCGACGACCTTGCCCGCGCTTGCGTCTTCCTACTCGAGCACTACGACGACGATGCCCCGATCAATGTGGGCGTGGGCGAGGACATCGCGATCATCGACCTCGCCCACCTCGTTGCCGATGTCGTCGGCTACACCGGCACGATCAAGACCGACGCGAGCAAGCCGGACGGCACACCTCGGAAGCTGCTCGAGGTCTCACGGATCAATGACCTCGGCTGGAAGGCCGAGATAGGCCTGGAGGACGGACTCCGTTCGACGTACGCGTGGTTCCTCGAGCACCAAGACTCGTTGCGTGGCTAGCCGTCATACTCGAATGGTGATCTCCTCGCCCGCACCAGTCGTTGGCTCGGCTGCGTGGTTGGAGTTGCTCCATGCGGAAGTGTGCTGGTCGCTCGCGAAGGAAGACGTTCGGTGTCTTGTCATCAAAGGGCCATCGATCGCTCAGTGGCTCTACGTCGACGACGGTGAGCGGGCTTCTGTCGATGTCGACGTCCTCGTTCCCCCTGAGGAGTGGGACCGAACCGTTGAGAAGCTGACATCACGCGGGTTCATCGCGACCCATGAGGGATCCCGAGAAGGGGAGACCGCACCGCACTCCATGGAGTTCCATCGTGAGGACGAAGAGCTAGGCCGCCACAGCATCGATCTGCACCGCTACTTTCCCGGCATCGAACTGCCGGCTTCAGACGCGTTCGAAGTGCTGTGGGCGGAGACGGTGGCTGACGTCCAGGCCGGTGTGCCTGTCTGGTTTCCATCGCTCAGGGCGCGTGCGCTGGTCGTTGGCCTCCACGCGGCCCGGTCGCCTGGCGTCCGCCGAACGCTCGACGACCTGACCCGGATGGCTGAGTGGGCAGACACGAACGGCTGGGAGCCCGTCGTCTCGCTGGCGCGCGGTTTAGAAGCGCTTCCCGCTCTGCGCGCGGGACTGGAACTTCTTCCCGATGGACCAGCCGTCGTCGAGCGGGCGGGGCTCAGCAATGTCACCGTGACGCCAGAGTGGGCGTTGATGTCACACCACGCGGGACGAACCGCACTGCGACTCGAGGAACTGCGCGAGGCGCCTTGGCATCAACGCCCAGGGCAAGTCGCACGGTGGGTTGTCCCTTCACCGACGATGATGCGAATCCGCGACCCGAGGGCGTCCGAAGGCGCTTGGGGGTTGACGCGCGCCTACGGCGTCCGGCTGGGGCAAGGGCTGCGTCAGCTGCCCACCGCGATCCGCGCAGTCCACGACGCCCGCCGCCGGTAATGCGCGAGTGCGCTCCATAGTCGCTCCACTGCTTCCCGCCACCACCGCCCCGCGGTAGGCGTCACGTCAGATGGCCGGCGCCGCATGAACCGTCTGCATGGCGACCAGTCCGTCGATGGTGATCTGCTTGCCACTGGTGACGCTCTTCACGGTCACCACTCCGGCCTGCTCGCCGAACCCGGGAAGCAGCAGCACACGCTTGTTTCTGAGCGCCGTGGCGTTCAGGTTGATCCGGCCAATCTTGATACCGCCAACCTTCACCACGGCGACCCCGCAGCCTGGACACACCGTGGCCACGACTCCGACGCGATTGAGGTTCACAGCCGACCGGCTCAGCGACTCGCCAGAGGCCGTGGTGCTCGTTGCCGTCTTCAGCCAGTAGGCGTTGCCCGTGACCCGGCTCCATCCGGCCGACGCAGTGAGCGAGCGATCGTCGAACGGGCGAGTGGTACACGCTTGCGCGCTCCACGAGGACGTATTGCCCACGGTGTCCTGAGCCTGCACCGACACACAGACAGACTCACCCTCAGCGAGGGCCGGCGTCTTGACCCTCGGATTCGCGAGCGTGACCCAATTAGTCGGCTGCGTCCAGCCGGTCGACGTGCCGTCGGTGTGTACCAGGTTGTAGATGGCGCTGTAGTGCCCAATGCCGGCCACGGCGTCCGTGCCGGACCACTTCACCTTCGCTGACGAGGCCAACGTGACCTGCCGCACTTTGGGCGTTGTGATCGTGGGGGGGTCCCGGTCGACCGTCCACTGGTGGGTAACCGGACCTGAAGATCGCCCGTCTGGAGTGGTGTTCCACGCGACGAACTCGTAGTCGCCGCTCGTGAGGTCAAAATAGCTCTGGGAGCCACCACACGAGGTGGGCGCGCTGCCGTTCAGCGAGCACTTGAAGCCGTTGGGGTAGCCCGCGGGATCGGCGCCTGAGAAGAGGAAGGCCGCATACGACGAGCCAGAGATCGGGCCGCCTGGCGAAAAGCCATCGAGCGAAATGGTCGGGCTGCCGGCGTTGATACAGATCGCCCGAAGCTGGGTCGTCTGCGTGCTGTTGTAGTGCAGGAATACTGCGTTCCAAGTGGTGAGGTTGGGGGCAGACCCGTTGACGTAGTCGAGGTTTCCGCCATTGAGGATCCGCTTCCCCTGCGGACAGGCGAGCGACTCAGAGTGCCATCCCGATCCTGTGCGCAACAGCGTGACCATCTGGTAGCCGGGCACATAGGCCGGGTTGACGCAGTACACCTCAACCGCCATCGTCGCGCCGCTCACCGGGTTGTACCCCGCGCCGTACCACGATGTCTCCCCAAAGCCCGGAGTGCTGGCCGTCATGCGCTTGTCCGGGCTGCCGTTGCTCCAGTCGACGCCGCCCGTCAGGACCACCTCGCCGGTATTCGGGCACCCGATCTCACCGGAGGCATACCCATTGGCATCGCGGT
>JAHELE010000075.1 GCA_024644345.1 Actinomycetes bacterium | reverse complement strand
CCCCGGCAGGTCGCAGAAGCGGACATCGACGAACTTCACGTCGTTGTTCTTGATGTAGCCGAGGACTTCGTCAGCGCTGGTGAACATGCATCCTCCAGAAAGGCCGGCTCGCTTCCCCACGGGCCGGGGCGGGCAGAACATGCGCGACGCTACGGGGGTGCCGTTTCTCGTCGGTGTCCCCAGTGTTTCAGCCGCGTTACCTGTGCCGTTGGTGGGGCGGCTAGCCTGCCCGAATGCAGCGGATCTTGGTCGGGGGAGTGACCGGCGCTGGCAAGACCACCTTCGCCCGAGATCTCGCTGGACGCCTCGATCTCCCATTTCACGAAATGGATGCCCTGTTTCACGGGCCGGGCTGGATGCCGATCCCAACGTTCGTGAGCGATGTGGCGCGGATAGCGGAGGAAGATCACTGGGTCTTCGACTCGTACGGCTATGAGTCGGTGCGGGACCTCGTGTGGTCACGAGCGGACACCGTCGTGTGGCTCGACTACTCGCGGTCGGTCGTGTTGGCGCGGGTGCTTCGGCGGTCGGTGGCTAGGACCTGGGGCAACGAGCTGATCTTCAACGGCAACGTCGAGCGGCTCGCGCAGTGGAGGAAGCCCTATCACCCGGTCCAGTGGGCCATGCGGCGCTACGACAAGGCGAAGATCGAGATGGAGGAGCGATTCGCCGATCCCGCCTACGCCAGCGTGGCCAAGGTGCGTATTCGGCGTCCAGTTGCCGCTCAGTGGTGGTTGGACCGGTTCAGCGGCGAGGAACATTCAGACGTGCAGGGGTGACCTGGCACCCGTACCGTGGGGGCGTGGACCGCAAAGACATCGGATCGTGGCTGTCCGGGCCCAAGATCGACCAGGGGCTCGACGGCGACGCGGGCTACCCAGGAGAGCGCCTCGGGCTGCCGCAAGGCGGGCGGGGGGCGGTCACGAGCTGGGGACGCCGCATCGTCGCGCTCGTCATCGACTGGTTCATCGTGCTGGGTGTGTCGCTGGCGATCGTCGGCCCCCCCGTGCCGGGAGACGACACGTTCGGGCTGGTCAACCTCGCAGTCCTCGTGGTCATGTATGTACTGCTCCTGATGACCGCTGGCGCGACTCTCGGCATGTGGTTGCTGGGTCTGGCGGTCTGGCCAGTGGGATCGGAGAGGCTGTCGTTCCCCCGCGTCGTGGGTCGCACGTTGCTGCTGGCCGTTGTCATCCCGGCCGTGGTGTACGACCGCGACCGTCGTGGCCTGCACGACAAGGTGGGCGGCACCGTCGTCATCCGGGTCCGCTGACCAGGGGTCAGTCGGGTCGAGGACCGAGCCGCATCAGGTAGGTGACCGTCGGCGTCATTCCGCGTCGGAGGTAGAAGTCCCTTGCCTGATCATTCCCCTCCATCACGGCAGTTATCACCGTGTCAGCGCCGCGTCGCTGGAGCTCGGCCTCGGCCACATCCATCAGCTCGGTGCCGGCACCCCGTCCCCGAGCCTCGGGTAGCAGCGAGAGGGTCTCGATGATGCCGATCTGGTCAGTGGTCTGCCAGGTGTCATCGGGGTAGTTCTGCATATGGCAAAGGGCGTAGCCAACCGGCGAGCCGCCAGCCTCGACGATCACGGCGAAGGTGTCGGGGCTTTGGAAGAGATCCTCGTAGATTCGGCGGCGCCGCGGCCACGACTGGGACCGATCGATCTCAGGCAGTGAGGCGGCCCCGATGGAGTGGTGGTGGTCGAACAGCGCCAGCCACAGGGGCTCGAGCAGATCGATACAGTCCGCGCCTCGAATGGCGAACGTTAGGGCCAGGCGATCGGCCATAGTCAGCCGCGCATGCTGCGCGCCTGCTTGGCGCTGCGCGGCATCGGGCCCTTCGGGATTGGCATCGCGCCTTGCTGGGCGCCGAGCGCCTTGAGTCGGTGGTTGAGCTCGTTGACCTGACCAGGTGTGATCGACTTCGGCAGCTTGGTGACGGCTCGAGGAAGCTTGCGCAGCGGAACCTCACCCTCCCCGTTTCCGGCGAATATCTCGTGGACGCTCACATCGGGGGCGACTCGGGCCACCTTGCGCTTCTCCTGGTTGAGCAGTCCGCGCACCCGGTTGTGGTTGCCTTCGCCAACGAGGACGACACCGGAGCGTCCCACCACGCGATGCACCAGGTCTTGCTGCTTGGTGAATGCCACAGCGGGAGTCACGGTCCAACCGCGACGAAGCATGTTCAGGGATGCCGCGGCCGCACCGGGTTGGCCCTCGATCTGGCCGTAGACCGCACGCTCGGCGCGACGGCCGAACACCCAGGCGGCGAGAGTCAGGCCGGTCATGAACCCGATGAACCCGAGGATGAACATGTACCCGGTCAGATAGCCGATTCCGAGCAGCACGAGGAAGGGAAGGAAGAGAGACCCGATCAAGATCCAGGGGATCTTCGGGTCGGACTTCTTGGTGATGTCGTACGTCTGCTTGATCTGCGAGAGGCGTCCGGGCTTCTTGGGCTCGGCTGAGTCCTCCGCCTCCTTCTTCTTCCTGTTCCACAGTGCCATGAGGGGCAGCCTACGACTTCGGGGCGCTCAGCCGGGCGGTCGGGGCGTTCTGCCTGGAGTCGAGCGCCTCGCGGTAGAGGCGTCCGGCTCGGTAGGAGGAGCGGACCAGCGGACCGCTCATGACAGCGACGATGCCGCGGTCGAGGGCCTGCTGGCCGAGGGCGTCGAACTCGTCGGGGGTGACCCAGCGCGAGATCGGGTGGTGCCGTTCGCTGGGCCGGAGGTACTGGGTGATGGTGAGCAGCTCGCAGCCGGCGGCGACGAGCTGGTCGATGGCGTCGAGAACTTCGTCGGTGTCCTCTCCCAGCCCGAGGATCAAGTTGGACTTGGTGACCAACCCGGCGTCCCGCGCGGCGGTCAGGACGTCAAGTGAGCGTTGGTAGCGAAATCCGGGACGAATGCGCCGAAAGACACTGGGGACGGTCTCGACGTTGTGCGCCAGCACCTCCGGGCGTGAGGCGAAGACGTCGTCCAGCAGGTGGGCTTCACCGGAGAAGTCGGGGATGAGGAGCTCGACGCCGGTATCGGGGTTGAGGGTATGGATCTGGCGCACCGTTTCGGCGTAGAGCCACGCACCTTGGTCGGCGAGGTCATCGCGAGCGACACCAGTGACCGTGGCGTAGCGCAGATCCATGGTGCGCACGCTCTCAGCCACGCGGAGCGGCTCACCGACATCCAACGCCGCCGGCTTGCCCGTGTCGATCTGGCAGAAGTCACACCGGCGGGTGCACTGGTCGCCGCCGATCAGGAAGGTGGCCTCGCGGTCTTCCCAGCACTCGAAGATGTTGGGGCACCCGGCCTCCTGACAGACGGTGTGCAGACCTTCGTCCTTCACCAGCTGCTGGATCTTGCGGTACTCGGGACCGGTACGCAGCGTGGTCTTGATCCACGGCGGCTTGCGTTCGATCGGGGTCTCGGCGTTGCGGGCCTCGATACGCAGCAGCTTGCGACCCTCGGGGGCGACCGTCACAGGGCGCCCACAACAGCGGCGTCCAACGCAGGTAGGTGGTCCTCGAGGACCGGCAGCAGGTCGGCAACCGTGAGCGGGGTCAGACCACGGCGCTCGCGTTCGGTCGAGAGGGTCGTGACGCCGGCGTCGGTGATGCCACACGGAACGATCACCCGGTAGGCGTCCATCGAGTTGTCGACGTTGAGCGAGAAGCCGTGCATCGTGACGCCCCGAGAGACCCGAACGCCGATGGCTCCCACCTTGCGGTCGGGGCCGTTGGCGTCAGCCACGACCCACACACCGCTGCGACCGTCGATCCGGCCGGTCTCGACGCCGAGCTCGGCGCAGACATCGATCAGAACCTGCTCGACACGACGTACGTAGGCGACGACGTCCATCGGGTCGGGCAGCCTGGTGATCGGGTAGCCGACGACCTGTCCTGGTCCGTGCCAGGTGATCCGCCCGCCACGGTCGACGTCGATGACGGGCGTGCCGTCGGTCGGGCGCTCCCAGGAGTTCGTGCGCTTGCCGGCTGTGTAGACGGGGGAGTGTTCGAGCAGAAGGACGGTGTCGGGTCGGGTACCAGCGACCACTTCGGCGTGCACCTGTCGTTGCAGCGACCACGCCTGCTCGTAGCCGACGTAGTCCTCGCCCAAGGGCGGGCCGAACCCGACCCGCAGCAGCGCCAGTGACATGCCTCCAGCCTACGTCGTCGGGCGTGCGGTCACGGGGTGGCGGGCGCAGCCCGAAGCGCGAGAGCGGGCTCTCTGGCTTAGATTGCCAGTTGATCATCGACAAACTACGGGGAGCAGTGCCGTGACCGACTCGCAGTCCATCCACCAGATGCGCGGGCGTACCCGCCATGCCCGACGTTGGGTGTGGGCAGCCATCGGACTGATCGTCGCGTGGTTCGCGCTCGGCAGTGTCATCGGGCCGGCCGCCGGTCAGCTCTCGAGCGCGCAGGAGAACGACAACGCCACCTTCCTGCCAGCGGACGCCGAGGCCACGCAGGTGATCGAGGAGCAACAACGGTTCGCGCAGGAGTCCACGTTGCCGTTGGTCGTGCTCTTCGTCAGCGACCAGCAGATCACCCCTGACCAGCAGTCCGCCGTGGCGAGCTTCGTCAACGAGGTCCCCACAGTCGACGTGGAGACCGATGACGGCGTGACGCAGCCGGTCTCGGACTTCCTGGGCTCGGCACCGGTCACTGCCGTGCCGAGTGAGGATGGTCAGGCGATCCTTGTCACGGTCCTGCTGTCGGAGGACAAGACCACCGACGCCCTTCCGAACGGTGAGTCACCTGTTCTGGCCGTCGCAACCGCTCTGTCCGATGCCGCCTCGGCGGCGGCCGACCCCGTCGGCCTCGAGAGCTACGTCACCGGCCCAGGCGGTCTGTTGGCAGATCTGATCTCGGTCTTCGGGGCCATCGACGGCACCCTGCTGCTGGCGACGGCGCTGGTGGTGACGCTGATCTTGATCCTGGTCTACCGCAGCCCGTTCCTCTGGGTGATCCCGCTGGTCAGTGCCGGATTCGCCCTCTCGCTGGCCAGCTCCGTCGTGTATCTCCTGGCAACCAACAACGTGCTGAGCCTCAACGGCCAGAGCCAGGGCATCTTGACCGTTCTCGTGTTCGGCGCCGGCACCGACTATGCACTGCTGATGGTCAGCCGCTACCGCGAAGAGCTGCACTACTACGAGCGGCCGGTCGATGCGCTGCGCGCTGCCTGGCGTGGAACGGTCGAGCCGATTCTCGCCTCGGGCGGCACGGCATCCCTGGGCCTGCTGATGCTGCTCTTCTCCGAACTGAACTCGAACAAGTCGACGGGACCGGTCGCGGCAGCGGGGATCGCGTCCGCTCTTGTCGTGATGCTCACCTTCCTGCCGGCGCTGCTGCTCGTCCCGTCAGCGGCACTGCCCCTGGGCGCGTTCCTCGGCGTGATCATCCCGGGCATCGTGCTCGAGCTGATCTTCGGCACCCCGCTGGCCCCGTTCGCCATCGTCGGTGGCCTGCTCGCCGTGCTCAGCCTGCTGGCGGTCGTCGTCGGGGGTCTGCTACGTCAGTTCGTCTCGCCCGACAAACGCCCTCGGGTCCTCAACGTCGACCCGGTCCGCTGGGCCTTCTGGCCGCGGGTGCCCCACCAGGACAAGCAGGACGACAAACTCGGAGGCACCTGGGCGAAGGTCAGCAGGCAGGTCGGACGCCGACCGCGGGTGGTGTGGATCGGCGCAGCTGCGGGTCTGCTGGTTCTTGCCTTCTTCAGCACAACCCTGTCGGCATCCGGAATCGCCACGACGGACTTGTTCGCCAAAGACGTCGACTCGGTGACCGGACAGGAGAAGCTCGCCGAGCACTTCCCGGCCGGCGAGGGGAGTCCGGCCACAGTGATCGGCCCGGCGGACGCGCTCGACGCCATGACGGCCGCGCTCAGCGATCTGAACGGCGTGGCGTCCGTGGTGCCATACACCGGTGCTCCCGCCGGCCCCCCACCCGAAGAGGGGGCGCCGGTCGACACTCCGCCCCAGCCCCTGGTGGTCGACGGGCTGGTGCAGATCGACGTCACCTTGACGGATGCCGCTGACTCGGACGCCGCCGAGGCAACCGTCGTCGAGATGCGCAGTGTCCTCGATGACGTTGCGGGCACGGATGCACTGGTCGGTGGCACGACCGCAGTCAACTACGACACCCAGCAGGCGAGCATCAGGGACAACAAGGTGGTCATACCGCTGGTGCTGCTGGTCATCTTCGTCATCTTGATGATCCTGCTCCGGGCGATCCTGGCCCCCGTACTGCTGATCGGCACCGTGGTGCTGTCGTACTTCGCCACGTTGGGTCTGTCCGCGATCGCCTTCGACCTACGGGGCTTCCCCGGCGAGGACGCGTCGTTCCCCCTCTTCACGTTCGTCTTCCTCGTGGCCCTCGGGATCGACTACAACATCTTCCTGATGACCCGTGTGCGCGAGGAGTCATTGAAGCTGGGCACCCGTCCCGGGCTGCTCAAGGGGCTCGCGGTCACCGGCGGTGTCATCACCAGTGCCGGGGTGGTTCTTGCAGCGACGTTCCTGGTCCTCGGCGTGCTTCCCCTCGTTGTGCTGCAGCAGATCGGCTTCGCCGTTGCCGCAGGTGTGCTGATCGACACCTTGATCGTGCGCTCTCTGCTGGTGCCTGCGTTGTCGTACGAGATCGGCGGTCGAATATGGTGGCCGTCGAAGCTGATGCGTCAATCGGACGCCAGCCCTCAGCAGCAGCAGGCTGCAGGCGTCCCCTACATCCCGGAGCTGGAACTGACCGGGCCGGGGGGCAGCGCGGTTTCGACGACCTCGCCTCCGACCAGTTCGACGCGGTAGGCCATCGGCTGAGAAGGGGCAGCCCCGTTGCCGAAGGCTGCCGGTTGGTCGGCAACGACCTCGACTGGTTCGGTGCCTTCGTAGAGAAGACCCACTCGGTCGTCCGTCGCATAGGCCGCACCCAACGTTCGGTCAGCCACCAGCTGGTGTAGCAGCGGTCGCCGCTGTACCTCGGAGTCGTAGTGGACCCCATTCGCGTAGGGCAGGAGGGCGAGCCCGTTGGTGACCGCGCGCAGTTCCGGACCGAAGGAGTCGGTCGTGCCACCCGTGTGCCAGCAGAGGGACCCGGCGCTGACGCCACCCAGCACCACGCCGGACTCCCATGCCTCA
This sequence comes from Actinomycetes bacterium, assembly GCA_024644345.1. Classification (GTDB taxonomy): domain Bacteria; phylum Actinomycetota; class Actinomycetes; order JAHEKZ01; family JAHEKZ01; genus JAHEKZ01. Next base: position 4,486 of record JAHELE010000075.1, on the reverse strand, counting down.
CGCATCACGTCGTCCAGGCCGTGCACACGCCACACGGCGAGAAGGTTCGCGACGGATCCGCCGCCCACCCATAGGGCATCGGACTCGAGAATCGCGGTGCGGGGGTCAAGATTCGGCATGGTGAAGAGCTCGAGGTGGTTCAGCTCGACGCTCCATCCGCGGAACGCTGCGTACGAACGGGTGAGGTAGCTGCGATCGTCGCCGCTGGCGGTCATCACGAAGGTCAGGCGGGGGCGTTGCTTGCCCGTCAGCGCCAACATCCTGCGCATCGACTCGCCGGGTGTGGCGACTGTGTAGCGGTCGCCAGGCAGGAAGCCACCCGACGTTGCCATGATTCTGGGTGTGGTCATCTGCGCTCTCCTAGGCGGCTCAGGACGGCCTGCGCCGTCCGTCGTCCGGACACCATTGCCCCTTGGATCGACGAGCTGTCTCGGTGGTCTCCCGCAACGAAGAGACCGTCGCCCAGTGACACGGCTTGGCGGAAGTCGTGTGGGGGCATCATCGCCGGAAGTGCATCGGGAATGCGGTAGACACCGACCCTCTCCCAGCCTTGTGTGCTCGTCCCGTACAGCAGGGATGCGTGGTGGAGCACGGCGGTCTCGTCGTCGGCGGCGCCACCCGTGCCCAGGACCGATGACGCGATCAGGGCTCGCCCCGACGGGGCATACGCGGGGGCGGCGTGGCTGACCACGACGGTGTTCACGACCGGGCCGGCGGCTTCGCCGTCGAGGTGCAGCACGGGGCGTCCGTCGGCGATGCCGAGATCGTCGGTGGTGTGGTACCAGGTGGTGACGCCGTTCATTTCCGGTGTGGGCAGTTGTGGAAGCAGCTGTGCCGCTGCGCGTGGATCGGTGGCCACGATGACGGCACGACCGGTGAGTGCGCCGGAGTCGGTCTCGACGCCCCGCGCCCGCACCTGGCGCACCGGGTGGTTGTACGCCAGTGTTCCGTCCCCGAGGTGTGAGGCGAGCTGGTCAGCGATCGTGCCCATTCCGTGGGCCGGAACCGAGGGTGTGCCGTGCATGAACGCCCGCAGGACGACGTCGAGGAAGCGTCGAGAGGTGACGAGATCGGGCTCCAGGAACACGCCGGTGAGGAATGGTCGTAGCAGGTGCGCAATGGCAGCCGGGGCCACGCCCGCTGAGGCTAGAGCGGAGGCTGTGGTGTCGTCGAGCTGATGGGTCAGCCGGGACGCTCGGGTGGTGGCGCACCGGCGGAGGTACCCCGCCAGCGCCACGCGTTGCCTGATCGACCCGAGTGGTGCCCGCAGCGCGTTGACCGACCAGCGCGGAACGTCGCGGGGGTCAGCCAGTTTGACCCGGTGGCCGCCGAGGAGCAGGACGGCGCCCCTGGTGAACGGTCGAAGCCGCAGGGTGTCGTGGTCGAGCTGGCGACGTCCCTCGGGGTAGGCGGGGTTGTACAGCTGGAACCCTCGGTCCAGCCGATAGCCGTCGACCTCGTCGGTGCGGACCCGCCCGCCGACGCGGTCCGACGCCTCGAGAACGCGAACGTGAAGGCCGGCGTCTGTCAGCGTGCGGGCGGCGACCAGGCCCGCCAGGCCGGCTCCGACGACGATGACGTCGGCGTCTGGCTCTCCGCGGTTGGGCACGTCGGCGAGCGTAGGCGGTCCGACCGCTCCGTGCAGCGCCGATGTCTGTGGACAACGGGTGATCCGCGCCCCGCCGCGTCGGCAGGCGGCACAGTGAGCCGATGACGCCGCAGAGTCTCACTGACGGACAGGTCGTCACACTGCTGGTGGGGCTCGGTCTCGAGCTGGTGCAGCTTCACGCCCACGGTAGCGTTTTCGGACCGGTTCATCCCGCCCACGTGCTGGTGGACGAACGAGGGCGCCCCCATCTGGTCGACGCTCGACCGCCACCGGCCTGGACGCCGCACGACGACTGGGTGGGGCTGATCCGTCTAGGCAGGCATCTGGGTATGTCGGCCAGAGCGCGAATGCTTTCGTGGGAGTCCGCCGGACGCCGCGACGACGCTGACCTGCTCTGGTGGTTGCTCGCGTGGAGCGATCCGGCACCGCTGGGGGTTTGCCGACGAACCGGCCGCGCTACGCCGTCGTCAGGAGCGCCTCGAGGGAACTGAGGTGAACAACGTTCGCAGCCCTCGCCTTCAGACGTGGATCCACGGTAACCAGGGCGTCGGCCTGAAGCCGGGTGATTGCCAAGTACTCGGCGTCTCGAAGGGTGCTCCAGTCGTTTTGCCTGGCGATCTGCCAAGCCGTCCGACGCGAGACTCGATCACCGAGCAGTCGAATCTTGCAGGCAGTCATTCGCTCGTGGGTCTCGAGAGCCGCCTTCTCGCTGCGGCGTCCGTGCACAACGTCGTCAAGCAAGATGGTGAGTGCCTCAGACCGCACGGAGTTGGGCGCAACCAGTTGATGGCTTGGGTTGACGGTCAGGTCGTTGTCCACCAGATGAACCAGAGTGGGAGCGTCGATGACGTAGCGAGCCATCCACCGAGCCTAGGTGAGTCGGTCAGTCCTTGATGAGCTCGGGGCGCGCGGCGCGCAAGGCGTCGGCGATAGTCGGGTCATCGAAGGTGAAGCCCGCTTCGAGCAGGCGCTTCGGCAACACCCGGGCGCTACCGAGCACCTCCTGCGACATCTCGCCGAGGACGGACTTCAGGACGAAGCTCGGAACCTGGGCAAAGGCCGGGCGGTGCAGAAGCTCAGACATCGCCTTGGTGATCTCGGCGTTCGTCGCCGGGTTGGGCGCGGTGACGTTGTAGGCACCGCTCATGCTGGCGTCATCGATCATGCTGCGGATGGCACGCACCTCGTCCCGGAGCGACACGAAGCTCCAGTACTGGCGTCCGCTGCCGAGCTTGCCGCCTACGCCGATTCGGAACAACGGCCACAGCCGGCCCCAGGCGCCACCGTGCCCCGCCACGACCAGGCCAGTTCGCGGGTGAACCACTCGGATCCCCGCATCAGACGCCGGCGCAGCCGATGCCTCCCAGGCGGCTACCACCGTGGCAAGAAATCCATCACCGACGGGGGAGTCCTCGTCGACCGCAGCGTCCCCTGTGTCGCCGTAGTAGCCGATGGCTGACCCGGAGACGAGGACCGACGGACGCGGGTCGAGAGCGACCAAGGCCTTCGTCAGTGTGCGGGTACCCAGGATGCGGCTGTCGCGGATCTCTCGCTTGTAGGACGCGGTCCAGCGCCGGTCGCCGACCCCGGCGCCGGCCAGATGGACGACGGCATCGGTTCCGGCAAGCCCAGTGGCGTCCACGTACCCGCCCTTGGGATCCCACGTCACCTCGTTCGGGTCGACGGGTTCACGGCGCACCAGGCGGAGTACCTGGTGGCCGTCCGTCTCGAGTGACTGACGGACTGCTGTGCCGATGAGCCCGCTGGCGCCGGTGATGGCAATCTTCACAAGATCATCGTGCCGCGTCCGGCTCCATTTCGCCCGTCGAGAGGGCCCACCGCACATGTTTGGGGAAACTCCGCGTCGTCATAGCGACCCAAGATCTCCCCAAAGGTGTGGAGTCAGATGCCGAGGTCGCCCTCGAAGGCGCCTTCCTCGAGCCGTTCCTTGAGCGTGACCAGGAATCTTGCGGCATCGGCCCCATCGACCAGGCGGTGGTCGTAGGTGAGGGCCAGGAAGACCATGGACCTGATCGCGATCGAGTCGGCGCCCGTCTCGTCGGTGATGACCACCGGACGCTTGACGACCCCTCCGGTGCCGAGGATGGCGACCTGCGGCTGGTTGATGATCGGGGTGTCGAAGAGCGCACCGCGGCTACCGGTGTTGGTCAGGGTGAACGTGCCTCCGGACAGCTCGTCGGGCGAAATAGTGCTCGACCTGGTTCGGCTGGCAATGTCGGCGATCCGCTTGGCCAGGCCAGCGATGTTGAGATCGCCGGCGTTCTGGATCACCGGGACGAGCAGTCCTCTCTCGGTGTCGACCGCCACGCCCAGGTTCTCGACGTCGTGGTAGGTCACCGTTCCGGCTTCCGCGTCGATGCTGGCGTTCAGGGACGGATGCACCTTGAGCGCCTCGACCGTGGCCTTGGCGAAGAACGGCAGGAAACTGAGCTTGACGCCCTCGCGCTCGGCGAAGTCGTTCTTTGCGCGGTTGCGCAGCATGGCGATGCGGGTGACGTCCACCTCGATCACCGTGGTCAGCTGGGCCGATTCCCGGAGTGACGTGACCAGACGCTCGGCGATCACCTTGCGGAGCCGCGACATCGGCTCGGTGCGTCCCCGGAGCGGCGACGGAGTCGCCGCCTGGCGGGCCGGTGCTGCGGGGGACGCTGCGGACGCCTGCGCCGAGCGTTGCGCCACCAGTTTCGCGGCGTCGAGGACATCCTGCTTGCGGATTCTTCCGCCGACACCGGTACCGGTGACCGACGACAGGTCGACGGCGTACTCGGCGGCCAGCTTCCGCACCAGCGGCGTCACGTAGCCGACGTCTCCAGCAGGCGCAGGTCGCGCCGCGGGGGCCGCCGGTGCGGCAGGGGC
>JAHELE010000187.1 GCA_024644345.1 Actinomycetes bacterium | reverse complement strand
CGACTCCGAGCTCGACCACTCGGGGTCCGTCGAGCCAAGGAACGAGCGAGTCGGCGAAGCGATCACCCCGTCGTTCGCCGCCGCGTGTCTCGTCGTAGATGGCAGCGACACGATCGAACGATGTTCCGGGCATGAACGCCACCGTACGTCGTCCCAATTGACCCGCGGGTCAAGGCGCCGGGTAGCGTCGGATTCCATGACCACCACGGATGCCGGAGCGCCCGGCAGCACCACCCCCCGTTTCGAGAGCGTCCAGTCGGTACGCGACGCCCTACGTGACGTGAACTACCTGGCTGACGAGGGCATCGCAGGTGTTGCCTACCTCGCCGACCGGCTGTCGAAGCCGATCCTGGTCGAGGGTCCCGCAGGTACCGGCAAGACCCAGCTGGCCAAGTCGATCGCCGAGATCACCGACGCCCGCCTCATCCGTCTGCAGTGCTACGAGGGTCTCGACGAGAGCAAAGCCCTCTACGAGTGGAACTACAAGAAGCAGCTGCTCCGAATCCAGACCGAGCGTGGCGAACAGGGTGAGGACTGGACCGAGATCAAAGACGACATCTTCTCCGACGAGTTCCTGCTCACCCGCCCGCTGCTCGAGGCGATCACCGCCACCGACCCGGTGGTGCTCCTGATCGACGAAGTCGACCGCGTCGAGGTCGAGACCGAGGCGCTGCTGCTCGAGATCCTGTCCGACTATCAGGTGTCGATCCCCGAGTTGGGCACCATCACCGCGACGCAGATCCCGCTGGTGTTCCTCACGTCGAACAACACCCGTGAGCTGTCCGAGGCGCTCAAGCGTCGGTGTCTCTACCTGCACGTCGACTACCCGCAGCTCGAACGCGAGAAGGAAATCGTGCTCGCGAAGGTGCCCGACATCACCGAGCACCTCGCCGATCAGGTCGCCCGCATCGTGCGCTCGATCCGCCAGCTCGACCTCAAGAAGGCTCCGAGTGTGTCGGAGACCCTCGACTGGGCTCGCACCTTGATGCTGCTGAACATCGACACCATCGACGAGCAGACCGCGAAGGACACGCTCAACGTGCTCCTCAAGTACCAGACCGACATCGCGAAGGCGGCCAAAGAGCTGTCCGTCGACGAGTGACGTCACCTCGGACTGACTGCTGATGCTCGATCTGCTCAACGGCTTCGTCGTCGAACTCCGCAACGCGGGGCTGCCCGTCAGCCTCACGGAGAACCTCGACGCCATGGAGGCTGTGCAGCACATCCCGATCGAGGATCGGGAAGCGTTCAAGTACGCCCTCGGTGCCACGCTGATCAAGAACCACGCCCACTGGCGCAGCTTCGAGACCGTGTTCGAGGTCTACTTCAGCCTCCGCGGCCCCGAATACAAGCTGGTCCAGGGCGGCGACGACGACACCGACATCGACGAACTGTGGCGTGAGCTGCAGGAACAGCAGCAAGAGGGCCAGGGTGGCGCCGGGGGGATGGAGAACCTCACCCCCGAAGAGATCGCCCAGATGCTGATGTCGGCATTGATGAACGGCGACCAGGGCATGATGCGGGCGATGGCCAAGCAGTCGGTCCAGCGTTTCGCCGGCATGGAGCCCGGCCGCCCCGTCGGGGGTACCTACTACCTGTACCGCACACTGCGGAACCTCGACCTCGACGGCATGCTCGAGAAGATGATGGACCAGGCCCGTCAGGACGCTGACGGCGACCTGACGTCGCTCGAAGAGCGTCTCGAGAAGGAAGAGTTCGAGGACCGCATCGAGAAGTTCAAGGGCGAGATCGAAGCCGAGATCCGCCGCCGGTTGGTGGCCGACCGTGGTGCCGAGGCCATGGCCAAGACGCTGCGCAAGCCGCTACCCGAAGACGTCGAGTTCATGCACGCATCGCGTGACGAGATGCAGGCGCTGAAGAAGTCGCTCTACCCGCTGACCCGCAAGTTGGCGGCCCGGCTGGCGCGCAAGCGGCGCCATGGCCGCAAGGGCCCGCTCGACTTCCGCAATACGGTGCGCCACTCGCTCAGCTACGGAGGTGTGCCGGCTGAACCGAAGTTCAAGTACCCGCGTCCGGCCAAGCCCGAACTGATCGTGGTCGCCGACATCTCCGGTTCGGTCGCAGCGTTCGCCCGCTTCACGCTGATGCTCGTGTATGCGATCCAGAACCAGTTCAGCAAGGTTCGTTCGTTCGTGTTCATCGACGGCATCGACGAGGTCACCGACTACTTCAAGGCCACCGAGGACATCACCGAAGCGATCCACCGGGTGAACACCGAAGCCGATGTCGTGTGGGTCGACGGTCACTCCGACTACGGCCACGCGTTCGAAGTGTTCTGGGAGCGATACGGCAAGGACATCGGCCCGAAGTCCACCGTGTTGTTACTGGGCGACGCTCGTAACAACTACCACGCCAGCCAGGCCTGGGTGGTCAAGGAGATCGCCCAGAAGGCTCGCCACGTGTACTGGTTGAACCCCGAGCCGCGCAGCTACTGGAACACCGGCGACTCGATCGTCGGCGAGTACGGCACCCACACCGACGGCGTCTACGAGTGTCGCAACCTGCGCCAACTCGAAGCGTTCGTCGAAAAGCTCGCCTGACCAGCGCTGCAGGTCGGACTCACCACCGAAATCTGCGTGGAATCGTTCGTTTCGCGACCGATTCCGAACATGTTTGCCGGGTGTGGTCGCCGTCCTCAGGAACGTTGGTAGTTCGGCGCTTCTTTGGTGATCGTCACGTCGTGCGGGTGCGACTCCTCGCGCCCTGCGGCGGTGACACGCATGAAACGGGCTCCTCGCAGCGCCTCGAGCGTCGCTGCGCCGGCGTAGCCCATGCCAGAGCGGAGGCCACCGACGAGTTGGTAGACGACCTCTCCGAGGGGACCGGCATAGGGCACCCGTCCCTCGATGCCTTCTGGCACCAGCTTGTTCGACCCTGCGCCGACGGCGGTGGAACCGCTCGACGACTGACCGGTGGCGTAGCGATCCTGGCTGTCGCCGGTCATCGCTCCCATCGAGCCCATCCCGCGGTAGCTCTTGTAGCGCCGACCCTCGAACAGCTCCATCTCGCCGGGGCTCTCCTCGGTGCCGGCGAGCAACGATCCGAGCATCACCGTGGACGCCCCCGCCACGATCGCCTTGACGATGTCGCCCGAGAACGTGATGCCACCGT
>JAHELE010000186.1 GCA_024644345.1 Actinomycetes bacterium | reverse complement strand
GCGTCTGGGCGTCCACGTCGCGATTGTGGGGCCCTCGAGCGTCCACGGCAAGAGGTGGACCGTCAGGCGCTGGCCCTCGACCTGCAAACGTGCCGCGGAGCACCGCTGGACGCTAGTCCAGGTAGTCGCGCACTAGGAACCGCTATGCGCTGTGCGACCACGCGTGCCAAGCACGCAGGTCATGAGCGCTGTGCGGTGCAATATCCTGGACTGAGATTCTCAGGATCGCGAGCCTTCGGGGCTGTGGCGTGCACACATGGCATCGTTCGAAACACTAACAACTTGGCAGGACGGAAGCGGCGTCGCGTGCTGGGCTGAGAGGATCTGGCAGCGCCACTGGTTCTTCGCATCGCAGATGTCTCGTCGGTGTAGCCTGCCTCCCGTGGCAGCGGTTGGCGGGTTGGCGGGTTGGCGTGGATCATTGTCGACTGCTCTGACCCCACACGTCTGGCAGCCTTCTGGAGTCAGTGCTGGATGTGGAAGTCGGCGAAGCACTCGAGGATCCGGTCCAGTACCAGCCGCTTGCTCCGGTGACCCCAAGTGGCCCCAGGTTGATTTTTCAGCGAGTGCCTGAGGCCAAGCAAGGCAAGAACCGCCTGCACCTGGACGTTCGTGTCAAAGACATCGAAGTTGCCGCTTCTCACGTCGCAGCACTCGGTGGACGACAACTTCCAGGCGCCGACTACTCAGAAGATGGCTTCAGCTGGCGCGTCATGGCTGACCCTGAGGGCAATGAGTTCTGTCTGATCGTTACCCCCGACTCCTAGTTGGACACCAAACACGAACCGACCTCGACGTACCCGCGTGGTTCAAGCGCACGACCCTGAAACCCGCGAGCCTCAGCGCCTGGCGGAAACCTCAACGAACGGGTCAAACTCAGGGACGGAGATGACCTCTGCGACTACTGGGTGTCCCGCAGCATTCCGATGATCGGTGGACATGCCCCCGCCTGCGACTGACCGGTAACCCGGAAACCATGTCGTTCGTAGAACGGCACATTGCGCGGATTCGTGTTGTCCAGATAGACCGGCGCACTATCGGCGTCAACGACCTGTAGGCAACGCGCCAAGAGTTCGTCGCCCAGCCCGCGCCCCTGCATGGCCACGTCCACACCAATCCACGCCAGGTACCAGTGGGGTTTGGGAGGATGTCCGCCGTCCATCTGGCCAACAACATCCAGGAGATCTCCGAGTTCCTGGGGAGCAACGGTCTGTTCCAGGTGGTGCACGATCGCGTCCTCGTCAAGCTTCGTGGACGGAGAGAGCCAGACCGCGGTCGCCTGGAAATCTCCGAGCACCCAGGCAGTCCCCTCGCCGAACGCTTGTCCCCCGAACTTCTCGACGAAGTCACCGTAGTGAGCCAGGTATCGCCAAGGCTCTGCGTAGAACCAGCGCAAGACCGGGTCTACCGCGAAGGCGGTCACGAGGGTGTCAATGGCACGCCTTCGGTCGGGCGCTGGGACGTTCACAAACCCCGTGCTCTCAGATGCTTCAGTGCCCACGGCGCTACCTCCAGGACTCCCCCCTTATGAGCAGGCCGCATAGCCTCCGCCACGATTTACTCCAGATCGATTCTCCTGTCAAGATCAACTTGGTCCCCCTCTGCCTCCAACGAGCTGCTGCTCGACGCCCGCGAAGTCTTCGTGAAGCTAGCGGAGGCCTTCTCCAACAGCCTGAGGGCTGCTACGTTCCGCCTGGACTCAGATGATTTGGGGTTTCCCATGACGGTTCAACCAGTTCTCGAATTGGCTCGACATGCAGGGATCGAAGGTCAAGTTCTGGGGCCGGATGACGGTGAGTATGACCAGCGTCGGCGTGTCTGGAACGGCCTGTTTGACCGCCGTCCGGCCGTCATCGTGCGAGCTGCCAGTTCCACGGACGTACAACGTGCTGTCACCCTGGCCGCTGATGCAGAGGTGCCCTTGGCGATCCGGGGCGGGGGTCACAGCTTCCCCGGTCACTCCACCTGTGACGACGGAGTGCTGTTGGACCTTTCGCGCATCGCTGCTGTCGATGTAGACATCGCCGAGGGAACCGCTCGTGTCGGCGGCGGCGCTCTCCTTGGCGACGTCGATGCCGCAACCATGCCATTCGATGTCGTTGTCCCCGCCGGGGTCGTGTCCCATACCGGCGCGGGTGGGCTCACCCTCGGGGGTGGGATGGGGTGGAACAGTCGCCGATACGGGTTGACGATCGACAACCTGCTGGCTGTCGACCTGGCCCTGGCTGACGGCTCCCTTTTGACTGTGGACGAGGCAAGCGAGCCAGAGCTCTTTTGGGCGATTCGGGGCGGGGGTGGCAACTTTGGAGTTGTAACAAGCTTCCAGTTCCGAACGCGCCCGCTGCCCTTCGGGATGGCTTCCACATCGTTCTATTCGACTGAACAGGCAGAGTCGGTGCTGAGCTCATATGCCGATCGCACCGCGGGCACCCCCCGTGAGCTTTCGACGGGCTTCATGCTGAGCCGCGACACCTTACGTATGAAGGCGGTCTGGTATGGGCCCGAAGATCAGACCGACTCCGCTCTCGAACCATTCGCCCAGCTGGGCGGAGTCGCCCCGAACGAAACGGTTCGCTCGACATTCTGGGAGCTGCAACGCGCATCCGACCTGGCGTTGCCGTGGGGACGGCGCTACTACGCCAAGGGTGGCTTCCTCCCAGCCATCGACCCGCCCGCCATCGAGTGGCTGGTCCAGAGTGTCAACAGGGCACCCAACCTCGACTGCGACGTGTACGTGATTCAACTGGGTGGTGCCGTAGCGGACGTAGAAGAAGATGCGACCGCGTACACCGGGCGAAGTGCGTCGTTCTACTGGGTCGTCAACGGTGTCTGGGACCATCCAGATGACGATGAGAGATGTCTGAGCTGGGGGCGTCACACTGCAGAGGGCCTGAGCAAGCTTTCCTTGGCTGGCAACTACATCAACGAGCAGTCTGACGTAAGCCAGGAGGCGACGCGTAAGGCGTACGGAGACAGGACCTACGAGCGGCTCGTGTCAGTCAAGCGCCGATTCGATCCAACCAATCTGTTTCGACTGAATCAGAACATCAGACCGTGAGTCCCACGACCTAAGGCCACCTCTTTGATGAACGTAGGTTCTCAGCTAGGAGTGACTGAGGCTCAATCAAGGTAGTCGCGCACTAGGAAC
>JAHELE010000185.1 GCA_024644345.1 Actinomycetes bacterium | reverse complement strand
GGTCCATGATGGTCCGATGACCCATTCGGAGCAGCCCAACCGTGCCACTCCAGGCACCATCCCCTCAGCCGCGACTGACAAGCAACGACTTCGCCGGCAGATGCGCGACGCGCGGGCTCGCCGCTCCAGCCCCCAACGCGCCGACTTCGCCGAGGCCCTCGCGGCCTGGGAACCGCCGGCCGGTACCCGGCGTGTGAGCTGCTACGTCGGAGTGGGGGACGAGCCAGACACCCTTCCTCTGCTCACCGCTCTCACGAGCCAGGGGATCGAGGTGGTTCTGCCGATCACACTGGAGGACTTCTCACTCGACTGGGCCGCCTACACCGGGGAGGGCGACCTACGGGCCGCTGGCTACGGGCTCCGGGAGCCAACCGGACCACGTCTGGGCGTGGCCGCCCTCGCCGACGTCGACATCGTGCTCGTCCCGGCTCTCGCGGTGGATGCCGATGGGCGCCGGCTCGGCCAAGGGGCCGGCTGCTACGACCGGGCGCTGCTTCACGTGCCCGAGAGCACCCCGGTGCTGGCGATCGTCTTTCCCGATGAGCGGTTGACCGACCCGCTCCCCGAGGAAGCACACGATCGCCGCGTGAACGGAGTGCTGCCCCCTACCCACTCATGAGGACCAGGGTTTCGGACGCGCTGTCGCGGGCCGCGACGTCGGAGAACGGCCACGGGTAGGTGTCACCGTTCGCCCATGCCTCCACCTGGTCGGTGTAGTGCGGGTCGAACACATGGCCGCTCTGGCCGGTGAGCTGTACCCAGCGTGATCCGTCGAGGTCGCTGAGGTCGACCACCATCCGCATGGACGGCACCCAGTCCACCCCGTAGCCGTCGGGGGGGTACCAGCCGGTCGCGTTGACGATGCCCTCACCACCGGCAGTCGAGTAGGGCCCACGGTTGAAGAGAGCCTCCAGGGGTGCGATTCCGCTACTGCCGAACGTGGCGTTCACAAGCTCGAGCTGGTGCAGATCGCCCCACCGCCATGTCTGCGGATCGTCGCCGAGCTTCTCGGTGAGTTCCGCGGTGGCATCGGCCATCGCCGCCGCCATCACCTCACCTCGAAGCTCGACATCGTCGGGAGTCCTGACGTCATCCCACCAGTTCACCTGCTTGTCGTTGAGGACCAGCTGCATCGCCTCGAACCAGCGGTCTCCCCCATCCGGTCGCAGGTCTCCGGTGAGCTCGTCGTGGAAGACGCCAGCCAGCAGGTGACGCCACACCGCGTTGTAGAAGGCAGCGCCCGACGAGTCAGCGTCCTGCCGGTAGTCCCAGTCGACCAGCAGCTCACGCGCCTGCCGGGTGTCGGAGTCGAGCAGCGCCTCATCCACCTCCAACAGGTCGGTGACCAAGACCGGGGCGAACCCGTTCTGCGTGTCGGTCATCAGGTCGGCGGCCGACGCAGGTGTCAGCGGTTCCGAAGACTCGATCAGATCGACCAGGCGTTGGCTGCGGTACCCGTACCCCCAGTCGCGAGTCAGCAGGTAGGGGTAGCTCTCATCGACCACGGCTTGGTTTGCGGCGACGATGTACTGCTCTGGCGGGTCGAAGACCCAGGGCAGCTGGCTGAAGGGGATGTACCGCTTCCACCCGCTCATGGAGCTCCAGCCGGGGACCGGCGCCGCTCCCTCGCCGATGCCACGCACGGGAATCTTTCCTGGCATCTGGTAGCCGATGTGCCCGTCGATGTCGGCGTACAACATGTTCTGGCTCGGCACCTCGAACGTCACAGCAGCGGTGCGGAACTCATCGAAGTTCGTTGCCCGGTTGAGAGCGAGGATCGCGTCGGCGGTCCTACCGGGAGTAAGGGCCGTCCACTTCAGCGCCAGTCCCACCTCGTCGGCTTCGCCAGGAAGGTCGGCCGGGATAAATGAGTTCTCGACGACGGCAGCCTGCCGGTCACTCACGTCGGAGATCAGCGGGCCCCACTCCGTTGACCGGATGGTGATCTCGACAGGCTTGCCGCCAGCAACCTCGATCATCTCGGTGCGCGTCTCGAGGGGAATGAGGTCGCCGTCGCGCACATACCGGTCACCGTTGAGCGCCTCATATGCCAGATCCATCACGTCGGAACCGTTGTTCGTGAAGCCCCAGGCAATCGCATCGTTGTGTCCGATGACCACACCGGGCAGCCCCGAGAAGGTGAACCCACCCACCGTGTAGGGGCAGGCTGCATCCACGATTCGGCAGTGCAAGTTCATCTGGTACCAGATACCAGGAAGGCTCGGCGCCAGGTGTGGATCGTTGGCCAGCAATGCACCACCGCTTGCCGACCGTTCACCCGTGACCGCGAAAGAGTTCGAGCCCACTCCCGGGCCGTAGGCGCCCAACCATCGATCGAGCAGTTCAGTCCCACGGGTAGCGCGCAAGAAGAGGTCAGGCAGAAGGGGGGCGAGCCCGGGGGCGGCACCGTGGCCCTCGGCTACCGGTTTCGGGCCGAACCGCCCGGCCACGACCGACCCCTGGGTCACGATCGGCTGGTGGCGGTCAAAGGGATAGGGCGGATACAGCTGGGCCACCCGCGACTGCACGATCGGCGTCAGCAAGGCCCGATCGGTTTCTTCCTCGAGGTTGGATCGCAGGTCCCATGCCATCGCCTTGAGCCAGGACACCGAGTCAGCCGGTGTCCATGGCTCGATCTCGTAGCCGCGCGCAGTCACGGCCAACAGCGAGTACTCCAGACTCACCTCGGCAGGGCTGCGATCGGCCAAGTAGGCATTCACCCCATCCGCGTAGGCGTTCAGCGCATCCAACGTGTCGGCGTCCAGCTGTGCAAGCTCAGCCTCGGCAACCTGTCGCCACCCGAGCGTTCGCACGAACGTGTCGGTCTCGACCTGTGCGTCGCCGAACATCTCTGAGAGCCGCCCTGACGTGATGTGGCGTCGCACGTCCATCTCCCAGAACCGGTCTTGAGCGTGAACGAACCCTTGCGCAAAGAAGAGGTCGTGACTGGTGTCGGCCACCACCGTGGGGACTCCTCGCGCGTCTCGCAGCACCTCCACGTCGTCGACGAGCCCCGCTACTGAAAGGGTGCCGGCCGTCTGAGGAAGCGCACGCTGCACGAACCAGCCGGCCGCCACGGTTCCGGCGATCACCGCCAGGGCAAGCGCTCCGCCAGCGGCTGCGAGCACTGCTGGCCAGCGACGTCCTTTGACCAAATAGAACGT
>JAHELE010000009.1 GCA_024644345.1 Actinomycetes bacterium | reverse complement strand
AGTGGGCCTAGATGGACTTGAACCATCGACCTCTTCCTTATCAGGGAAGCGCTCTAACCGAGCTGAGCTATAGGCCCGTGCCGAACGTGAAGGCTACCTGACCAGGCGATGCCCCCAAAACTGGGCACCGCGCCCTCAGCCCTCGTCAATGACCGATACTTCCAGGCCACCAACGAGGCTGGCCGCAAGGTTGAACAAGAAGGCCCCGATCGTCGCCAGCGCTGTGATGAGCACGATGTCGATCGCTCCGATCAGGAGTGAGATGGACAGAACGCGGCCAAACCCGAAGTACTGGGTGATGGTCAGGGCGCTGTCGCCGAACACCGAGTCGAGGGTGCCGTCCACCGAATCGAAGACACCGGCCGTCGAGAGCATCGACCAGAGCACGATCAACGCCACGACTGTGATCACAGCGGTGGCGATGCTGAGCAGGAACGACAGCCGGAGGACGGTCCACGGGTCGATCCGGGTGATGGTCAGCCGTCGTCGGCGCGATCGTGGGCCCGGCTGACCCATCGACTGGACGACTGTGCCCGAGGAGGAGGCCGGACGAGCAGTGGCCTCCGGCGGAGGATTCGTTTCGCTGGTGGGACGCCCCCCGCTCGTCGTCGTCATGGGGTTTCAACCTCTTCAGATCCGGTTTCGGGCTCTGTCTCAGACGTAGCCTCGGGAACGTCCGAGACGTCGGCCTCGGGATTTCGAGTGACCGCCACCACCGCATCACCATCACCGACGGAGGTCAAGGTGACACCCATGGTGTCGCGGCCGGTGGCCCGGATCTGTCCGACGGAGGTGCGGATGACTTCTCCGCTGGACTTGATGGCGAAGATCTCATCACCCTCATCTGCCACGATCGCTCCGACCAGCGAGCCCCGTTCGTCGTTTGCCAACCGCATGGCCTTGACCCCGAGAATCCCACGCCCCTTCGGAGTCCACTCGGCGACCGAGGTGCGCTTGGCGAAGCCGCCGTCGGTGACGGTGACGACGTACGAGTCGTCGTGGGCGACGTCCATGGCCAGCAGCTCGTCGCTGCCACGGAACTTCATGCCGATGACGCCTTGGGTTGCCCTCGCCATCGGGCGCAAGGTGGCGTCGTCGGAGTGGAACCGCACCGACTGCCCTTTTCGTGACACCAGAAGCAGGTCGTCATCGGCGCTGCACAGGAGCGCTGAAATGACCTCGTCGTCCTCGCGCAGGTTGATCGCGATAACACCGCCGCTGCGGTTGGAGTCGTACTCACCGAGGCGCGTCTTCTTGACCATTCCTGCACGCGTGCCCAGTACGAGGTAGGGGGACTGCTCGTAGTCCTTGAGGTCGAGCACCTGCGCGATCTGCTCGTCGGGCTGAAAGGCAAGCAGATTTGCAACGTGCTGCCCACGGGCGTCGCGGCCGGCATCGGGAAGCTCGAATGCCTTGGCCCGGTAGACCCGACCCTGGTTGGTGAAGAACAGCAGCCAGTGATGGGTGGTGGTCGTGAAGAAGTGCTCGACGATGTCGTCCTGCTTCAGCGCCGCGCCACGAACTCCCTTGCCACCACGGCGTTGCGCGCGGTAGAGGTCGGCCTTGGTGCGCTTGGCGTAGCCGTCGCGGGTGATCGTGATGACCAGATCTTCTTCGGCGATCAGGTCTTCGATCGACATGTCGCCGTCGAAGGGAATGATCTCGGTACGCCGCTCGTCGCCGTACTTGTCGACGATCTCGGCGAGCTCATCCCCCACGATCGACCGTTGCCTGGCCTCGTCCGCGAGGATGTTGTTGTAGTCGGCGATGCGCGACATCAAGTCGTTGTACTCGTCGGTGATCTTTTGGTGCTCCAGCGCAGCCAGCCGCCGAAGCTGCATGTCGAGGATCGCAGTGGCCTGTACCTCGTCGATCTCGAGCAGTGACATCAGGCCGGCGCGTGCGTCGTCGACGGTGGCACTGGCGCGAATGAGAGCGATGACGGCATCCAGTGCGTCCAGCGCCTTGAGCAGGGCACGTAGGATGTGGGCGCGTTCTTCGGCCTTGCGCAGCCGGTACCTGGTGCGCCGCTGGATGACCTCGATCTGATGGGCGATCCAGCTGGTCACGAACTGGTCGAGGGTGAGCGTTCGCGGTACGCCGTCGACCAACGCCAGCATGTTGGCGCCGAACGTCTCTTGAAGCTGGGTGTGCTTGTAGAGGTTGTTCAGCACGACCTTCGCGACCGCGTCACGCTTGAGCACGACGATGATGCGCATGCCGGTTCGCGACGACGAGTCGTCGCGAAGGTCAGCGATACCCTGCAGCTTTCCGCTGTTGACGAGGTCGGCGATCTTCAAGGCGAGGTTGTCGGGGTTGACCTGGTAGGGCAGCTGGGAGATGACCAGGCACACCCGGTTCTGGATCTCTTCGACCTCGATGACCGCACGCATCGTGATGAGTCCACGGCCCGTGCGATAGGCATCATCGATGCCTCGTTGGCCGACGATGAGCGAGCCGGTCGGGAAGTCGGGGCCCTTGATCCGCTCGAGCAGTGCCTCCAGCAGCTCTTCGCGCGTCGCATCGGGTCGCTGCAGCGCCCACTGGACGCCTGATGCGACCTCGCGCAGGTTATGCGGCGGGATGTTGGTTGCCATGCCCACGGCGATGCCGGCGCTGCCGTTCACCAACAGGTTGGGGAACCGACTCGGCAGGATGGTTGGCTCGTTGGTTCGGCCGTCGTAGTTGGGTGCGAAGTCGACTGTGTCCTCGTCGATATCGCGGACCATCTCCATGGCCAACGGGGCCATGCGGGCCTCGGTGTACCGCATGGCAGCTGCTGCGTCGTTGCCGGGCGAACCGAAGTTGCCCTGTCCCTGCACCAGTGGGTAGCGCAACGCCCAGGGCTGCGCGAGCCGCACGAGGGTGTCATAGATCGCGTTGTCGCCGTGCGGGTGGTAGTTGCCCATGACGTCGCCGACGATGCGCGCGCACTTGCTGAAGTTGCGGTCAGGTCGGTAGCCGCCGTCGTACATCGCGTAGATGACGCGACGATGCACCGGTTTCAGGCCGTCCCGTACGTCCGGCAGCGCCCTCGAGACGATGACGCTCATGGCGTAGTCGAGGTACGAGCGCTGCATCTCGACCTGCAGGTCGACCGGTTCGATGCGTCCGCCGGGGCCTGGCATGTCGGTGGTCTCAGTCACCTGGGATCCCTGTTCATTCGATGTCGGTAGATGGTCTAGATGTCGAGGAAGCGAACGTCACGAGCGTTCCGCTGGATGAACTTGCGCCGTGCCTCGACGTCTTCGCCCATCAACGTGGCGAAGGTCTCGTCGGCCTGGATGGCGTCCTCGAGCGTCACCTGCAGCAACACACGGCGGTCAGCGTCCATCGTGGTCTCCCACAGTTCGTCGGCATTCATCTCGCCGAGGCCCTTGTATCGCTGAATGCCCTCCTCCTTGGGAAGCTTGCGACCCGCCGCGGCGCCAGCCTCCATCAACGCTGCACGTTCACGATCGGTGTAGGCGTAGTCAGCCTCTTCTCGAGACCACTTGATCTTGAAGAGCGGGGGCTGGGCCAGATAGACGTAGCCCTGTTCGATGAGTGGTCGCATGAACCGGAAGAGCAGCGTGAGCAGCAGCGTGCGAATGTGCTGGCCGTCGACGTCGGCGTCTGCCATCAGCACGATCTTGTGGTAGCGCAGCTTGTCGAGGTCGAACTCTTCGTGAACCCCGGTACCGAGCGCCGAGATCATCGCCTGCACCTCGTTGTTCTGCAGGACTCGGTCAATCCGTGCCTTCTCGACATTGAGGATCTTGCCGCGAATCGGCAGGATCGCCTGCGTCTGAGGGTTGCGGCCGTTGCGGGCGCTACCGCCGGCGGAGTCGCCCTCGACGACAAAGAGCTCGCACTCCTCGGGGATGTTCGACGAGCAGTCGATCAGCTTCCCTGGCAAGCCCCCACCACCGAGCAGTCCCTTGCGGTTTCGCGCGAGGTCGCGCGCCTTGCGCGCTGCGATCCGCGCGGTCGCCGCATTGATGGACTTACGGGCGATCTCCTTGCCCTCGGCCGGGTTGGCGTCGAGCCACGCGGCCAGCTGCTCATTGGTGACCTTCTGCACGAAGGTCTTCGCCTCAGCATTGCCCAGCTTGGTCTTCGTCTGGCCCTCGAACTGTGGCTCACGCAGCTTGATCGAGACGATGGCCGTCAACCCTTCACGGATGTCTTCACCGGAAAGGTTGGGGTCTTTGTCCTTGAGCAGGTTCCACCGTTCGCGCGCGTACCGGTTCATCAACGAGGTCAACGACGTACGGAAGCCTTCTTCGTGGGCGCCACCCTCATGGGTGTTGATGGTGTTGGCGAAGGTGTGCACGCCCTCGATGTAGTCACCATTCCACTGCATGGCGACCTCAAGACTCATACCGAGATCGAGGTCTTCGGCTCCGTACTCGATCACGTTGGGGTGCACCACGCCGGTCTTGCTGCGTGAGTTGATGTGACGCACGAAGTCGGCAATGCCGCCCTCGTAGTAGTAGGAGACGTGGCGTACGTCCTCGTCCTCGGCCTCGACGCCCAGGCTGTCGACAGCTGGTGCCCGCTCGTCGATCAGCTCCAGGGTGAGAGCCCGGTTGAGGAAGGCCATCTCCTGGAACCGCCGCGAGAGTGTCTCGAAGGAATACACCGTGTCGTCGAATATCTCTTCGTCTGCCCAGTAGGTGACGCGCGTACCGGTGATGGCGGTTGCCTCGCCCTTGGCCAGCGGCGCGGTGGGAACACCGTGCTCGTAGCTCTGGCGCCAGACGAAACCATCTCGATGCACCTCGACCTCGAGTCGACTCGACAGAGCGTTGACGACAGAGACACCCACTCCATGCAGTCCGCCCGAGACCGAGTAGCCACCCCCACCGAACTTGCCACCCGCGTGCAGCACGGTGAGCACGACCTCGACGGCTGGCCGCTTCTCAACTGGGTGCATGTCGACCGGGATACCGCGCCCGTTGTCCACGACGGTGACGGCGCCGTCCTGCCGAAGCGTGACCTTGATGTCGTCGGCGTAGCCGGCCATCGCCTCATCGACCGAGTTGTCGACTACCTCGTAGACCAGGTGGTGCAGGCCGCGCTCCCCGGTGGAACCGATGTACATGCCCGGGCGCTTACGGACCGCGTCGAGGCCCTCGAGGACCTGGATGTCAGTGGCGTCGTAGGACAACAGTTGGCTCCGTTCAAGGGCCACTCCGTGCCCAACTGTGCTCAGTTGTGAACAACTGAGCGTCTGCTGCGGAGCGGCCCAAGGGTGAGGGTGAGGCGGGATCGAGCGGTCGGCGGATCCGTTCGGTTCAGTGCGTCGGATTCTACCCGGTATCGCCGACAGAATGCCTATTCCTGGCCCGTGGCGCTGGTCTGGTGGCGCAGACAAGCCGGGGGCCGACCCTCCATACGCGCATGGCGTAATTTCGGGTCTCTGGAAGCGCCTCAGCCGGTCGCGGTCATCCGTACGTGTCCCGCGGGCCTCTGCCTTTGACCCGAAGCCTGCCCTTCTTCCAGGACGGGCCCTGGGGGCCCTGAACCTGGAGATGGGTGACCGTGCCGGCCCCCAGGTCGTCATTGAGCCGGGCCAGCAGCGTGGGGGCCAGCATCCGCACCTGGGTGGCCCAGGCGGTCGAGTCGGCCCGGACGGTGAGTCGACCGGCCTCGAACTCCTCGGGGACGCAGTGCTCGGCGACATCCGGTCCCACGATCTCGACCCACCGCCCTTCGACCCCGCCCACCGCGATCGGCTGGGTCCATCCGCGCTCGACCACCAGATCGTCGACCGATGCCGCAATCGGCTGCGGATCGCGGTCATCGGGTCGAGGACCGGAGTACGCCCCCGGGTCATTCCCGCCGCGCCGGCGCCGCGTGGGACGGGGGCGAGCCCTGGCCGGTGCGGACGCGGCGGCAGCCTTCGCCTGGGCAACGAGTGACCGGGAGAGGTCGGATTCGGTCTCGTCGCTCACACGTCACCCCCATCGGTGGCCGGGTCACCCAACACCTGTCCTGCCTCGACTGTAAACCGGTCTCCGGACAAGGTGGAAGGAATGTCGTCAGCAACTGCGGCGGTCACCAGCACCTGCTCGGCATCGACCACCATGTGGGCCAACCGCTCACGCCTGGTCGAGTCGAGCTCGGCGAACACGTCGTCCAGGATGAGCACCGGGTCGTCACCGTCCATCCGCAGCAGCGCGAACGACGCAAGCCGCAGCGCCAGCACCATCGACCACGACTCACCGTGGGAGGCGTAGCCCTTAGCCGGATGCTCGCCGAGTCGAAGCACGAGGTCGTCGCGATGGGGCCCGACGAGGGTGACCCCACGCTGCAGCTCATCGCGTTCCACCCGGAGAAGGGTCGCGCCGAACTCACCGGAGATCTGGTCGCGTGACAGCTGGGACTCCAAGGGCGCAATGTCCGTCCAGGACGCCCGATAGCCGAGCTGTGCGTTCCCCCCGGCCGGTGCAAGATCTGAGTACGCCTGACGCACCGGTGCTTGCAGGTCCGACACCAGCATCAGCCGCTCATGGACAAGCTCGCTGCCCAGCTGGACGAGATGGTCGTTCCAGACGGCGAGAGTGGTGATGTCGAACGAGCCTCTCGTTGCCGCAGCGCTTTTCAACAACGCATTGCGTTGCTTGAGTGTGCGTTCGTAGTCGGCCTTGACTCCTGCCAGCCGAGGTGTGCGCAGCATCATCAGGTCGTCGAGGAATCCCCGCCTCGAGTCAGGATCGCCCCTCACCAATGTGAGGTCCTCCGGAGCGAACATGACCGTCCGTAGGACACCCAACAGCTCACGCGGTCGTGGCAGCTGGGACTTGTTGATACGCGCCCGGTTGCTCTTGCCCGGAACGATCTCGACCTCGAGCAGCAGGCGACGGCCGGCCCGCTCCACCGCAGCGCGGACCACAGCCCGATCGGCTTCGTGGCGAACGAGCGGATGATCGGCCGCTACGCGATGGCTGCCGAGTGTCGCCAGGTAGCCGAGGGCCTCCACGACATTGGTCTTGCCCTGCCCGTTGCGGCCGACGAAGACTGACACCCCTGGGTGCAGGTCGATCTGGACATGGGAGTAGGAGCGGAAGTCGACCAGCTCGAGCGCTGCGACGTACACCGGGAGCAGTTCAGCCGGACAGACGCACCGGCATGATCAGATACCGGTAGCTGCCGTCACTCGCGGACTCCGGCTCCGTGCGACCAGCGATGACGGCCGGCTTCGTGGACGTCGTGAAAGAGATCTCGGTGTAGGCGGTACCGAGTGCGGCGATGCCCTCCTGAAGGAACTGCGGGTTGAACGCGATCGTCAATGCCTCGCCCGTGAAGGCGCAGTCCAGTGTCTCGACCGCCTGGGCCTCGTCACCGGCTCCGGCCTCGACGACGAGCTGACCGTCCTCGAACGCCAGGCGAACCGGAGTGTTGCGATCAGCCACCAGCGCGACTCGCTTGACCGTCTCGAGCAGTGTCGCGGACTCGATCACCGCGACCGAGCTGGACTCGGCTGGCAGCAGAGCTCGGTATTTCGGGAACTCACCATCGAGCAACCGGTTGGTCGTACGGCGGCTCTCGTTCCGGGCTGCACCCTCAAAACCGATCAGGCCCTCACCAGCCCCACTTCCGGTCAGCGCGATTGTGACTGACTCGGCATCGGCAAGCGCTCGGGCGGTGTCTGCCAACGAACGACCTTGCACGAGCGCCACGGTCGTCAGGTCGGTCCGGCCTGGGGCCCAGTGCAGCTCACGCACCGCGAGGCGGTAACGGTCGGTGGCCGCCAGGACCAGCCGATCCCCCTCGAACTCGACCCGGATACCCGTGAGCACGGGCAGCGTGTCATCGCGTCCCACGGCGACGGCAACCTGGGCAACCGCGGCCGCGAACTCCTCGCCCGGCAACGTCCCGGCCGCATCGGGCATCACCGGCAATGAGGGGTAGTCCTCACGGGGGAGCGTCTGCAGGCTGAACTTCGAGCTGCCACACACCAGCTGAGCCTTGCGGTCACCCTCCTCGGTACTCATCTCGACCGGTCGATTGGGCAGGCTGCGCGTGATGTCGGCCAGGAGACGACCGGATACCAGGATCGAACCGGCCTCGTTGACGTCCGCCTCCACCTCGACCCGAGCGGATACCTCGTAATCGAAGGAGCTGAGCGTGAGTCCACCGTCTTGGGCGTCGATCAGCAGGCCGGCCAACACCGGGAGCGGAGGACGGCTGGGCAGGCTGCGTGCGGCCCAGGCAACGGCCTCGGCAAAGACATCGCGGTCGACGCGGAACTTCACGAAAAATCCTCCGGATCAGGACGGCAGATGCGGGACGCATGAGCGTACCCGCATCGACGTCGTCACTGTACGTGATCGGTTGACGGCAGAGCAGACGTGGCTTACTGCGGTGCTCTGATGGAGTGATGAATGAGTACTCGTCGTCGTCGTCGGTGCGGTGGACGATGTGGACGACCGGCTTCTTCGCAGGTCACAGCGGCGAGGGCGCTCCACAGCCAGGTGTGTCTGCACGGCGTCCGACAGGTGACGATCCGTGGACGGCCGGGGGGACGGCCGGTGAAATCCACCGCTCGTCCCCAGCGAACCCACGGGAAACCCGAAGTAGTCCACAGGGTTGTCCCCAAGGTGTGTACCCAGTGTGATCACGGGGATCTCGCAGAGCGTCACGATGTCACCCCTGCCGGGCCTGCGACTTGATCCGGTTGGTGAGCTCGGTCACCTGGTTGTAGACGCTGCGCCTTTCGGCCATCAGCTGGCGGATCTTCCGGTCGGCGTGCATCACCGTCGTGTGGTCGCGGCCGCCGAACTGCTGTCCGATCTTGGGCAGCGACAGGTCGGTGAGCTCTCGGCACAGGTACATGGCGATCTGTCGGGCGTTCACGAGCACCCGACTGCGGCTCGAGCCACAGAGGTCGTCGAGGGTGAGCCCGAAGTAGGCAGCCGTTTGCGCCATGATCAGCGCACTGGTGACCTCGGGGCCACTGCTTTCGGGGATGAGGTCCTTGAGCACGATCTCGGCGAGGGCCAGATCGACCGGTTGGCGGTTCAGGCTGGCGAAGGCGGTCACCCGGATCAGAGCGCCTTCGAGCTCACGGATGTTGGTCGCGATCTTGCTGGCGATGAACTCGAGCACCTCCGGGGGAGCTTGCAGCTTCTCCTGCGCTGCCTTCTTGCGGAGGATGGCAATCCTGGTCTCGAGGTCGGGTGGCTGGACGTCAGTGGTGAGGCCCCAGGTGAAGCGGGTGCGCATGCGGTCCTCGAACCCCGACAGCTGCTGCGGAGAGACGTCACTGGTGATGACGATCTGCTTGTTGGCGGTGTGCAGGGTGTTGAAGGTGTGGAAGAACTCTTCCTGGGTCTGCACCCTGCCCTGGAGGAACTGGATGTCGTCGATGAGGAGGACGTCGATATCGCGGTATCGCCGTTGAAAAGCCTGGGCTTTGTCGTCGCGGATCGAGTTGATGAAGTCGTTGGTGAACTCTTCTGAGCTGACGTAGAGCACGCGCGTTCCGGCATAGAGGTTGCGTGCGTAGTGGCCGATCGCGTGCAGAAGGTGGGTCTTGCCCAGACCGGAGCCGCCGTAGATGAACAGCGGGTTGTAGGCCTTGGCCGGTGCCTCGGCCACGGCGACCGCAGCTGCGTGGGCGAAGCGGTTGCTGGCGCCAATCACGAACGTGTCGAAGGTGTACTTGGGGTTGAGGCGGGAGTCTGAGTCAAAGCGCGGCACCGGGGTGCCGGTTCCTGGACGACTGGCGGCGTCGTCGGGGATCCGAGTGGCATCGGCGGCCAGGGTCTCGGCGTCGAGCTCGTCGTCGTCGGTGGCCGCGATCTCACTGGCCAGCTCGGGTTCGACGGTGACGGCGATCCGCACCTCGCGGCCGAGCTCACGTGAGAGCACCTCGGTGACGTGCGGTCGTAGCCGGCTCTCGATGAGATCCTTGGTGAACTCGTTGGGAGCGGCCAGGAGTGCAGTGTCCTCCACCACACCCACCGGACGAGTGAGCCGCAGGAAGGCCCCGGCCTGGGGACCGGCCTCGTCAGCCAGGGTGCCGAGCACTCGGTTCCATACCGTGGCCAGGTCTTGGGTCTGCGTGGTCACACCTGCCCCTCCACTTCTCCCCGTGCGCCTCAGCTGTTGGTCGTCCACAACCGAAGATCGCAGGTCAGGGCCTAGATCCACACGTTCATCCACAGGCTGTGGGTGGGCCGTTCAACGCCTCAATGAACCCAACGGCCGGATGGCCGATGGATGTGTGGGCGAGGGCGGACGCTACCGGTCACTCGTGATGGCGTCCAGCGGTTGTCCACAACGAGGACCCACCGTAGCGACGGTCGAGCGGCGTGTCTCCCCCACCCCCTGGATCATCTTTGCGATGATTGTCTGTTGGTCGATCGTGTCGTCAGCGATGGCCCGGACCGCACCGCTAGCCGGGGCCCGGTTTGACCGACCCCCGGGCCGGCGTTGTACCTTAGGGCGTTGCGCACGCATCGAGCGGGCGCGACCAGCCGTACTCCTTGCCCGCGGGGGCTGCCCCCGCACTGCCCGTCCCGCACTGCCCGTCCTACCCCGGCCATCTCACGGAGCCTCTCGTGTCCAAGCGTACGTTCCAGCCCAACAACCGTCGTCGGGCCAAGACCCATGGATTCCGGCTCCGCATGCGCACCCGCGCCGGCCGGTCGATCCTGTCCTCGCGCCGCCGTAAGGGCCGCGCCCGCCTCGCTGCCTGACCGGTGTTGCCCGCAGCTCACCGAATGCGTCGGAGCGCCGACTTCAGCGCGGCAGTCCGAGGGGGACGCCGCTCGTCATCCCCGACCCTCGTTCTCCACGTCAGGTCACGGCACGACTGCCCCGAGACGCCGCGGATCGGATTCGTCGTCAGCAAGGCCGTCGGCAACTCCGTCACGCGTCACCGAGTGGTTCGGCGTCTGCGCCGCGTCTGCGCCGCCGACCTCGGGCGCTGGCAGTCAGGTGACCTCGTCGTCGTGCGCGCGCTGCCGACGGCAGCCGGCGCCACGTCCGACCAGCTGGCCGACGACCTCTCGCGGGCTGCGGCCCGCCTGCGGGTGCCCACGGCACCAGGATCCACCTCATGACGCTGCGCCGGGTGGCGGTGGCGATCGCCGTGGCGCCGATCTGGGTCTACCGCCGGGTGATCTCACCCCTCACCCCGCAGACCTGTCGCTACTACCCGTCCTGTTCGGCCTATGCCGAACAGGCCTTGCGAACCCACGGCGTGCTGCGCGGTACCTGGCTGGCGGTTCGCCGGCTCGGTCGATGCCACCCGTGGACGCCGGGCGGCGTCGACCACGTGCCCCCGCCTCGATCGACGCGGAGCAGTGACCTGCCCGCGACCCCTCTGACAGGAGCGTGACCTGTGGGTCTGCTTGATCCGCTCTATTGGATCGTCGCCTGGGTCCTGGCGGCCTGGCACTCGTTCTGGAGCCTGATTTTCCCCGCTACCAGCGGCGCTGCATGGGCGCTGTCGATTGCCGGTCTAGTCGTCGTGATCCGCATCCTGCTCATTCCGCTGTTCGTCAAGCAGATCAAGGCACAGCGAGCACTGCAGATCTTGCAGCCCGAGATCAAGGCGGTCCAGAAGCGGTACAAGGACGACCGCCAAAAGCAGTCCGAAGAGATGATGAAGCTGTACCGCGAGAACGGGACGAACCCGTTCTCGTCGTGCCTGCCGATCCTGCTGCAGATGCCGATCTTCTTCGCGCTCTTCCATGTGCTGCGCTACGGGGTGGCCCAGGACAACCCGATCGGTCCGATGAATAAGGAGCTCGTCGACTCGGCAGCGCAGGCGACAATCTTCGGGGCACCGATCTCGGCCAGCTTCATGGATGCAGCGTCGTACCCGGACGCCATGCTCAATATCCGGATTGTCTCGCTTGTCCTGATTGCCATGATGACCGCGACCACCTTCATCACGCAGAAGCAGCTGCTGGTGAAGGGCATCTCGAACGCCGACTCCAACCCGTTCCTGCAGCAGCAGAAGCTGCTGGTGTACGTGTTCCCGCTGATGTTCGCAGTGTTCGGCATCAACTTCCCGATCGGTGTCCTGATCTACTGGCTCACGACGAACGTCTGGTCGATGGGCCAGCAGTACTACGTGATCAGGAACAATCCGGCGCCCGGAAGCCAAGCCTTCGCCGAGTGGGAGGAACGGCAGGCCAAGAAGGCGGCCAAGAAGGGCGAGCTGAGGGGCGAGGCCCCGACGATCGGTGAGGACCCCGCCGACCCCGAACCAAAGAACGTGCGCAAGCAGCCCAAGCGCAAACCCCGCAGCCAACGCAAGGGGCGCGCCCCTGACGGCCCCGAGACCCCCCCTGACGGCCCCGAGACCCCCCCTGACCAGGAGACACCATGAGTGACGCGACTGAGAAGGTGACCGAGGCAACGACCGACGACAGCTCGCTGGCCAAGCGCCTGGAGCGCGAGGGCGACGTCGCGGCCGACTACATCGAAGAGCTGCTCGACATCGCCGACCTCGACGGTGACATCGACATGGACGTCGAGGGCGAACGGGCGATGGTCTCGCTGGTCGGTGGGGACGTCGACCATCTCGTGGGCGATGACGGTGCTGTGGTCGATGCCCTGCAAGAGCTCACTCGCTTGGCCGTGTTGCGCGAGACCGGTGAGCGAAGCCGCTTGATGCTCGACGTCGCCGGTTGGCGTCTGGCCAAGCGAGCGGCGCTGACCAAGGCCGGGACGGCGGCTGCAGAGGCGGCCAAGGAGTCAGGCGAACCGGTCAAGCTCGACCCGATGACCCCATTCGAGCGGAAGATCGTGCACGATGCCGTGGCCGCCGCCGGGCTGACCAGTGAGTCGGAGGGCCAGGAGCCGAACCGCTACGTCGTCGTTCAGCCCTCCTGATCGACGACCAGGGACGGGCAGGCCCTCCGCCGGAATGTTTCACGTGAAACCTCTGACGGCGCCCCCGGAGGCTCGGGCGAGGTTCGGCGCCGCGACCCCGGCCGCCGAGCGCTATGCCGGCTGGCTGGCTGGCCCGGGAGTCGAGCGCGGGCTGCTTGGTCCACGCGAGGTCGACCGGATCTGGTGTCGCCATGTGCTCAACTGCGCCACCCTCGAACCGTTTCTGCCGCGCTCGGCGAGCGTGTGTGACCTGGGCTCCGGTGCCGGACTTCCCGGGTTGGTGCTCACGATGCTCCGCCCCGACCTGCGGGTCGTGCTGCTCGAGCCGCTCCTCCGGCGCGAGACATTTCTGCGTGAGGTCGTGGCCGATCTCGATCTTCCCGGGGTGACGGTGACTCGGGCGCGCGCTGAGGAGTACGCGCGCGAGCGGCCGGGGCACGACGTCGTGGTGGCCAGGGCGGTCGCCCCGATCGACCGACTGGCCGGTTGGGCGCTGCCGCTGCTGCGGCCGGGTGGAACGCTCCTGGCCCTGAAGGGGGCGGCAGCATCGGACGAGCTGGCGTCGGCGGGATCGACCCTCGATAGGCTCGGCGTCGTCGACCGCGAGGTCATCACGTCCGGGGAGGGCGCTAACGTGACCCACATTGTCCGAGTGGTGCGCGCCGCAACGGAGGACGCATGAGCGACGACTCCCCGGCCCCGACCGAGATGGTGTACCCGTTGACCCCGGCTGACCCGATCACCGTTTCACGTGAAACGGAGGCGACCGCGGACGACGAGACCCCCATCGCGGCTGCGGCCGCAGCGGCAGCCAGGATCCGCGGTGGCCGAACCGAGGTCTGGCCCCGCCCGCCGCAGACCCGGATCCTGACCGTGGCCAATCAGAAAGGCGGCGTCGGCAAGACGACGACCACCGTCAACGTCGCGGCCGCCCTTGCCCTCCACGGCCTCCGGGTACTCGTGATCGACCTCGACCCGCAGGGCAACGCCTCCACCGCCTTGGCCGTGCCCCACCACGCGGGTGAGCCGAGCGTGTACGAAGTCCTCGTCGAGGGGCAGCCGCTCAGCTCGGCGGTCCACCCGGTCGAAGCGATTCCCGGGTTGGACTGCGTTCCCGCCACCATTGACCTCGCGGGCGCCGAGATCGAGCTGGTGTCGCTGGTCGCTCGTGAGAGCCGCCTCCAGCGGGCGCTGACCGCCCTCCTGCGCGACTCGGACAACGCCGGGCGCCGATACGACTACGTGTTCGTCGACTGCCCGCCGTCACTGGGGCTGCTGACCATCAATGCCTTCGTGGCGGCCCGGGAGGTCTTCATCCCCATCCAGTGCGAGTACTACGCGCTCGAGGGCTTGGGGCAGCTGATTCGCAACGTCGAGCTGATCCAGTCGCACCTCAACCCGGACCTCGCCGTCTCGACGATCGTCCTGACCATGTACGACGGGCGCACCCGGCTGGCGGCGCAGGTCGCCGACGAGGTGCGGCAGCACTTCGGGGGCGTGGTGCTCGACACGGCCATCCCTCGGTCTGTGCGTGTTTCCGAGGCGCCCAGCTACAGTCAGACCGTTCTGACCTACGATCCCGGCAGCAGTGGGGCGCTCTCGTACCTCGAGGCGGCCCGCGAGATGGCACATCGGGCCTCGACCCCAGAAAGCGGTGTCTCGTCATGACCGACAAGAAGCGTGGTCTCGGACGCGGCCTGGGGGCCTTGATTCCCAGCGCACCAGGTACCCGGACCGCGGTCTCGCCGTCCGGCAGCGGCTCCCGGGTGGTGGCCGATGCCCTGCTCACGCCCTCCGAGAGCGAGCGGCCGTCCGACACCCTCGAGGTGGTGCATTCCGGTAATGGCTCGGACACCGATCTGGCCCACTACGCAGAGATCCCGGTCGGCCAGATCAGTCCGAACCCGCGACAGCCACGCCAGGTGTTCGACGAGGAGTCGCTCGCTGAACTGGTCTTCTCCCTCCAAGAGGTGGGACTGCTGCAGCCCATCGTCGTCCGCCCGCTGGGTGGCGACCAGTTCGAGCTCGTGGCCGGCGAGCGTCGGTGGCGAGCCGCCCGGCAGGCCGGCTTCACCGCCATTCCGGCCATTGTCCGAGAGACCGCCGACGATGTGCTGCTGCGCGACGCCCTGCTCGAGAACCTGCACCGCGCCCAGCTCAACCCGCTCGAAGAGGCGGCGGCCTACGGTCAGCTGCTGAGCGACTTCGGCTGCACTCAAGAGGAGCTGGCCGAGCGGATCGGCCGGTCGCGGCCCCAGGTGTCCAACACCCTCCGCCTGCTGAGGCTGCCCACCGGGGTGCAGCGCCGGGTGGCGGCCGGTGTGCTCTCCGCCGGTCATGCCCGAGCCCTACTCGCGCTGGATACCGCCGAAGAGCAGGAGCGCCTCGCGGCACGGATCGTGGCCGAGGGGCTCTCGGTGCGCACGGTCGAAGAGCTGGTCACCCTGGGCCTGGACGACGATGAGGACAAAACCAGACAAAAGCATACAAAAGATCCGAGTAACCCGGCCCTGGTTGATCTGGCAGCTGCGCTCTCCGACCAGCTGGAGACCCGGGTGACCGTGGATCTGGGCCGCACCAAGGGAAAGATCACCATCACCTTCGCCACCGTCGACGATCTCGAGCGCATCGTGCAGGTGATCGCCCCTGACGCGTCGCGGGCGCTGCGGGGCGACGCGTGACGCGACGAACGCTGGGCGCGGTGGCAGCGGGGTTCCTGCTCGGCGCTCTGGCTGCCTTCGCAGTCTCCTTGCTCCGTCGGCCGCAGCCCATCGACACGACGGGGTATCTGCCGCCCACCCCAGCCGAAGGGCCTGAGGCGGCGTAGTCCGCCGGAGCCATGGCGGGAGCGGCCCGGTGGTGGGCCCCCGGACGCGTGACGGTGATGGGCGACCACACCGACTACAACGACGGGTGGTCCCTGCCGTGTGCCATCGACCTCGGGATCGAGGTGGATGTCCGGCTGGATCGGTCCGGAGTGCTGTCGGTTCGGTCGACGCAGTACGGCGAGTCGCCGCTGGCGCTGCCGCTGGACCTGGTGGCCGCCGGCCGGGTCGAAGGATGGGCGGCGTACGTAGCGGGTTCGGTGCAGCTGCTGCGCGATCTCGGCGTGCCCATCGACGGGGCAGCCGCGTCACTCGACGGCGACCTGCCGTCCGGCGCGGGCCTGTCGTCGTCCGCTGCCCTGGTGTGCGCCACGCTCAGCTCGTTCCTCGAGGCAGCCGGTCGCCCGGTCCGGCCGAGCCAGGTGGCCAGGTGGGCCCAGCAGGTGGAGAACGACTACATCGGCGCGCCGGTCGGGTACCTGGACCCGGCCGCCGTGATGCTTTCGGAGTCCGATCACCTGGTGCTGATCGACAGCCGCTCCCGGGAGGTGCGCCCGGTGGCGTTCGACATCACCCAAGCCGGGCTGGTCCTGCTCGTGGTCGACTCGGGCGAGCGGCACTCGACGAGCGGCCGCATCTACGCCGCGCGCGTCGACCAGTGCCATGCGGCTGCTGCTGAGCTTGGCGTGGGGTCGCTGCGGGACGTTCACGACCCGGCCGAGGTTGAGCGGCTTGCGGACCGCACCTTGCGGGCCCGGGCTAGACATGTGGTCACCGAGAACGCCCGGGTACACGCCGTTGTCGACCTGCTCCGACTCGGTCGGCCCGAGCGGATCGGCCCTCACCTGCTGGCGTCGCACGCATCCCTGCGCGACGACTTCGAGGTCAGCACTCCGGCGCTCGACCTGATCGTCGACTCGGCTATGGCGGCCGACGCCCTCGGCGCACGACTGACCGGGGCCGGCATGGGTGGGTGTGCGGTCGTCCTCGCCGACAGATCCGCGGCAGGCAAGGTGACGGCGGGGGTGCACGACGCTTTCGTGGCGCGCGATCTCTCGGCTCCGGAGGTGATCGAGGTGCGACCGGCGGCTGGTGCGAAATCGGTGGGGGCTAGCTGACCGGGGTGGGCACCTGGACGACGTGTGGGCGAAGGTCGGTGGTGGGCTGGTAGAGCTGCTGGAGAGCCACGAGGACCGCGCCGGCGATCGTGTCGCGCAGGGCCGGGTCGGCCAGGCGAGCGGCATCACCGGGGTGGGTGAGGTACCCGACGTCGATGCGCACCGCCGGCATCCGGGTGCGCTGCAGGATGTCCCAGGTCTTGGCATCCGAGCGTCCGTCGTGCAGGTCGGTCCTGGCGACGATCTCGCGCTGTACCAGATCGGCGAACGCCTCTCCGATGACCGAGTGCGTCGCCTCGGACGCGCCGCTGCCGTAGTAGAAGGTGGCCACGCCCTGTGCGTGGGGGCTGTCGTGACCGTCGGTATGCAGCGAGATGACCAGGTCTGCATCGACCTCGTTGGCGAACGACGCACGTTCGACCTCGGTCGGGGCCGGGGCGTCGGGGTTGGTTCCACGCGTCAGGAATGCGGTCACGCCCACGGCCCCGAGGCGGCCTTCGATCCGCGACGCAAGGTCGGCGACCACGTCGGCCTCGCGCAGGTCGTTGGCGCAGACACCGCTGTCCCGACCACCGTGTCCTGGGTCGATGACGATGACCTTGCCGGCCAGACCGGGGCCGCGGTGATGCAGTCGTTCGGCCTCGCGGATCCGCTGCGGCTCGCCTCCGACCACGGTACGGGCCAGCCGGTCGAGGGAGCGGAAGGTGACCGGTCCGCAGAGGCCATCTGCCGGAATCCCCAGGTTGCGCTGGAGCTCCATGAGACCGCGCTCGGTATCGGGACCGAAGATCCCGTCGATGCGTCCCGGATCGAAGCCGAGGTCGAGGAGTCGATTCTGGAGCGCCGTCACATCGTCACCGTGCTGCATGTGCCGGGTGCCGTATCTCAGGACCCGATCGCCCAAGGTCCACCTGGCTCCGTCGAGCCTGCGCCAGGTCGACGTGCCCACGACGCCGTCGGCGATCAGACCGCGCTGCTGCTGGAATGCCCGGACGGCTGCGTCGACAGTGCCGTCGAACTCGGCATCCCACTCAAGGCCCTCGGCCCGGTCATCGCTCAGGAGACCGAGCATGCTCAGGTGGCTACGGATCTGGGTGACGGCTGGGCCGTGGTCGCCGAGCCGGTAGGACTGCTGCGTCACGGCACCTCCGGCTCGCTCGGCCCACCAGGACGTTAGGTGACTTCAGAGTAACCCTGCGAAGCGGAGACCATAGCGCGGCGACGCACGGTGAGGCGAGCCGCGGTGGGCCTAGATGAAGTCGGAGAGGTCGCTGAGCAGGGACTGCTTCGGCTTGGCCCCCACGATCATCTTGACCACCTGACCGCCCTGGTACACCGCAAGGGTGGGGATGGAGGTGACGCCGGCCATCGCCGCTGCCTGCGGGTTCTCGTCAACGTTCAGCTTGGCGATCGTCAGCTTGTCGGCGTGCTCGGCCGCGATTTCTTCCAGGATGGGTGCGACCATCCGGCACGGACCGCACCACTCGGCCCAGTAGTCGACCAGCACGGGTTTGTCGCTCTTGATCACGTCAGCGTCGAAGCTGGCGTCCGTGACGGTGATGGTGGACTGGCCCATGGGGGTCTCCTCGGTGGGTCGAACGGGGGGTGGTCGGGTCAGGCGGTGGCGTCCGCGAGCGGACGCAGTGCGTCCTCGAGTGCGGCCAGATGGCGCTCGGCGTCGAGGGCGGCGGCGCATCCGCTGCCCGCTGCCGTGATCGCCTGGCGGTAGGTGTGGTCGACGAGGTCGCCGCAGGCGAAGACTCCCGGAAGGTTGGTGAGCGTCGATCGGCCCTCGACCAGGACGTAGCCTTCGTCGTCGAGGTCGACCTGCCCCGTGACCAGCTCGCTCCGGGGGTCGTGGCCGATCGCCACGAAGACGCCGGTGACGTCGATGTCACGCTCGTGGCCGGTCTGCGTGTCGCGCAGGCGCAGTCCTGACACCTTTTCGTCGCCGAGGACGTCGGCCACCTCGCTGTTCCAGGCGAACGAGATCTTGTCGTTCGCGGCGGCGCGGCCGGCCATGATCTTGCTGGCCCGCAACTCATCACGACGGTGGACGACGGTCACCGAGTCGGCGAACTTGGTGAGGAACGTGGCTTCCTCGATGGCAGAGTCTCCGCCGCCGATGACGGCGATGTGCTGGCCGCGGAAGAAGAATCCGTCGCACGTCGCACACCACGAGACACCGCGGCCCGAGAGGCGCTTCTCGTTGTCGAGGCCGAGCTCGCGGTATCCCGAACCCATCGCGAGGATGACCGACTTGGCCTGGTGCGTTGCGCCCGATCCGACGGTTACCTGCTTGATGTCGCTCGTCAGATCGACCGACACGACGTCGTCGGTGACGATCTCGGCACCGAAGCGAACGGCCTGTTGGCGCATCTGTTCCATCAGGGCCGGGCCCATGATGCCCTCGGCGAAGCCGGGGTAGTTCTCGACCTCGGTGGTGTTCATCAGGGCACCACCTGCGGTGACCGAGCCCTCGAACATCAGCGGAGAGAGGTTGGCGCGGGCGGTGTACACCGCTGCGGTGAAGCCGGCGGGACCGGATCCGATGATGATGACGTCGCGGATCTCGCTCACCGCGGTGCTCCCTCATTTGTCGATGGCTCTGCAGATCGCCGCATGGAACGGCCCTTGAGGCTCAACCGAGTCTAGGGGCGCGGGCATTCCCGCACCGAACAGGCTCGGCTCAGCGTGAGACCGTGGCGAAGTAGAACAAGGGGTCGCCGGGGCCGGCACAGTCGGGGTCGATCACGAAGACGTCGGCCAGGGCGGGGTCGTCGTTCGGCAGCACGATGATGGCGGCCGGCTCTCCGCGCCACGTGCCGATGTCGATGGCCAGGGGTTGGACGTCCGGCGCGTCGAGGTAGCCGACCAGGCACGCCTGGGCGGCAGCTGGATCGGTGGCCATGGCCGCGACCGAACGGTTGGCGCTCGGAGACGGTGACTCGGACGTCGGTTTGCTGGTCGCCGAGGCGGTGGGGGACGGGCTGGATGACGGAGTGCTACCGGTGACCAGTTCGGTATCGCCGGTGACCGAGGTACGGGCCGCGACGAGCTGGGTGACCTGCGAGTCGAGCGCTGCCTCCTGGTACTTCGTCCCCGACTGGGTCGCGGCATAAGCCGCCATGGGCACCTTGTTGGTTCCCTGGTCGTCCCTCGAGGAGTCACTCGCCGCGGTCACACCCGCAGAGTCGTCGCTCGCGTTCATGATGCTCGGCACCACGATGGCGCCGAGCAGGGCGACTCCGGCCGCCCCTGCTACGAGCCCGATCCCTGGGCGGCGCCAGCGCCGCTGGCGGGCCGCTTCGATCGGGACGACCGTTGCCGAGCCCTCGGGGGTGGTCACCGGCTCGTCGGCAAGAGCCGCTGACAGCCGCTGCCACACCGGCTCTGGCATCGGCTCATCCGGCAGGTCGGCTAGCGCGTCGGCGAGCGCGGGGAACTGGTCCCTCAACGCCCGGCAGTCGGCGCAGTGTGCCAGGTGGTGCTCCGCGTGGGCCGCCGACGTCTCGTCCAGCAGACCTAGTCCGAGGTCGGCGAGCGTCTCGGCGGTGAGGTGGTCGGAGTCCGGGTGCACCGGGTCGTGGTGCTGACTCATGGCTGGGCTCCGGGGGGACGGTCGGTGGGATGGGCGCTGCGCTCATCCGATACTGGGACGTGATCGGGCGCTGACCGGTTCCGTAGATGCGCGAGCTGTGGAACGAGCTTGGCCCTGGCCCTGGCACATCTGCTCTTCACGGTGCCCGCAGGGATGTCGAGCAGAGCTGCGGCCTCCTCGACCGAGTAGCCCTCGACGTCGATCAGGATGAGCGCGGCCCGTTGGTCGTCCGGCAGCGTGCGGAGGGCGCGGTCGATCTCCCACGCGAGCTCACGACGGCCCAGCGGGTCGCTGGGCTCGATCGGATGGGCGCTGTCGTGCTCGGGCAGCGGGACGGTGGGTCGCGACTTGGCCCGACGCAGCCGATCCAGGCAGGCGTTCACGACGATGCGGTGCAGCCAGGTCGTGACCTGGGCGTCACCGCGGAACGAGTCGGCTGACCGGTGCGCCTTCAGCAGGGCATCCTGCAGGGCATCGGCAGCTTCTTCCGGGTCACCGGTCGTGCGCAGTGCGACAGCCCAGAGCCGGTCACGATGACGTCCGACCAGCGAGGTGAACGCGGTGGGGTCGCCCGAGATGTGGGCCGCCAGCAGCTCGGCGTCCGGTCGCGGATCCTCCACAGTCACGGGGGCAGCGTATTCACCTGGGCGGCCGGTTCGTCGGTGCCCTGCCGCACGGCGGTCACGAGAGAACGGTCACGTCGGCGACTCCGCCCCGGTAGCCGTCGCCGGCGGGAGGCAGTGCGGTGAACCAGATCAGCACCCGATTGGTGGTGACGGCGGGTGAGAATCGCAGGCTGACGAGGTCACTCGCTCCGCGCACGCTCGCCAGCTTCCGGTAACCCAGCAATGGGTTTGCGGGGTCGGGGGTCTTCGGCGGTGAGCCCTTCGGATCGGTGCGGGGTCGGGCCACCCACACCTGAAGATCGCTTCCCCGCCCCACCAGGCGGAGCTCGACCCCGCTGACCGACTGTTCGCCGATCGCGAGCTGGAGCCCGACACCCGGTTTCAGGCCGCCGAGATCTCGACTGGCATAGGTGACCGTCTTCCACTCGGTCGCGGGATCGCCGTCGATGGCCAGGTCGGTGGCGGCGTCGTTCTCGGTGCCGTCGCCGGCCGGGTCGAAGACCGTCGCCCGGCGAACGGGCAACGGCCCGCTCTCCCCGTCCGGGTCAGTAGGGAGAGCCGACGAAGGCGACGGACTGGCCCCAGCACCGGACGGCTCGTCCGGTCGTTCTGAGCTCTGCCAGAACTGCCAGGCGACCAGGACCGCGCCAAGCGAGAAGAGCAGGAGGACCAGAACGAGCCCGAGCCACCGCCAGATGTTGCTCGGCATGTCGGCGCGATCTGGTTCACCCTCTTCGGTCGGCGGCGCCGGTTCCAGGGCAGCGGCGATGGCGGCCGGCGAGTCGAGAGGTTCGGGGACGTCGGGGTTGAGCGCCCGCCAGGCCAGGTCGTCGAGGTCGTCGGGCACCCCCGCACGTACCTGTCTCGGCCGCGCCACGCGGCCCCCCACCACTGGGGCACCGGGCAGGCCTGCGCACGCGTATCCCGGCCATTTTGCCGTGAGTGCAGCGTAGAGAAGTGCGCCGATCCGCCACGCGTCGACCTGTTCGGCGTCCTCGTCACCCTCGACGCCCTCAAGGGCGGCGCGTACGCCGATGCCGACGACGACCACCCCGTGGTCGGTGATCAGCACATCGCGAGGATCGAGGACCAGGTGGTGGACGCCCTCCTCGGCGGCCGCAGCCAGCGCGTCGGCCACTGCACCCACCACGTTCCGGGCGTCCTCGGCTTCCAGCGGGGCCGCTGTTAGCTCGTCGCTCAGCGGCGAGCCGGCCAGCCATCTGGTCACCACGAAGACCCGCCCGTCGTCCTCGGCGGTGTCGATGACGCGCAGCAAGCCGGGATGTTCGACGGCCGCAGCCCGCTGGGCGGCCTGGCGTACTTCCTCCGCGTGCGGGTGGCCAGGGTCGAGCAGGAGCACGCCCACCGAACGGTCGAGCACGATGTCGTGACCGTGCCACAGGGTGCGGCCACGACCACGAGCGACCTCGGATCCGAGGTCGTAGCGGCCGGCGAGACGTTCCATTGACACGAAAGTACTGCCTGTGTGGCGTGCGGTCAGAGACCAGGACGTCCGACGCCGTACAAGCCGTCGTAGTAGACCGGAACGACCCGCACGACGTCACCGGTGTGAGGGGCGTGCACCATCTGTCCGTTACCGATGTACATGGCGATGTGGTGGATCGTTCGCGCATCGCCGAGGTCGTAGGCGTAGACGAGGAGATCCCCTGGTTCCATCTGGTCAGCAGGCACCGGCGTCGTGGCCAACCACTGGTCGCTCGACACCCGTGGCAGGACCAGGCCGGCCTGGAGGTACGACCACTGGATGAGTCCGCTGCAGTCGAAGGTGGAGGGACCTGCGTTCCCCCATACGTAGGCTGAGCCCAGCTTGCTGAGAGCGGCGGCGATCGCCGGACCCGCATAGGGGGTTGGACCCTCGGGCACCGGACCGGTCCATGGCCCCGCGGTCGACGTGGTGGCCCGCTCCGCTCGTCGTTCCATGACCTCGACCCGCGCGGCGACCCGAGCATCAGCCTCAGCGACCAGGGTTCGTTGGTCGACCACCAGCGCGCGGGCCTGTTGGGCGAGACGGCGAGCCCGCGCCGAGAGCAGCGCCCGGTCGTCAGAGATCGTGTCGAGCCGCTCTCGCACGCCGGCTATCTGGTCGCGGGCGATGTCGGCATCGGATGCGCGAACGACATCGGTGGCGAGTACGCCGTTCAGCGCTGCAACGTTGCTCGTCACGTCGGTGATGGCGGAGGCATCCAACGCCTGTGAGTACAGAGCGGCCGCTCCCCCTGACTGTTCGATCGCCCTCACCCGGTGGGCGATCTCGATCTCGGCCGCGGTACTGACGCCCTGCAGCGTCGCCAGCTGTTCGTCAGCGGTGATCTCGTGGGTGGCCGCCGCTGCAAGCTGGGCACGTGCGTTGGCGAGGCGCTCTTCAGTCCACTCGGCGCGAGCGCGGAGGTCGTTGAGCTGTGCTCGGAGTGCATCGGCTCGACCCTGCAGCGACTTCAGGTCAGGGGCAGTGCGTGGCGCGGCGACTGTTGGTGTGGTCGCCAGCGCGGCGCCGTGTGGGAGCAGCAGTGCCACCGCAAGGGCGGTGGCTGCGCCGAGTCGTCGATTCACGGGGACGAGCTGGACTGCACGAACGGCTCGGCATAGATCGTGGTGCGCACCTCTGCGAAGTCGGCGGTGGCATCGAGCCGGAAGAGCAGGAGAGTCGGGGCGGTGGTCCTTAGGTCGAAGGAGACGGCCTCGTTGGAGACGGTGAACGACTTCTTGACCAGGATGGCGCCTTCGCTGGACACGTACTGGTCGGCGGCGAGGTAGGCGCGGTTGGCGTCGCCGCTCTCGGCGTAGACGGTGAGGGCCCGATCACCGGCCGTCTGACCCATGTCCTCCAGCCCGACCTTGGTGACGACGATGGAAAGGACCTCGAAACAGATCACCCCGACCACAGTGAGGGTCAGGGTGAGTCGTCCGAGCCAGCCGAAGACGATGCTGCCGCGGTCGTCAGCGCGCAGACGCGCACATGCAGTCGTCATGGGAGAAGTTTCGACAGATGACTAGCCCGTCTTGAGCAGTCTGAATGGGTTGTTCTGGAACGGCGAGTCAGCGGCGGCCGGCGACAAGGCCAAGAACGTCGCTGACCTCGTTGATCCGGAACACCCGTACGCCCAGGAGGTACCCGACCGCTCCAGCGGCCAAGCCGCTGGCCACCATCACCAGGCTGCTGGTGAAGTCGACAGCGCGTCCGACCAGCATCTCGGCAACCACGACTGCGGCGACCATGAACAGAGCCGCAAGGACGGAGGCGAGTGTGACCCGCACGTAGGTGCGGACCACGTAGTAGCCGTCGATGCCGCCGAGCCGTCGGCGCAGCTGTGGAGCCAGGGTGGCCAGCCCGATCCAGTACGAGAGGGCGTAGGCCAGGCCGAGAGCGGGGATCGCATGCTGCGCGGGCACCCATTGAACCGCTGCCAGCGCCAACAGAACGTTGGCGCCGTTGAGGACCATGGCGTTGAAGGTGGGAGTGCGCGTGTCCTCGAGCGCGTAGAAGGCGCGCATCAGGACGTAGTACGCACTGAATGCGGGAAGACCGAGCGCCATGGCGCTGAGGGTCAGGCCCAGCAGCCGCGCCGCCTCGAGGTTCAAGGAGCCGTAGCGGAACAGCAGCACCGAGATCGGGATGCCGAGCACGATGAACGCGGCCGACGCCGGGACAATCAGCGAGCCCGAGGTGCGCAGGGCCCAGCCCACCCGCTCTCGCATGGCCTCGAAATGTCCGGATGCGGCCTGCTTCGACAGGTGCGGGAGCAGGGCGGTGACCAGGGACACCGTGATCACCGACTGCGGCAGCATGAAGATGGCGAAGGCCATCTGGTAGACCGCTGCACCAGCGTCGGTGTTCGACTCGGTGTTGATTCCAGTGGCCAGCCGGATGATGACCAGCGTGCCGAGCTGGTTGACGAGCACGAGCACGATCGCCCAACGAGCCAGTGCCCAGGCGGTCCCGAGTCCCTGGCCCTTGAGGTCGGACCGCAGGCGCAGCCTGACACCGCAACGACGAAGGGCCGGCCAGAGCGCCAGTGCCTGGACAACCGCGCCGAGCGTGGTGCCGAGGCCGAGCAGCAGCACCTCGGTGTCAGTGACTGTCTTGGTGGTGGTGCCCGTCCCTGCGACGACGAGGAACGCGAGGGCGCTGGCGATGGTCACGACGTTGTTCAGCACGGGGGCGAACATCGGAGCACCGAAGCGTCCGTGAGTGTTGAGGATCTGCGAGACGAGGGCGAAGATTCCGTAGAAGAAGATCTGCGGAAGCAGCAGTCTGGCGAAGGCCGTGGCGACCTCGACGTCGTTGCTGGTCCAACCGGAGGAGTACAGCCTGACCAGCCACGGAGCCGCGATGACCGAGACCACCGTGATGACGCCCAGAGCCAGCACGACGGCGCTGAACAGACGCTGGGCGTACGCCAGGCCCTGGTCGTCGTCCGAGCCCATGTGCCGCACGAGCTGGGGGATGAAGACGGCGTTGATGGCGCCGCCGACCAGCAGGATGTACACGATGGTGGGCAGCGTGTTGGCGACCGAGTACGTGTCGGCGAAGACGCCGCTGCCGACCGCGGCGAGCAGCGCGGTGTTCTTCAGCAGACCTGTGATGCGGGAGGTGATGGTTCCTGCAGCCATCACCGAGCTGGATCGCAGCGCCGATCTGTTGTCGGCAGGGGTGTCGGTCATCGCGCGGCTTGTCGAGACGCTCGGTACCGCCGGAACAACCGGATGGCTGCCGCCAGCACCAGCAATGCCACCGCGACGCCGAAGATGACGAAGGTGATCTGGCCGAAGCCCCTGACGTCGACCGCGACATTCACCGGCTCGTTGTAGGCGGCCCCCTTCGGTGTGCGTAGCTGGGCGTCGAAGGACAGGCGGCCGCTGGTGACGGCGTCGAGGGCGACCCCGACACTGACCGATCGTGAGGCCGCGATGCGGATCCGGTCCTCGGGACCTTTCACGATGAGCCGCAGTGGATCGGTCGACGTGACGGCAACGCGTACGACGACCTTCTGGTCGAGCTGGTTGCGAATGGTGACGGGGAACGTGCCGCTGCTGTCGCCCAGCGTTCCCCCCTTCGACACGATGCGCACCCGGCTGCGCTGCGAGGCCAGGCGATCCAAGGTGGCACCCTGGGCGGCCTCCGCTGCGGCGGTATCGGACCTCCAGGAGGTGCTCACCGACGTGAAGAGAGCATCTTCGATCGGTCCGGAAAGCTGACGAGGCCTGGTCAGAATGGCGGCGAGCCGGCGGTTGTCAGTGAGGCCACGCTGGGCGGCGAGCACCATGGCAGCGGGAAGCTGCCGGTCCAACGACAGCTGAGGTACCGAGGGGGGCACCCGTTCGACGGTCGGTGCACTCGGCCGAACCGCCTGATCGAGCGATACCGGCTTCAGCCACGGCGCCCGCCGGATGGCCTGCACCAGCTCGTCGGCCCACTGCGCCGATGGGTCCCACCGCCGCGGCGGGGCAATCACCAGGAGCCGTGAGTCGGAGATCTCGAGTGCGTGCAGCAGCGTCTCGGCGAGGAACCGTTGTCTGGTGAGCAGCACGTCGGTCGTCGTGTCGGCGGGACTGGCCACCAGAGCACTCGCCGGCCCATCGGCGAGCAGCACGTCGAGCGCTGGGTCTTCCCAGGCGATCCGTCCCGAGGGGGTGTACGTGAGCGGAATGACCTGGGGGGCGTTCGGCTCGGCGAGAAGGACGAAGGAGTCACCGGCCCGCCCCGACGTCGCGATCACGCGGTCATCGGCCGCGCCGTCGGCCGGCCACGACAGGTCAGCCCGCGGTGCGCGGCCGACCACCCGCTGGTAGACCCGGTCACCCTTGCGCTGCCCCCGCTGCAGAAAGCCCGGTCGACCAGCGGCAGATACCGCCGCGACGTCGGGGTCACCGTAGGGGAGCGCCACCACTTCTCCCGTGTCGGCGACGCCGGAGAAGGCCGAGAGCCATTGGTCAGAGCTCGAGGTCCCAAGTGCCTCAGCTGCGTCGAGCACCGCGGGGTCGACGACCCACGTTGCAGGCGCGTCCGCTCCCGTGCGCACGAGGGTGGAGAGTCGGCCGCCGGGCGCGGTGGCTGTCTGCAGTCCGGAGGCGACGAACGCGCCGGTGGAATCGCGTGCGGGTGGGCTGATCAGCGGCCAGAACATCAGCAGACGGCTCTCGCAGGCGCAGACGGTCTCGGGTGCCCAGGGCAGGAAGGTGCTTGTCTCGGACAGCACGGCGCCGGTACTGCCGTCGAAGGCCACGATGCTCAGCGGAAAGACACCGGCCGCGCTGAACGGCAGATCTTCGGCCGGCACGGCGATGCTGAACTGCTCCCGTTCATCGCGGCGAACCTTTCTGAGGTCGTCCTCAGCCCCTACTACCGGGGAGGTGAAGGGCGGGTTGGCAGCCGCGTCGGCGATCGAACTTCGGGAGACGAAGGCTGTTGTTCCGACCTGCAGACGGACGACGACGTCGTCGATGGTGCGGTTCGACACGAACGTTCCCTTTGCCCGCACAGTCGTTCCACCCTGAGGCGAAATGGGCGTGAGAGACGTCAGCTGCACAACGGACTTGAGCGGTTCTGCACTTGCACCGCCGCCCGGAGTCAGCAGCAGTGCCGCAGCCGACAGGGTCAGCAGCAGGCCGAGCCATCGCCAGACGCCGCGCGCCGGACGACGACGTGTGGACGTCATGTGGCGATCGTAGTCAGCAATCGGGCGTGACCCGGCCCGCACACTCCCCCACCCTGCCGTGAGGAACGCGGGTTCCCGTTACTCGATCCGGAACGACTCGATGCTGGTCCGCAGCTCGGCGGCCATGGAGTCGAGACGTTCCAGGGTCTGCACCCGTTGACGTTGGCCGTTCGCCTGCTCCTCCGCAACGGCGGCGACCTGCTCGATGGCGCCGACCACCTGATGTGAGGCAGAGGTCTGTTGCTGCGTGGCCAGCTGGATCTGTCCGGCTGCCTGGTCTGCGTCGTCGGCGACAGCGATGATCCGCTTCAGCACGTCTTCCATCTCGGCCACGTGCGTCCGTCCAGCGGCGGCGGCCCGTTCGCCGGCCTCGGAGGCCTGCAGCGTCGACGCGGTGCCTGATCGGATGCGGTGCACGATCTTCTCGATCTGCTCCGTCGACTCATGAGCCCGTTCGGCAAGTGTGCGGACCTCCGCGGCCACCACCGCGAACCCTCGGCCGTGCTCGCCGGCTCTCGCCGCTTCGATAGCTGCATTGAGCGCCAAGAGGTTGGTCTGGTCCGAGAGCTCGTCGATCACGGCGATGATCCGCCCGATCTCGGCACCGGCCACATCGAGATCTCGTGCTTCGGCTGCCATTGATGCAACCCGGGTCGAGATGTCGGTCATCTGGGCAGCGGCTCCGGCAACGACCTGCTGAGCGGTCGACGACGCATCGGTGACCTCGGCGGCGGCCGACGACACCGATCGAGCGGTCTCCGCGATCTGATCGGCGGTGGCAGCCAGCTCCTGCATGCTGGCGCTGGTCTGTGCGATCGCAGCGGCCTGCTGGGTGTGCCCCACTGCGGCGCTCGCAGCAGCGCTGTGCAAGCCGTGCACGTTTGACGCCAGCTCCTCACCTGCGAGGTGGACCCGGCTGACCAGGCTGCGCATGGAGCCCAGGGCTGTGTCGAGTGAGTCCCACACCTGCACCACGCTGCGGTTCTCGCTGCTGGTCGCCGCAGCGGTGAGGATCGCCGCGGAGGTGAGGTCGCCTTGGGCGAGCTCGGCAAGGGCGGACGTGAGGCCGGCTACCTCTCGCGCCAGTTGTTCGCGCCGGTCGTCCACCTGTTCGCGGGCCAGGCGCAGTGCCCGGGCGAGCAATGCGGAGAAGACACTCAGCAGCCCGATCCCGAGCACCGCCGCGACGTTCTGGGACGCGTAGTCGGCCCCCGCGGTGCCGGTGACTGCCGCGGCACCGAGGAAGCCAGCGATTGACAGCGCACCGAGTGCCGCTGTCCAGGCGAACGTGAGGGAAACGGCCGCAAGGACGATCACGAACACCAGGAAGAGCCACTGCCAGCTGGCGGTACCACCAGCAGCAACGGTGAGGACGGTGATCACGGCGACGAAGAAGATCAGCTCGAGTCCGTCCACGGTGCGGGCGTGACGTCCCAGCCACGGCAGAGCGAGGTCGATGCGCGGACGCGCCAGGAACCACAGGGCACCGACGAAGGCGAGGATCGAACAGGCGACCAGCGTCGTGACCTGGGCAGATGTGAGGGGTGGCTCGGTGTACCTGGCCCCAAGCGTGAGGGCCGCCGGGTTCACCAGGGCATAGACGAGGGCGCACCAGCCAGCCACCCGCTGCACCCCGCTCGCAAATCCGGCTGCGTTCTCCCGCGTTCGCTGGGGTGGTAGCTGTGACGTCACCTGGGCTAGATCGGCGCCATCGGCCTCCGGCTGAACCTCCCGTTAGGCTGGCCCCCCGTGTCCCCCTCCCCTGCCTCGGCCGCCCGCGAGCGCGCCATCGCCGAGCTGGTTCGGGTCTCCCCCGTGATCAGCGCGCTGGGCGCGCACTTCACCGATGCGGGCTTCGAGATCAGCCTGGTGGGTGGCTCGGTGCGAGACGCGCTGCTTGGGCGGCTGGGGACCGACCTCGACTTCACCACGTCAGCGCACCCCGACGACGTCGAGCGCCTGCTCACCGGACACGTCGATGCCATGTGGGACATCGGGAAGGCCTTTGGCACGATCGGCTGCCGGGTCGGGCAGCTCACCTGTGAGATCACCACTTACCGGACCGAGCAGTACGACGGTGAGTCCCGCAAGCCCGTGGTGGCATACGGCACCTCGCTCGAGGGTGACTTGGCGCGTCGTGACTTCACGGTGAACGCCATGGCGGTCGCGTTGCCCGACCTGACGTTCGTCGACCCTTTTGACGGTGTAGCCGCTCTCGCATCCGGCACTCTGCGAACCCCTGGCCGCCCTGAGGACTCGTTCGACGATGATCCCCTGCGCATGCTGCGTGCCGCCCGCTTCGCCGCGCAGCTCGACTTCGCGGTCGAAGAGCCTGTCCTGACGGCGATCACGGCCATGGCCGATCGGCTCGACATCGTGTCGCCGGAGCGGATCAGGGACGAGTTCACCAAGCTGGTCCTCTCGGACAACCCCAGGGCCGGTCTTCGCATCCTGGTGGACACCGGGCTCGCCGACCACTGCGTCCCCGAGCTGCCCGCCCTGCAGCTCGAGATCGACGAGCACCACCGGCACAAGGACGTCTACGACCACACCCTGACCGTGGTCGAGCAGGCGATCGACCTGGAGACTGAGGGGCCCGACCTCACGCTACGACTGGCCGCCCTGCTGCACGACGTCGGTAAACCGGCCACGCGTCGGTTCGAGTCAGGTGGTGGGGTGTCGTTCCACCACCACGAGATGGTCGGCGCCCGACTCGCCCGCAAGCGGTTGAAGGCGCTGCGCTACCCCAAGGACCTGATCGACGACGTCGCCCAGCTCGTCGAGCTGCACCTACGGTTCCACGGGTATGCCGATGGCGAGTGGACCGACTCCGCAGTTCGGCGGTACGTCAGGGACGCTGGACCGCTGCTCCCCCGACTCCATGCGCTGACCAGGGCCGACTGCACGACGCGCAACCGGCGCAAGGCGGCCGATTTGGCTGCCGCCTACACCCATCTCGAGGATCGGATCGCTGCCCTGGCCGAGGCCGAGGAGCTTGCGTCGATCAGGCCTGATCTCGATGGCAACCAGATCATGGAGATCTTGGGGATTCCTCCGGGGCGGGCCGTTGGCGAGGCCTACCAGTACCTGCTCGAGGTGCGTCTGGACCAGGGGCCACTCGACCGGGAAGAAGCAGCCGCGGTGCTCCGGCAGTGGTGGGAGAGCCAGCAGACCCCCAGTTAGCTGTGGGGGGACCGCCAGGTCCTTGCCGCGCCGGCTCCGTAGGCGGCCGCGACGACCGCCGCTACCCCGGCGCCGGCCAGCACCGCTGTGGGCAGCAGGGCCACCAGCGTTGCGCCCACGACGAACGCCACGTTGAAGACGATGTCGTAGGCCACGAACACGCGCCCGCGCAGCTCGTCGGGGAGGGC
Organism: Actinomycetes bacterium; assembly: GCA_024644345.1. Taxonomy (GTDB): domain Bacteria; phylum Actinomycetota; class Actinomycetes; order JAHEKZ01; family JAHEKZ01; genus JAHEKZ01. The sequence continues at coordinate 14,306 of JAHELE010000009.1, read as the reverse complement.
CTTCTGCAGCACGGTGTCGACGATGATCTTGAGGATCTGTGCCCCAGCCCCGAGCAGGACCCACGCGACGAGCACCGTGCTCAGCCGCAGGGTGATGAGCGGGAGGGCGGCGCCAACAGCTGCGAGGGCGAGGGCCACCGCTGCAGCACGGCGAGGGCCGTATTGACGCGCAAGGGGAGGAGCAGTGAGCGCAGCCACGACCAGCCCGATCCCGAGCGAGAGGGTCACACCCCCCAGCGCGGCCAACGCATTGCCCTCGTGGGCGCTGGTCTCAGCCAGGTGGAACCGAATCAGCAGCACCGTCCAGACCGTGAAGCAGCCGAAGAGCACGCGGTTGCTCGCCATCACCGCCAGCGATCGCCTGGCAGGTGCCGACGTCGCGATGTTCCGCAGCCCCAAGAGCACGTCGGACCAGGCCGAGGCGAAGACGCCGGGACGGCTGTCGCGATCGTCGGTAGCGATGAGGTCGGGGCCGAGGTCTGCGACGGCAAACGCTCGGGTGGCCAATGCGGCGAGCAGGTAGCCCACAGCTGCGGCAACGAACGGGGCTGGGACGCCGAAGGCGTCCAGCCACCCGCGCAACGCGAACCCGATAGCGGCTCCTGCGACGGTCACCGCTGTGCCAAGGGTCGGTGCGAGCGCATTGGCCGACACCAGCAAGTCAGCCGGGACGGTGCGGGGCAGCGAGGTGCCGAGCGCAGCGAGGACCAACCGGTTGAGCCCGATCGCCACCAGGGCAGAGCCGAAGACCACGAGGTCGGACGACGAGGTCGAGACGGCGATGGCGGTGATGGTCAGCAGGAGCGCGCGTCCGACGTTGGCCCACGCCAGTACCTGCACCCGGGACCACCGATCGAGCAGGACCCCGGCCAGCGGTGCGATCAGGCTGAACGGCAGAAGCAGAACCGCAAATCCGAGCGCAACCCGTCCCGGTGATGCGGCCCGTTCAGGGGCGAAGAGAACGACACCCACCAAACCGGCCTGGGTCAGCCCGTCTGCCGTCTGACCGATCAACCGCACGCGAAGCAGGGCGCGAAAACCGACACGTCCGGCGAGCGCGCGCACCTGCGAAGCCATCATCGCGGTGAGCCTAGAGCCCGCCCGTCACCGCGCGGCCCGGTTCACCGACTGTGACCCGACGCCTACGGAGGGTGCCAGAATGTCCTGAGTGATTGATCAGTTTGTACAAAGTGGAGCAGGTTCCACGGTATGGCACGCCGATCGGTCGTATTGACGGGACCCGCCAACGCGAGAAGCGTCAGGTCCACTCACCGGGCAGGGATCCGGGGGGTTTCGTGGAGGGATTCCGACGGCGTCTGAGGGGACGAACGTCGGAAGAAATGGAGAGTTCTTCATGGCATCACGTATGCGATGGACCGCGCGCCTTGGCGTCGCGGCCCTGGCGATCGGTGTAGCCGCACCGGCCGCTTGGGCGGCGACCAGCTGGACGCCCGCTCCGAACGCTGGCACGACCGTCGGTCAGGTCTTCGGTGCAGCTACCTGGAGCTACGGCGGCAACTTCGGAAAGGACAAGGCAGGCAACGTGTGGGCGGCCTACACCACCGACAAGCCCGGTGGCACCTGGGCCAGTGACGCGGGCCCCTACCAGGGAATCTACGTGGCGAAGGCCTCCGTGAACGGCACCACTGGTGCGACGAACTGGGGCAAGGCCAAGCGGGTCAACGGCAAGTCGGTGCACGGCGAGGCCGGATCGCTGGCCACCGGTGAGACCAACAACAACGTGTACACCACGTGGCTCACCTGGAAGTCGTACGACAACTACGACGTGACCAAGCCGCGCCGTGCCCAGTTCCGCGCCTTCATCAAGGGCAGTGGGTGGCAGAAGGTCAAGAACCTCACGGGCAAGAGCGGTCGCGTCGACTACCCGGTCGTGTCGGGTGCAGGCAACAAGGTTCTGGTCGCGTACACCAATGCGAACAACGGCGATGTCATCGTGCGGCAGAGCACCGATGCCGGCGCCACCTGGAACTCGACGACCGCAGGCACGACCAACCGGGTCGACCCCGACGACCCAGCAGCTGGTTTGGCCGGGTGGCCGACCATCTGCTCCGGTGGAAACAACGCCGTGGTCAGCTGGATCTCGAACAACAAGGTGAACATCCGCACGTCCAACGACGGCGGTAACACCTGGCGTTCGACCGTCGCCGTGGGCTCGTCTGCTGGTGCAGACCGTGGCTGGTCGCAGTGCGACATCGAGGGTGATCGGATCGGTCTGACCTGGAACGAGAACGACGGGGTCTACTACGCGGAGTACTCCGGCGGCAGCGGAAATGCGACTCTGGTGGCCAAGAAGGTCATCGCATTGCCGGCAACCATCGGTGGCACGACGTACAACGCCTCGTACAGCATCGCCCCTGCTTTGAACGGCGCGAGCACCGTTGGCCTGGCGGTTCCGATGTGCGAGCTCGACGGCTGCAACTACAACGTCAAGTCCACGAGGATCGCGTTGTACTGGACTGAGTCCACCAACGGTGGCACGTCGTTCGACGCGCCGACGCAGTTGGCGAAGCCGACGTCGAAGAACAAGAAGAACCTGAACGACTCACCGGCTCCGATGTTCTACGACAACAACACCCGGCTCGTCATGTACAACGGCTGGACAACCAACTACACCAACTACCGGCTGTACATGGCGGTTGGCAACAGCTAGGGCGTCCTGCTCGTAGAGGTCTCCGGGGGGAGGAACAAGAAGTGGGGTCCGGGAAACCGGACCCCACTTCTTTGCGCTCAGTCTGTGTCAGGCGGTGCCGGCGATGAACGCCTCGACCGCGTCACGCGCCTCGTCGTCGTAGTACTGCACCGGAGGCGACTTCATGAAGTAGCTGCTGGCCGAAAGGATTGGGCCACCAATGCCGCGGTCCAGGGCGATCTTGGCGCAGCGGACGGCGTCGATGATGACGCCAGCAGAGTTTGGTGAGTCCCACACCTCGAGCTTGTACTCCAGGCTGAGGGGCACATCACCGAAGGCGCGACCCTCGAGGCGGACGAACGCCCACTTACGGTCGTCCAGCCACGCGACGTAGTCGGACGGGCCGATGTGCACGTTGTCCTTGCCGAGGTCGTGCTTGAGCTGTGACGTCACGGCCTGGGTCTTGGAGATCTTCTTCGACTCGAGACGCTCGCGCTCGAGCATGTTCTTGAAGTCCATGTTGCCGCCGACGTTGAGCTGCATGGTGCGGTCGACGATCACGCCACGGTCTTCGAAGAGCTTGGCGAGCACGCGGTGCGTGATCGTGGCGCCCACCTGAGACTTGATGTCGTCACCGACGATCGGCACGCCCGCTGCGGTGAACTTGTCGGCCCATTCCTTGGTGCCGGCGATGAAGACGGGAAGCGCGTTCACGAATGCCACACCGGCGTCGATGGCTGCCTGCGCGTAGTAGCGGGCGGCGTCCTCGGACCCGACGGGTAGGTAGCAGACGAGCACATCAGCCTTGGCGTCGCGCAGTGCCTGGGCGACATTGACCGGCTCTTCGTCGGACTCGGTGATGGTCTCGAGGTAGTACTTGCCGAGACCGTCCAGGGTCGGGCCACGCTGCACCGCGATGCCCGTGGGGGGAACGTCGACGATCTTGATGGTGTTGTTCTCGCTCGCGACGATGGCGTGCGCCAGGTCTTGGCCGACCTTCTTGGCGTCCACGTCGAACGCGGCAACGAACTCGACGTCGCTGATGTGGTAGTCGCCGAGCTGCACATGCATCAAGCCAGGGACGCTTGCCGCGGGATCGGCGTCCTTGTAGTACTCGACGCCTTGCACGAGCGACGCGGAGCAGTTGCCTACGCCCGCGATGGCTACGCGTACCGAACCCATGGTTACTCCTTTGTCGTGTCCCCGAGGCCGAGAGCCTCAGAGCTTGATGGTGAGGTGGTCTGCTTGCGGTTGGCCTCGTCGTCGATCAGCTCGTTGAGCCAGCGGACTTCGCGCTCGACCGAGTCGAGGCCGTGGTTCTGAAGTGCGGTGGTGTAGTCGTCAAGCCGCTCGCGGGTGCGGGCGAACGAGCCGCGCAAGTTGTCGAGTCGTTCCTCAAGACGGCCGCGGCGTCCGACGAGGATGCGCATCCGGGTGTCGGCGTCGGTGCGGCCGAAGAAGGCGAAGCGGACGCCGAAGCTTTCGTCGTCCCAGGATGCGGGCCCTGACTCGGCCAACAGCTGCTGGAAGTGCTCTTTGCCGTCAGCGGTGAGCTGGTAGACGATCTTGGACCGTCGCGTGCCGCCGGCGCCCGGGTCGGCGGACTCGGTGATCAGACCTTGGCGCACAAGATCTTTCAGACAGGGGTAGAGCGAGCCGTACGAGAGGGCGCGAAATGCACCGAGCTGGCTGGAGAGCCGCTTGCGCAGCTCGTAGCCGTGCATCGGCGACTCGTGGAGGAGTCCGAGGACGGCGAGCTCGAGGACGCCACTGCGCTTGGCCACGGTTCTCCCTCCGGCTGTGGATGTCACCAACGATGTATCGCCGCGATACATCGTTGCGATGCGTCGGAACGCTACCTGGACCCCGGCCTCTGCGCAAATCGACCCCCGATTGGGGGCCCCGACTGCGCTCTCGCCGTGATCGGAGCACCTCCGGCAGATGGACGCCCGAAATGTCCGGTCTGGATGCCGAAAAGGCGCCGATCACGGGGCGGGGTGGTGGATCGGGATCTACCCTCGAGGGATGGCGAGCCAGGGACACCAACGCTCCCCGTGGTCGCAGCGGGCGGTGATCGACTACGCCCTCCAGCGGCGTGCGGCAGTGGCCGATCTCCGGCGCGGCCACGCCTTCACCTCCGACTTGTGCGACGCCGACCCCTACCTCCTCCGGGCGGCAGAGAACCATGGGGTGCCGGCTGGACGCCCGTGCCCGGTCTGCCGTGGTGACGCCCTGGCCGAGCTCAACTATGTCTTCGGTGACGAGCTGGGGCCCTACCAGGGGCGGATTCGGGCCCCGCGCGAGCTCGACCTGATGGCCCGTGAGTTCGGTGAGTTCCGGGTCTACGTCGTCGAGGTCTGCCGCACGTGCTCGTGGAACTACCTCACCACGACGTACGTCCTTGGTGACGGGATGCCGAGGAGGCCCCTACGGGCTCATCGCGGCGACCCGGTGCTCTGACCTGGTCATCCCACCGGCGGGGCGTGGAACGCTGACCGTTCGTCGTCCGTCAGACTGTGCGACGGACCCTGTCGTCAGCGACCGGTCCGCTCCCACCACGATTCCTGCGAGAGGCCCACGTGCGCATCGACTACCCGCGCCGCGCCAAGACCGGCTGGCGGCGGTTCATCCCGTCGTGGCGCCAGGTGCTGGGCCTCGGAGCGCTCGGCGTCGCTGCTGTGGGCGCGGCCTTCACCGCCCTCTATCTCATGATCGACATACCCGCCCCCAACGACCTGGCCACGGCCCAGACCTCCGTCGTCTACTACGACGGCGGCAAGGACGTGATTGGACGTTATGCGGAGGTGAATCGCGAGATCGTCTCGCTTGACGACGTCCCCGACCAGGTCGAGCTGGCGGTTCTTGCCGCTGAGGATCGGGGGTTCTACGAGAACGAGGGCATTTCACCTGTCGGTATCGCTCGCTCGCTGTGGAACAACATCCGGGGCGGGAACACGCAAGGTGGTTCGACGATCACCCAGCAGTACGCGCGCAACGCCTACCTGACCCAGGAGCGGACGATCACCCGCAAGGTGAAAGAAGCGATTCTCGCGATCAAGCTGGCTCGCGCCCAGAGCAAGGAACAGGTGCTCGAGGACTACCTCAACACCATCTACTTCGGGCGGGGCGCCTACGGCATCCAGGCAGCGAGCCAGGCCTATTTCGGCAAGGACGTGCAGGATCTGAATGTGGCACAGGGAGCGGTGCTGGCTTCGGTCATCCGGGCGCCGAGCAGCTACGACCCGGCCGACGGCAAGGACCAGAAGCAGGCTTTGAAGTCCCGCACACTCGACTACGTGATCCCCGGCATGGTGGAGCAGGGGTGGCTCGACGAGGCGGACGCAGCAAAGATCAAGCGGCTGCCGAAGATCGCCGACCCCAAGGCGCTCAACTCGTACAAGGGCCAGACCGGCTTCATGCTCGACATGGTGCGCGATGAGCTCATCGACCTCGGCTTCACCGAGGCGGAGATCGATGCGGGAGGGCTTCGGGTCACGACGACCTTCGACCAGCAGGCGCAGGACGCCGCCCAGACGGCGGTCACGGAGGGCTTCCCGCCGCCACCCAACGACGGCGTCGAGGTCGGGCTGACATCGATTGACCCCCGCACCGGAGGAATCGTCGCCGTCTATGCCGGCAAGAACTGGGAGAAGAGCCAGTACAACAACGCCCTCGCGCCGGTGCCGGTGGGATCCACGATCAAGGCGTTCACCGTGGCCGCGGCGCTGCAGAACGGCTTCACTCTGGAGAGCACCTTCAACGGAAACTCGCCGTTCTACGTCGACGGCGTCACGAAGGGTTTTGAGAACCAAGGCGGGCAGAGCTACGGATCGGCCATCTCCCTGCAGTACGCCACTCAGCAGTCGGTCAACACCGCCTTCCTCGACCTCACGGAGCAGATGGGTGCCGCGGAGGTCGCCCAGGCGGCCAAAGAAGCCGGCCTGGATACGCGAACACTCCAGGTCAGCCCGCAAATCACGCTCGGTTCGGCCAACTACTCCCCACTCGCCATGGCCAGTGCTTACGGAACGTTTGCCAATGAGGGTGTGAGCACACAACCCTTCACGGTTCAGCAGGTGACCGATCCCGACGGCGGGGTGTTGTACGAGGCGGAGGTGAAGGAGCAGCGCGCCTTCCCCGTGGACATCGCCAACGAGGTCACGTACGACCTTGCCTCCGTCGTCTCCGGCGGTACCGGCTCCAACGCGGCGGCGGTCGGCCGGCCGGCGGCGGGAAAGACCGGCAACCACGAGGGCCTTACCGCCTGGTTCGTCGGCTACACACCACAGCTGGTCACGGCCGTGGCGTTCCACCGTGAGCTCGGGCGCGACAAGCTGGCACCACTGAACGGAGTGGCCTACCAGCCGGTCTTCACTGGCGGCGGCTACCCGACTCAGATCTGGGCGTCCTACACGGCGGCGGCGCTTCTGGGGCAGGAGGTGCTCCCCTTCCCCGGACGACCGATCCCCACCACGTCCCCGAGCCCGACGCAGAGCGCTACGCCGTCGCCGACGACGTCCAGCCCGAAACCCAGCCCCACGACGTCATCTGCCAAACCGACCGACACCCCCAAGCCGTCGCCGAGTGACACAACGGCGACCCCGTCTCCCAGTGATGGCGGAGGTGGAGGAGGCGGAGCCAATCCGTGACCGGCGCGGCCCGGTCGCAAGTGAACCGGGCACGGCACAATGACGTCCGTGCGACTTCGTGACGACCGTGATGAGGTGGTGGCCCCGTCACTCGACGACGCGTTCGTGGCTGGTGCCAGTACGGCGATCGGGGGCCCGCTGGGGCGTCGGGCAGATTCGCGACGATCGTGGTGGAGCCCGCTGCGGATCGTCCTCCTTCTGGCGATCCTGGCGTCCGCACTGGGAGTGGCCATCGACACGCCCTGCTCCACCAAGGCATGGGGCGACGGCTACGAGATCTTCTCGAGAGGGTGCTACAGCGATATTCCACTGCTGTACACGGGTCGCGGGATAGACGAGGGAGTCATTCCCTACGTGGAGGACCCCGCAACGACGGGGGACGACGAGGTCGAGTACCCGGTTCTGACCGGTGCGGTCATGTACCTGACGGCGTTACCGATCTCCGACGGTTGGTCCGCCGACACGCGCATGCGGGTGTACTACGCCGTGAACGCGATCGCGATCGCGTTGCTTCTGGCCGTGACGGTGTGGGCCACGGCGTTGACGGTGCGTCGTCGCCCCTGGGACGCGGCGATGGTGGCTCTCGCGCCGGGGATGATCCTGGCGTCGACGATCAACTGGGATCTGTGGGCGGTAGCGGCCACATCGTTGGCCCTGCTGGCTTGGGCCCGGCGATATCCGGTACTGGCCGGCATCCTGATCGGCCTGGGGGCCTCCTTCAAGTTCTATCCGGTGCTGGTGCTGGGGCCGCTCTTCCTGTTGTGCCTACGCAGCGGGAGGCTGCGCTACTGGGCGCTTACCTTGGGAGGCGCGGTCGTGATGTGGCTGGCCGCGAACGCGCCGATCATGCTGGTGCGCTTTGACGGCTGGGCCAGGTTCTACCGGTTCTCGTCGGAAAGAGGAGCTGACTACGGGTCGCCATGGCTGGTCGCGCGGGACGCGTTCTCGTTCGATCCCCCCATCGATCAGCTCAACCTGTGGGCGGCTGGCGTGCTCATCGTCTTCTGCGTAGCGATCGGCGTGGTGATTCTCGCGGCACCACGGCGTCCGCGTCTGGCTCAGGTGGTCTTCCTCACCGTGGCCGCGTTTGCCATCACGAACAAGGTCTACTCGCCTCAGTTCGTCGTCTGGCTGATCCCGTTGGCCGTTCTTGCTCGTCCCCGGTGGCGCGACTTCTTGTGGTGGCAGGCGGCGCAGGTCGTCTACTTCTTCTCGGTCTGGTGGTACATCATCGGGCAGGCCACGCCTGAGAAGGGGTTGCCGGAGGCGTACTACTGGGCGGCGATCGGTCTGCACGTGGCAGCGACGATGCTGTTCGGCGCGTTCATCCTGCGTGACATCTACCGGCCCGACCACGACCCGGTACGCAGCAGCCTCGGAGCCGACGACCCCGGTGGCGGTGTGCTCGACGGTGCCGACGACGTCATCACCCTCCGGCGAAGGTCAGCGAGGTCCGGCGAGCGGTCTGGACAAGATGTCGTGGTCGTACACGGTCGTCATTCCCACTGAACGGAAGAACCCACCTGCATCCTCGCCGCCGATGCCGCTGACCGGCGTGATGGTGGTGAGCCGTACGTGTGTCCAGTCCCGCGAGGCGAAGGCCGCGAGCGACTCGGCGAACAGCGAGCGCCCGATTCCGCTTCGCCGCTCTGACCTGGCTACTCCGAGCATGCCGATGTGACCGGCTTCCGGCCGCATGGTGTCGACGAAGTTGATGCAGATTCCGACTGGCGTTTCGCCGCGGTACGCCATCAACGAAAGTCCCGCCAACGCAGTGGGATCGTTGCGCATCATGTGTTCGTAGTCGTCGCGCACCAGGTACCAATTGCTTCCGGGTGTCGGAAAGGACTGGTCGAGAATGGTGAAGCCGTCGTCGAGGTGGTCTTGGATGACAAAGGGGACGATCGTCACCCCATCTGGCGGCGGGGCAGGACGCACCCTCTTGATCGGCATCTCGAGGAGCGCCAACCGTCCGGTCGCAGCAAAACCACGACCGCGGAGGACCTCGATGACCTCGTAGTCCTCCGCTGGAACAGTCGTCTGTGCGATGGCTCCCGCCATGTCTGTGTCACGCGACCGCAGGACGCGCAGCGCAGCGTCGACGAGCATCGCGACAACCTGGGCCCGATCCGGCTGCAGGGGGGCGGCCAGGTCGATGCGGCCGACGTCGAATGGTTCGTAGAAGCGGGTGTGGAAGCCCGCAACGGCAACGCCGTCGCTTTCGACGTAGCGGTCGTCACGGTGGGGGTCAGCAGTAGCTGTGACCAGGACCGCCCGCATCTCATCGATACTCCACAGAGGTTCGCCGGTGAAGGCCTCATGGTGCTCGTTGACCAGACGGGTGAAGGTCTCCGCATCGGCGAGCGAGCCCGGCCGGATGCTTAAGGGCACGACATCTCCCCTTTGGCCATCGTGAGGTCGTCGAACAGTGGCCGCATGCCGACATCGGTGAAGAGCGAGTAGTCGTTGTCGTCGACGTCCATGCCGAGGACGGTCGCGAGCCGGGCGTGTGCCCAGCCCCGGCTGCGGAACCTGTCGAACGACTCTAGGAGGAGTGCGTGGCCGAGGCCCTGACCTTGACGGCGTGTGCGGACGCCGAAGGCACCGATCAGCCCGGTGTTCGCCTTGGTGGTGTCCATGAAGTTCAAGGCGATGGCGACCGGGCCTTCCGCGTCCCGCACGATCACCGACAGGCCAGGCAGGGCAGTGGGGTCGTTCTGCACGCTGTACTCGTAGTCGTCCTTGGCCAGATGCCAGCCGCCGAGCTTGGGGGGGAAGGTTTCGCGCACGACCTCGTAGCCTGCGCCGAGGTCGCGGGTGATGCTGAACGTGGCGACCTCGACATCAGCGGGCCAGGTGGGGGCCGGTGCGTCCAGGATGTCGCCCTCGAGAGTGGTCATCTTCTGGACGACGCGAAATCCCAGCTCCTCTGCGACGTGAAGAAGCTCGGTGTCCTCGCGCGCAACGTCCATCTGAAGGGCCGCATTGGACGCCATGTGGGGACTGCTGCGCACGATGCGTTCGGCGGCACCGATCAACGTCTGGGCGTGGTCAGCGCGACGCTTGCCCGGGGGTAGGGCCAAGTTGATGGTCCCCTTGGCGAACGGTTCGCTCATGTGGACGTGCACAGCAGCGACGGTCTCGCCGCCAATTTCGAGGTACCGGTCGTTGTCAGCGGGCTCGCCTGTGGCGCTGATCAATATGGCGCCCAGCTCGTCCTCCTGCCACGAGTCCTCGCCGCGTAGCCACTGGCTGTGGGCGTTGGACAGACGTGTGAAGGTCGCTACATCACGCGAGCTTCCCGGTCTGATGCGCATGCCCACCCCCCACGGTCGCCGAAGGGCCCGTCCATGGGGCGCTAACGTACCCCACCGTTCAGTGCAGGATGACGCGGTCAAAGGTGGCCGTCGTCATCCTGATGTCGACCGATAGCGAGTCTCCGATCACGGGGGCTGGGATCTCAGCCGGAAGCCAGATCATCGAGACCTGCATATGGGGCGGCTCGGCAAACCAGCGGCGCTTGCCCCCCACATGAAAGGGCGAGAGTGCTCGGCCTCCGGCCTCGAGTCCGCCCTCGCCGGCCAGCTTGAGCCGAGGGAGCACACCGGTGACGGCGCGGGGGGCCGCAAGTGCGACGCCGTGTGACGTTCCGCCCCCCACGATGAGGAGATGCCCTGCAGTGGTCGCCTTCCGCTGCCGATAGCCGTACCTCTCTCCGCGCCTCACGAGGTGACAGGCCAGGACCGTGCCGTGGGCCTCGTACGTCTGGCGTGCGCCGAGCCAGAGCGCCGTGCCGATACGTGGTCGAAAGGAGGTCTCGGGGTGCCGTCGATGCAGCGTCGCGAGCTCGTCCTGCGACACATGGCTCACCCACAGCGTGTCCGTGGGCAGCTGGTGCCGTCGCAGCGTGCTGACCCAGCTGCTGATCTCTTCAACGCGCGACAGCTCTCCGTCGTCAATCGGTAGGTGCAGTGCAAAGCCGGACAGGGCGAGCCGCCTGATGTCGGGTACGGCCGTCGCGATCGCGTCTTCGTCGAGTCCGAATCGCCGCATCGATGTGAGCAGCTCGACCACGACGCGTCGACCGTGGCCGGCGAGAGCCCGAACCGCCTCGAGTGAGGAGGCTGTGAGGACCAGTCGGTCGTCGTCGTCCGGTTCCGGGTCGATCGCTGGGTGCCATGGCGTGAGAACCAAGACGTCACCACGAAATGCGTCGTGGACGAGCGGGGCCTCGTCGAGCGTTCCAACCGCAAGCGTGTCGCACCCAAGCCTTTGCGCCTCGGCGCCCAGCATGGCGAGCCCAAATCCGTACCCGTTGCCCTTGGCGACCGGGACGACTGTTGGTATCTGCTCGGTGAGCGAAGTCGCGTGAGCACGCCACTGCTGCGACTCGACGTGCAGGGCGAACACGGCTATCGGCGCTCCATGTAGTAGGTGAATGCCTTGTGCATCAAGCGGTTGAGTGGATAGTCCCACTCACCCACGTACTCGACCGCCTCGCCGCCGGTACCGACCTTGAACTGGATGAGGCCGAAGAGCGGGTCCTCCGGGTCGAGCGTGTCCGAGATTCCGCGCAGGTCGTAGACATCAGCACCGGCGGCGTGTGCGTCCTCGATCATCCGCCACTGGACTGCGTTACTCGGACGGAACTCCCGTCCCTCGTTGGATGACGCCCCGTAGGAGTACCACACGTGGGTGCCCACCTTGACCCACGTCGTCCCGGCCAGCAGGCGCCCTTCGTGTCGGGCCAGGTAGAGCCGAAGGCGATCGTCGCCTCCCTCGGGGCGCATGGCGTCCCACATGCGCTCGAAGTAGCTGAGCGGACGCGGTGTGAAGCCGTCGCGCTGAGCAGTCTCGACGTAGAGCGCGTGGAAGTCGGGTAGATCGGCCGCGTCGCCGACGGCCACCTCGACGCCCGACTTCTGCGCCTTTCGCACATTGCGACGCCACAGCTGGTTGAAGCCGCTGAAGATCTCGTCCGTGGTGCGCCCCGCCAGCGGTACCTGGAAGACATAGCGAGGCTGGAAGTCACCGAACCCGGCCCCTGAGGTCTGCCGTTTCCACCCCTGGGCACGCAAGCCGGCTACGACGGAATCGGCCGTCGTGGAGGAGGCATCGGGCGCGAGGTCGGAGAGACGACGTGCTTCGGGGTCAGCGATCCCTGCTTTGAGCGTGCCGGCCCGCCAGCGGTGGGCCTCGACGGGCGGACCCATCTTCACCGAGAACACCTTGCGACCTTTGAGGTGCTCGAGCAGCGGAGACGTGATGTCTGCTGTCGAGTAGTGACTCCAGTCGATGACCGGGCCTTCGGGAAGGTAGGCCAGCGACCGGCGAGATCTCGGAACCGTTCGGAAGAGAACCAAACCGGCGCCCACGAGGTCGGCGCCGTCGAACCATCCGAGGCTCTCGTGCGACCAGTCGCTCTTGACGCTGCCCCATGCCGGCGTCTGCAGGAACGACCCGCTTCGGTCGGTGACCAGGGCAAGGTGCTCGTCGGTGGTGATCGGTCGGACCACCAAGGGCTGAGTCACGGCCGTCAGCCTACGGCGCCCCTGATCAGGCTGGAGGCAGCACCACGGTGATCTGCGTGCTCGAGGTCAGGACGGTTCCGGCCGCCACGACCGTCGACCTCGTCTTCCCCCCTCCGACGTTCTTGGTGACCTTGAACGCTCCGAGGGATGTGTCGGGGAAGAGCCGAGCAGATGTCAGGCCCACCCCGTCGCTCAGCGCATCGCCATAGATCAGCTGGCTGATCTGGGCATCGGGCTGGCCCGCGACCAGGGTCCCCGGGTTCGCTGCGTCGAGCGCACCCGCGGACGCCGGTCGGATGACGGCGTTCTTCACCGGCGACCCGTCGGCATTGAGCACCTCGACCGTCAGGGTCACCGTCTCAGGAAGCTGCACGACCCACGGGGTGAGGCCATCGGCCGAACCGTCGATGGTCGCCTTGAAGGACCTCGGGACGTTCACCGGTGGGGCGGTCGTGCCGGAAAGTGACCGGCTGCTGAACCGGGCGAAGACCGATCCCGGAGCGACCTCGGTGAGGAAGTCACCGGTTGATGTGGTGGGTGTGCTCACGGAGTCGACCTGACCGCCGGCCGAACGTAGCGCGACCTTCATGCCCTCGACACCGCTGGTGGTGCTGTCCTGGACGATCCCGTCCTGGGGAACAACCACTGGTGCGTAGATGTTCATCGCGACATCCGCAGTGGCGTCCTTGATCGGGCCGCGTGCGGCGTACGTCGTCGTTGCTCCGCCGTCGGTCTGGACGAATCCGGCGCACAGGCGTCCCAAAGTGGAGTCCTTGAAGGAGGTCAGAGTGACCTGACCGTCAGCGTCGGTAACTGCGCCGGTGAAGTTCTGCCGCGGTGCCACCTTTGTCGCGCCGGCGAGGACGGCGTAGCGGTCGGCACTGCTGGTTGACGCCAGGCACTGGGTGATGGCGGCGCCTGGGATCGGGGCCGTGCTCATGGCGCGCCGAACTGTCACTGCCACGTTGCTGGTGGGGGGGAGCGAGAACTTCAGCACTTGGTTGTTGCTGATGCTGGTGGCAATCCGTTTGACGCTCCACGACTGGGGGAGGTTGGCAACGGGAGCACCCGGGCTGGCCAGTGCGATCTTCGCGTTGCCGGTTCGGACGTTGGCCGAGAACGCACCGGAGGCATTGGTCGTGGTCGTTACCGCGCGGCGACTCCCGACCTTGATGCTCACCTTGACGCCGGCGACCGGGGCGCCCGCATCTGTCGTCACCGTGCCCGTGACGGTCGTCCTGGCGGCCTCAGCGGTGCCGACCAGTCCGGTGGCGAGCAGACCGGCCACGGCTAGTGCTGTGACCGCGGTCGTGCGGCGCATCGAACGCCATGAAGATCGTGACATGGGTGCGGGTCCCCCCCGGGGCAGATGACTGGTACAGATCGAACGGTAGGCGGAGCCCGGTCGAAACTCGGCGCTTCGTGGCCCGCTTCGACCGAACGGACGATCGATCTCACCAGGGGTGACCGGCCCGT
>JAHELE010000184.1 GCA_024644345.1 Actinomycetes bacterium | reverse complement strand
GTCGCGTCGCGCCTTGCCGAGCAGGGACAGGTCGAGCACGTCGAAGTACCCGGGAAAGATGGTGACGACGTCGATGTCCACCGGAGTCAGCCCGTACCGAGGTCGAGAAGCCCGTCTGGAAGGTCGACCACCACACGCCCAGCCGAGACGTCGACCTCGGGGACCAGCGACGCGACAAAAGGAACCATCGCCTCGCCCCCCTCCGGCCGCTTCACCACCAGCAGATCCTGTGGCCCGTGCACCACTTCGCTCACGGTTCCGAGCACCGCCCCTGCGGAGTCGACGACGTCCAGTCCCACGAGCTGGTGGTCGTAGAACTCGTCGGGGTCTGCCGGTCGCTCATCGGGATCCACATCCACCGACAGCACGACCCCGCGAAGCTCCTCGACCAGCGAACGGTCGGTCACGCCCTCAAGGTGAAGCAGCAGGCGCCCGCTGTGCCACCGCATGGTCTCGATGGTCAAGGTGGGGTACTGCGCGTTGTCGGTTTTCAGTGACGCCCCCGGGGCGAAACGTCGCTCGGGTTCATCGGTTCGCAGCTCGACATTCACGTCTCCCCGTACTCCGTGGGGGCGTCCGACTCGACCGACGACAACCAGCACCGCTCAGCGCTCGTAGGTCACGGGGGTATTCACGGAGATCGACGTCAGCGTGATCCTGCCGAGTCCATGAAATCGACCCGCACGCGACGCTTGGCGAGCGCGTCGGCGACCGTCCGTACCGACGACGCCGTGCGACCGGCGCGTCCGATCACCCTGCCGAGGTCGTCGGGATGCACCCTGACCTCGTAGAGACGCCCGCCGCGACGCTGCTCCCGAAGTCGCACCTGCACGTCGTCCGGGTGGTCGACGATTCCCCGGATCAGGTGGTCCAGGGCTTGCTCGATCATGCGCTCGCCGGGGCGTCGCCCGCGTCAGGCGCTGGAGCCTCGACCGGCGTCTCAGCAGCGTCTGTGGCGTCCGCGCCCTGGTCGCCGGCCTGGGTGTCCGTGGCTTTCTTGGCCTCAGGCTCAGCGGCAGGGGCCTCGGCGGCCTTGTCGGCCTTGTCGGCCTTGTCGGCCTTGGGGGCCGCCTTCTTCTTGGCCTTGGGAGTGGTGGCGGCCTTCTCGTCGAGGCCAGCCGCCTCCTTCGCAGCAGCCTCGAAGACCGACTTCTTGTCAGCCTTGGGCTCGGCCACGAGCATCGCCGGCGGGGCCGGCTCACCCTTGAAGGACTGCCAGTCACCGGTCACCCGCAGGATCGCGGCGACGGCCTCGGTCGGCTGGGCACCGACGCCGAGCCAGTACTGGACCCGGTCGGAGTCGACCTGAATGACTGAGGGGTCATGGAGCGGGTGGTACTGCCCGATCTCCTCGATCGCTCGTCCGCCACGGGCGGTACGGGCATCGGCGATGACGATGCGGTAGTGCGGTTCGCGCATCTTGCCGATGCGCTTGAGCTTGATCTTGACGGCCACGGTGGCGGGAGCTCCTGGTTCTGGTGGGACGTGTTCTGTAGCCCGGCGTGGGGTTGCCGAGCGTCAGAGCAAAGGGACTCGACGGTCCTGAGCGGTGAGAGGGCCGCCAGCCCGTCGGGTTCAGCCGCTCAGTCTGCCAGAGTGGGCCTGATGGACCCAAACCGCCTCAGCGACCCAGGAGGTCGGTGAAGGCGTCGGGGAGCTCGGTGAGCGTCTGAGGCGAGGGTTCGGGCGCCTCACCGGCGTCCTGGGCAGCAGCCTGCTGGGCGCGCTTGGCCGGGTTCCCGCTCACCCGTCCCTTCTTCCCCTTGGCGCCCTTCTTGCCCTTCTTGGGGCGTCCTCCGCCGCCGCCTGGCATTCCGGGGATTCCTGGCATGCCAGGGATGCCCCCTCCCTTGGCCATCTGGCTCATCATCTTGCGCGCCTCGAGGAAGCGGTTGACGAGCTGGTTCACGTCGCTGACCTGCGTTCCGGAGCCGGACGCGATTCGCTGACGGCGCGACGCGTTGAGCACCTTGACGTCGGCCCGTTCGCCGGGAGTCATCGACTGGATGATGGCGCGGATGCGGTCGAACTCGCTGTCATCGAGGTTGTTGATCGCCTCTTTGTGCTCGCTCATGCCCGGGAGCATGCCGAGCAGCTTGCCGATGGATCCCATCTTCTGAACGGCCTGCAGCTGGGAGAGGAAGTCCTCGAGGGTGAAGCTGCTCCCCGACGCCAGCTTGGCGGCCATCTCTTCGGCCTGGTCACGCTCGAAGACCTTCTCGGCCTGCTCGATCAGGGTGAGCATGTCGCCCATGTCGAGAATGCGAGAAGCCATGCGCTCGGGGTGGAAGACGTCAAACTCGTCGAGCTTCTCGCCATTGCTGGCGAACATGATCGGCTTGCCGGTCACCCCTCGAACCGACAGGGCGGCGCCACCTCGGGCGTCACCGTCGAGCTTGGTCAGCACGACGCCGTCGAATCCGACTCCGTCCAGGAAGGCCTGGGCCGTGGCGAGCGCATCCTGGCCGACCATGGCGTCCAGGACGAAGAGAACCTCGTCGGGGTGGACGGCATCACGAATCTGCCGCGCCTGCTGCATCATGTCCTCGTCGACTCCGAGCCGGCCGGCCGTGTCGACGACCACGATGTCGTGCAGCTTGTCGTTGGCGTAGGCGATGGCGTCCCGCGAGACCCGAACCGGGTCGCCGACGCCACTTCCTGGCTCGGGTGCGAAGACGGACACCCCGGCCTGCTCGGCGACCACCTCGAGCTGCTGGACCGCGTTCGGGCGCTGCAGGTCCGCCGCTACCAGCAGCGGCTGGTGCCCCTGCCCCTTCAACCAGAGCGCAAGCTTGCCGGCCAGTGTGGTCTTGCCTGCGCCCTGGAGCCCGGCGAGCATGATCACCGTTGGCGCGGTCTTTGCGAAGCGGATCCGTCTTGTCTCTCCGCCGAGGATCTCCACGAGCTCCTCGTTGACGATCTTGATGATCTGCTGCGCCGGGTTCAGCGCCTGCGATACCTCAGCGCCTTTGGCCCGGTCACGCACGGCCGCGATGAAGTCCTTGACGACAGGAAGAGCGACGTCGGCCTCGAGCAGGGCCACCCTGATCTCGCGCAGCGTCGCGTCGATGTCGGCGTCGGAGAGCTTGCCCTTGCCGCGCAGGTTCTTGAACGTGGCGGTCAGGCGGTCCTGGAGCGTGGTGAACACGGGCAACCTTCGTGACGGGGGTCGACGTATCGAGGGTAACGGCTTACGGGATCACGGCACTTGT
>JAHELE010000183.1 GCA_024644345.1 Actinomycetes bacterium | reverse complement strand
ACGCCTCCAGCGCGACCAGTCCCTGCCGGCTCGCTGTGTCGGCAGGCAGCGTGGAGATTCCCGCGGTGCCGGTCTGCAGGCCCAGCACCGGCAGGGCCAGCGCCAGCAGCACTGCGGTGGTCACTGCAGCCGTCAGGGCCGGGCGGCGCGTCACCCGGGTCACCGTGCGTCGCCAGAAGGGGCTCTCGCCGCCGTGTTGCCGCGGCAGCAGCGGGATGCGCAGCCGCTCGATCCGGTCGCCCAGCAACGCCAGCGTGGCCGGAAGAAGGGTGAGCGCGGCGCTGACCGCGACCACGCCGACGAGCACCGCGCCGAACGCGAGGCTGCGCAGCACCTTGTCCGGCACCAGCAACATGCCCAGCAGCGCCACCACGAACGCCGACCCGGAGAACAGGACGGCGTTGCTGGCCGTCGCCCCCGAGACCGCAATGGCGTCCAGCTTCGGCAGCCCGGCGTGCCGCTCCTCGCGGTAGCGGGAGATCACAAAGAGGCTGTAGTCGATCCCAAGGGCAAGCCCCATGGCCACCGTCATGTTGATGATGAAGAAGGAGAACTCGAAGAACTGCCCGACCACCCCGGCAATGCCCAGCGCCACGATGATCGAGACCAGCGCCACAATGATGGGCACCGACGCCGCCACGACCGTGCCGAACACCAGCAGCAGCACGATCAGCGCTGCGGGCAGGCCGAACTGCATCTCACCCTTCTCCAGGTCGTGCTGAGAGAGCACGGTGAAGTCGTAACCCACTGTCCACGCGCCGGTGATCGTTGCCGCGACGTCGTCACCGGCGTCGGCCGCCTCCACCGCGTCGACGATGTCGGTGATGCCAGCCAGTGGGTCGATGCCTTTCTCGTTGGCGGTGTCCGGATCGTCGAGCGCGACGGTGACCAGAACGGCGCTGCCATCGGCGGACACCATTCCCTCTGACTGCGGCGCGTAGGGGTCTCCGACAGAGCGGACGCCCTCAGCCGCGGCGATGTCGGTGCGCAGGTCGGCAACGGTCTGACGCACGCCACCGTCTGTCACGTCACCGCTCTCGGCGGTAACCACGACCAAGTCGGTCACCGCGTCACGGGCGCCGAACCGCTCTTTGAGCAGGTTCTCGCCCTGGATGGACTCCGGCTCGGTGGTGATGCCACCCATCGGGGTGAGCGCGGAGCCCAGCAGCAGGCCGTTGGACGCGAGCGCCAGCAGCAGGACGACACCCCACAGGGTGAGGGCGCGCCACGGATGTGCGGCGCACGCCATCGCGAGCCGCTGTGTCGCCGACCGCTTCACCACGCTGCCCTCGGATCTCGGCCGATGAGCGCCGGGTGGATCGAGGCGAAGAAGTTGTGTCGGCGAGGCGCAGGCATCAGAACCTCCGGATCGATGACCGGTTAGGCGGTGGGGCCACGTGCGATCTCCGGGACGCCGCGAACTCTAGGTCCACACGTTGGTGGCCGTCAGGGACTTAGGTCCTGAAGAAAGGATCAGCCCTCCTTCCGGATCACGTCCCGCGTCAACCTTCACTACTGGTCGAGCGACGGTCACATGGGGCCGGACGCCTGCCGATAGTCGCCTCAACTGTTGGCTACTGCCAGGTAGTCCTCGACGAATGCTCGTAGGTCGTTCTCGTTCTCTCCCAAGGCGATGCTCACTGTTCCGTCGTGGTACCAGGCAAATGCGGAGAGGTCGCCCTCAGCCACGGCGACGTTCTCGCCCTCGATGGTCTCGGTGCTCACGGTGGCTCCCTCAGAAGCCATTGCTCCCGCGATTCCGCTGACCATCATGTCGGGGTCGAACTGAGCGGGCTGCTCGCTCGTCAGCTGTTGATTGATTCCCATCAGCGCCAACTCTGCGACGCTTTCATCACCGCTGCTCATCACGCTGTGCAGTGACCAGGTGTCGTAAACGTCGGTGGTTGTGGAGGGGAACATAGTCGCCAACTGCTCATTGATCTGCGTCATCTGATTGTCGTACTCGGTGGTTTCTGCGGCTGGCGCGTTCTCGTACGTGTAGCCCGGAACCGAAATCAGTGCCGGCTCACCGGCCTGCGCTGTGTGGTCGTTGACTACGGAGGGGTTGCTCTCGCTGCTTCCGCTAGCCAGGATCATGGCGGTCCCGGCAACGACCAGCAGTGCGAGTCCTCCAAGAATCAGCCACAGGGCACGAAGACCCTTTCTGGAGGGAGGCGCGACCGGCTCAACGGGCAGCGATCCGTCGTCAAAAGTATCTGGTGGGGGAATCGGCGTTTCGGTGGTCATCATGGACCCCATTCGCTCGTTGGGGGCAGTTGCCCTCAATCTGAAGTGTCGTGCCGGCTTTCCGCCACTACTAGAGGCCAAGGCCCCATCAGGGCAGGTGGCGGCGCTGCGCCCCTCGGGCCAAACGCCTCTGGCGCAACTGCGCCGTTGGCGGAGACTTGCTGGAGGAGGTGGGGGCCATGTCAACTTCCGGTCTGCAGCTTCGCGTTCCTGAGGACTTGGGGAACCTTGCTCGGCGCATCGAATGTTGGCGTGACATCGAGACCTCGTCGGCCCAGGACGCACTCGCCTCGACGTGACCACAGATCGAGAGGAGCATCATGACCCTCTTTCGCATCTTGAACCACGGGTCGAGCGGTAATGAGACCGTGGAGGAATCCCTCGCTCGGCTGAGGTCTGGTAGTTCGGTGCACAACGATGAAGAATTGCTGAAACCGCCGCATTGGAGACGATTCGGTGGTCCGGCGTTTGGCCTGTTCCTCATCGTCTTCGGCGTGGGTGGGTTACTGGGGTACCCGGAGCCCGATGGAGGCCTATGGAACGGGGCAGTGTTCCTCGCGTTGTGCATTCCCGGTGGGATTCTCTTTCTTGCCGACGGCGTCAGGAATCGGGTCCTCCTGTCCTCTGAGGGGATGAAGGTTCGGCGCATCTTCCGCGAACGCACTATCCCGTGGACTGAGATCAGCGAGATTGAGCTGTGCTCCGAGCACATTGGTGGCATCGAACGGCATGACGAGCACGCTCTGGACCTGATGACTTCCGGCGGCGAGAAGATCCGGCTGCCCGGGTTCGCGACGAAGGGAGGATTCATCAGCACAAAACGGCCCCCACAATGGATTGTGGCAGCTGCGCGTCGGATCGAGGCCTGGCGGCGCCGCTACGATCCATCCGCCGGGAGTGAAGAGCGTGCGCCGGCCGGTTGGTATCCAGACATCACCAACGGCGGGCGTCTGCGTTACTGGGACGGCGCACTCTGGACTGACCA
>JAHELE010000074.1 GCA_024644345.1 Actinomycetes bacterium | reverse complement strand
CGTGAGGGCGGTGGCGCGCTGCTCCTCGCCCTTCGCGAGCCTGGCGGGCAGTTCATCACCAACCCGGAGGCCAGTCGCACCATCCGGCCCGGCGATGCCATCATCGCGATCGGAACCGATGCGCAACTAGAGGCACTTCGCACTGCCGGGAGTCGGTGAGACAGGTCAGCAGTACCTTCCACAGCTGGCGTTCTCAGTGTCGATGACCCCGAACGCCGGAACCTCGACCCATCGGGCTCCCACCGTTCCGTGGATCTTTATCTTGCGCAGCGCCACGTTGTTGTCGGAGGACCCCTCGAGAAGGACACCATCAGGGTTGGCCAGGACCTGTATGAAGTACGTGCCGTTGGGCAGGTCAGTGATCTCGAAGGACTGACCTGGTCGGTACTGGGTGTAGGTGTCTCCCCAACCAGCGGCAAGCACTTCGCGAATCCAGAGCGAGCCTGGTTCTCCGCATGCGGTGCCCAGGTCTGTGATCCAGGGCTGCCACTCTGCGCCAGGGACGGTGAGGTCGATGGGGTCTGTTGCGGCCAGACAGAAAGCTTCCTTGCCGCTGTCCAGCACCTTGGTCTTGTCGTGGTCGAGTAGCGAGTACGCCGCGAAATCACGGAAATGCCAGTGGTCGTGACC
Organism: Actinomycetes bacterium; assembly: GCA_024644345.1. Classification (GTDB taxonomy): domain Bacteria; phylum Actinomycetota; class Actinomycetes; order JAHEKZ01; family JAHEKZ01; genus JAHEKZ01. Next base: position 11,517 of record JAHELE010000074.1, on the reverse strand, counting down.
GTCCCGTGCGTCGTACTCGAGCTGTCCGGCCGCGACCTTGCCCACGACGGCGTCGTTCTCGTAGAAGTACTGGAACGCGTCCATGCGGGTGGCCGATGGGTCGCGAAAACCCTCGACGACCAGCGGTCCCGGTCCTGCGTTCCAGGCGGTGGCCCCGAAGTTTACGAAGGCGCGTCCGGACTTCTTCCTATTGTCCACGTGGATGCCCCAGGCGGGCAGCGCCTCGATGTCGGGGAGCGCGGATTCCGGAGGAACCACATCGGGCGCTGCCGTCAACGTCTCCTGCTCGACCTGCGGTGTGGTGACCGAGCTGGTTCTGCGGATGGCTCGCTGTCGAGCGGCGTAGCCGTCAACGACGGTCGCCTTCACCGTGACCTGCGCGTCGTCGGGCGCTACCCCCAAGGCTGTTCGGTACGGCTCGGCGATCGAGACGGTGAGTCGGTAGCTGCCGGGATCGATCCGCAAGGTGCGGCCGAGAGTGGTGTGCACGGGTGTGGCCCAGCCCTGGTCAATGCCCCAGACGGCCCCGCGTGTGAAGGGGGAAGCCCAGCAGCTGGTGGGGTAGCGCGGTGTTGTGGGGCCCGTGTCGTCGATGCGTTCGGACCTCCAGTCGGCTGGGCAGAAGGTACGCGTGGCAGCTTTGAGGGCAGTGCCGTTTCGTCGGGTGAGCTCGGTGTGCAGGAAGGCGGTGAGCCCCCCACCGAGTTTTGGCTCGGGCACTCCTGGTGCTGGAAGGCTCTGGATGATGTCGCCTGCGGGGTCGCGAACGACCTGCTGCAGGACGACCGGATCGTCGTAGCTGGGTCGCTGGGCCCACAGCTCGAAGGGGCCGCCAACGGAGCCCATGAAGAGTGGGAGGTGGATCTCGTAGCGGCCGTTGCGGTACAGGTTGATGTCTGCGCTATCGGTTCCCGCGATCAAACGCACGGTGGGGGCAATGGGCTCGCTGGCGTTGGCCGGAGAACTCATGAGCGAGAGCGTGGTTGCCGGAAGGACGAGCGCCGCGACCGTGAGAGCGATCCCACGGTGGCGAGACCGGCATACCGTCATGCCCACCCCCTCTGCAAAGGCACCCTGTCTGGTGGGGAATGTCTACCACCTGGGGGCCTTGTCCGCGTCGCATTCGGGGGAGGAACGTCGTGTCAGGCCAGTGTGCCGGCGAATACCTGCCATGCCAGTGCTGACTTGGCGACCAGGCTCAAGGTGACATAGGTGCGCTCACCCGTGAGGTAGTCCGACCAGCGACCGACCTTCTTGTACTGAAGCCATTGGTTCACAGCGAAGATGTTGAAGAAGACGAAGAGCGACACGAAGATGCCGTAGACGAAGACCGGCGGTTCGGCGCCGGAGGTGGCGCCCGGGGCGACCAGGTAGATCGTGATGGCCAACCACGGAACGACCCCCGCGATGCAGCCGAAGATGAAGGGCAGCCACCCTCCGCTACCAGGGCTCTCGTACCGCTCCTGAAGCCACCCGAACAAGATCATGGCCGCGTTGACTCCGAAGATGGCGATGATCGCGGCGACATCGCTGATTCCGACCAGCTGCGCAATCAGGACGATCATGATCGAGGAGGAGATGGAGTACTCGACCCAGCGCGCCTCATTCCGCTGAAGTGCCAACTGGCGCTCGTACCACGGGTAGACCCAGGGGCTGATGATGATGAGATGCGCCGCGGCTGAGAGCGCCAGGAACCCGGCTACAGCCAGCCCGATCGGCGTCTCGAACAGCGTCACGGCGTCGCTTGGCGTAGTGCCCGGCGGGCCGGCGAGGTAGGTGGCCGTCACAGGGAGCGTGAAGCCGTTGGCAAGGGCCACGATGAGGACCGCCTGGGCGGCGTGGAAAAGGGCGGCGACCAGGTTGTACCGGCGCAGACTCATGGAACTCCTCATCGATGGGCGATTTGCGTCATTCATTCTTCCGTCTGGTCGTGACGTGTGGATGCAGATCGGGCTCAAGAGATCCCGGGGTGCGTGCCGATAGGGAGGGGGTGACACCGAACTGCCCTGACCCGATCATCCGGGCCACGTTGACCGCCGTCCACCGGCGCGACCACGCGCATACTGCGGGCTGTTGCCACCCGCACGAGGTCGAGGTCGTGCACCTAGGACCGGTGGCGATGGCCGTCTGTCATGACTGCAGCTACGAGTTTGGCTTCGACGACACCCACTCATGCGAGCGGGTCGCCAGCGAGCACCGAATGGCGACCGCCTAGGTCCATTCTGCGGAATGGCAGCGAGTTCGCCCCACGTGATCTGGCACGAGCCACCAGAATGTGCCCATGGGCGAAGCGCTGCGAGTCATGGTCACTGCTGGAGGCGGCGGTATCGGGGCGGTGATCGTCAGCTCGTTCGCACGCAGCGGAGCCCGCGTGCACACGTGCGACCTCTCGGGGGATGCGCTCAACGAGCTGACCCAACGCCAGCCAACTGTCGTGGGGACGGTCGTCGACCTGGCCGATGCTGATGCCATCGACCGCTGGTGCCGCGAAGCCATCGATGACCTGGGCGGCGTCGACGTGCTGGTCAACAATGCCGGCATCGCCGGGCCGACTGCTGATGTGGAGGACATCTCACTGGAGCAGTGGAGGCAGTGTGTCGCCATCGATCTCGACAGCCATTTCCTGACCTGTCGAGCGGTCGTCCCGGTCATGAAGCACCAGCGGTCCGGATCGATCATCAACATGTCTTCGACGGCCGGGCAGCTGGGATACGGCCGTCGGACGCCCTACGCCGCGGCCAAGTGGGCCGTCATCGGCCTGACGAAGTCGCTCGCCATCGAGCTGGGGCGGTACGGCGTCCGAGTAAACGCCATCTGCCCTGGATCGGTACGTGGCGACCGGATGGATCGCGTCATCGCAGCCGAGGCCGCCACACGTGGTGTCGAGCCCCAGGTGGTGGAGGCCGAGTACACGGTGGCTCAGTCGATCGCCCGCTTCGTCGACCCCCAGGAGATCGCCGACATGGCGGTCTTCCTGGCGTCCCCGCAGTCGCAGATGGTGAGCGGTCAGGCCGTTGCGGTGGACGGGCACACCGAGACCTTCCACCTCTGACCCCCTCTCCCCAGCACCAGGTCCTGCCGAGTGCACACCTGAGTGACGAATTCTCGTGTCGAGTGCACACCTGGTGGTCGCGCGATACGGCTGCGTGTCACCCAGGGGTGCACTCGGTGGGCCAAAGCGTCACTCAGGTGTGCACTCGGCAGGCTTGGGGGTCAGCGGCCCCGCCATTGCGGTGAGCGTTTCTCGGCGAAGGCACGTGGACCCTCAAGGGCGTCCTCGGACGTCTGCATCGCCCGGTACGCCGGTAGGTCTCCTTCGCGTAGCAGGCGGAATGCCTCATCCACACGCATGCCCTCGGTCTCGCGGGCCACTTCGAGCACGGCAGCCACTGCCAACGGGGCGGACGCCTCGACCGCCCCGGCCAGCTCGAGTGCCGCCGGGAGCAGGTCGGCCGCGGGAACAACCCGGTTGAGCAAACCCCAACGGAGCGCCTCCTCGGCCGTGATGCGGCGCCCAGTGAGCAGCCACTCCATGGCGATCGCATGCGGCACCCGCGCGGGGATGCGCAGGAGCCCACCGGAGTCAGCGACGATGCCGATGCTGACCTCGGGCAACGCGAACTCCGCATGCTCGGCGGCGACGATCAGGTCGGCGGAGAGGGCGAGCTCGAAGCCCCCGCCCATCGCCATGCCGTTGACGGCGGCGATGACCGGTTTTCCAACATCGAAGAACTCGGTGAGGCCGGCGAAGCCGCCGGGGCTGTGCGCGGCATCAACGGCCTCGCCTGCGGCAGCCGCCTTGAGGTCCCAGCCGGCGCTGAAGAACCGCTCTCCAGCGCCGGTGATCACAGCCGAACGCAGTGCCGGATTGTCACGGAGCTCGACGAATGCGCCATACAGCTCCATGCTCGTGTCGACGTTGATGGCATTGGCCTTGGGGACGTCCAAGGTGATGACAAGTGTGGTGCCGTGAATCTCGCGGTGGACGCTCATCGGGTTTGGCCTTCCAGTGGACGGAGCAGGGCACGCGAGATGATGTGCCGCTGGATCTCACTGGTGCCATCCCAGATGCGCTCGACGCGGGCATCGCGCCACCACCGTTCGATCTTGTACTCGCGCACAAGACCCATGCCGCCGAATACCTGTACCGCTCGATCAGTGACACGTCCAAGGGTCTCGGTGGCCATGAGCTTTGCCATGGCGACGTCGGTGTCGGTCACGGTGCCATCGTCGAGTCGTGAGGCGGCCTGGAACGTGAGCAGCTGGGCCGCCTCGATCTCGAGCGCGGAGTCGGCCAGCTGGAAGCTCAGCCCTTGGAAGCGACCGATGGCCTGGCCGAACTGCTCACGACTGGCCGCCCACGACAGCGCTTCCTCCAAGACCCGTTGCGCGCGACCCACCGCATTGGCGGCGACGGCCAGTCGGGTGGCGCCGAGCCACTGGCCCATGAGGTCGAACCCGCGGCCCTCCTCGCCCAGCAGGGCGGAGGCCGGGATGCGTACGTCGTCGAAGTGCAGCTCGCAGTGGTGGTAGCCGCGGTGCGAGACGCTCGGTGATCCTTTGGTGATCGTGAGGCCCGGAAGATCGGCGTCGACGACGAAGCAGGAGATCAGCTTTCGTGGGCCTCGCGACGACTCCTCCTCGCCGGTCGCGGCGAACAAGATGATGAAGTCGGAGATGTCCGCGTGACTGATGAAGTGCTTGGTGCCGTTGACCACCCACTCGTCACCATCCTTGCGTGCGATCGTCGACATGCCGCGCACGTCGGAGCCGGCTCCGGGCTCGGTGATGGCCAGGCACTCCTGCTTCTCGCCGCGAACGGTCGGCAGCAGGTACTTGTCGATCTGGTCACCGGCGCACCCCATCAGGATGCGGCTAGGGCGGGCGACAAAGTGTTGGAGCGCAAAGGAGGTGCGACCGAGCTCGCGCTCGACGAGCGAGAGGGAGACCGCGTCCAATCCGGCGCCACCGACCTCTTCAGGCATGTTGGCGGCGTAGAGCCCGGCCGCCAGCGCCTTGGAGCGGATCGTCGATGCCAGCTCGGGCGTCACCTCATCGAGCTGCTCGACCTCGTCTTCATGCGGGACGAGCTCGCGGTCGACGAACTGTCGCACGGTGTCGACGATGGCGCGCTGCTCGTCGGTCAGGGCGAAGTCCATGGGAAACCACTCCTTCAGTCGGTCGGCTTGCGGGGCGGCAGGCCCATGACGTGGCCAACGTAGTCGGGGACCGGTAGTGACGCATGAGCAGCCTCGATGGCCTTCAGTCGGTCGTACAGATGGTCCGGCAGGGGTGCGACCTTGCCGGCAGCCATGTCGACGTGCAGCAGCATCTGCTCGGCAGTGGCGACCGGCTGGCCGCTGGTGGTGTCAATGACCTCGTGCACGAGGTGAACTCGTTTGCGGTCGACGCCCAGCACTTGGAGCGTGAAGGTGAGCTGGTCTCCCTCGTCGCACTCGCGAAGATGGTGCAGGTGCGTCTCGGCGGTGTAAAGGGACCCACCCTCGGCGCGGTACTCCTCATCGATGCCGAAGTACCGGAAGAACGCATCGGCATCGTCACCGACGACGAGCAGGTAGCTGGACTCGCTCATGTGTCCGTTGTAGTCGCACCATGCGGGGGAGACGGTGGTCTCGTGCAGCCGGAGTGGGGCCTCGATCGGTGCGTCGGGGTCCCAGCCGGTGTGCAGCCGACCCTCGTTGGGTGTAGTGACCCGTTGCTGGGCCTTGGCTTCGTCAGCCATGACGTGCTTCCCTCCGCTCCTGTGCTCGTGGCACGATCTGTCGGTGACCGATGACACCGTAGTCAGTGCCCCCTTCACCGATTTCTCGTGCAGCGTCCCGCCCGCAGGAATCGACTACAACGGGCACCTGAACGATGCGGCGTACGCCCAGGTGCTGACCGATGCCAACGAGCTGTTCCTTGACGCACTCGGTCTGAGTGCGGCCTACCGAGAAGGCACCGGCTGCAGCATGTACACGGTTGAGATCACCCTCAAGTTCCTTCACGAGGTGAATGCCGACGATCAGATCCGCGCCGAGTCGTGGGTGGCGTCGAGTGACACGAAACGACTGCGGGTGGCGACGACGCTGCTGGTGGGGGAGATGCCCGTGGCAACGGGTGACTCGCTGTATCTGCACGTCGACAGCCGCGTCGGCAAGGTCAGCCCGTTCCCCGACGACCGGATCGAGCTTCTGACACGACTGGAGAAAGCTCACGACGATGCGACAGCCCTTCGCTGACGAAGTGTGCGCTCGTACTCGTTGAGGACGGCGCCTGCGGCGTAGTCGCGGCCGGCCAGCCCCTGAAGCACGCCCACCAGACAGTCGTCGCGAAGTCGCTCGAGCTCTCGGACGTCCGCGCCGGAGGCTTGCGCGTCGGACTGTTGTTCGATCCGGTCGAGCAGCTCCTCGGTGAGTTCTGGCACGTCCGTAAGCTTGCTCCACGGCCACTGCAGCGCGGGGCCGAACTGTGCCATGAAGTGACGCATGCCTCCCTCGCCCCCGGCGATCCGGTACGTGAGCATCGTGCCCATCGACGCCCAACGCAGACCGGCGCCGTAGCGGATCGCGTCGTCGACCTGCTCGACGGTGGCCACGCCGTCGTTGACCAGCCAAAGAGCTTCACGCCACAGCGCCTCGAGCAATCGGTCGGCGACAAACCCATCGATCTCGTGCTGCAGGACGAGTGGTTTCATGCCTAGTGACCGGTAGATGTCGGCCGCACGATTGACCGATTGTGCACTCGTTGCCTCGCCGGGGCATACCTCGACCAGTGGTAGGAGGTAGACCGGGTTAAAGGGGTGCCCGACCACCAGGCGTTCAGGGTGTGTCATGTCGCTCTGCAGCCGCGTGGGGAGGATGCCGGAGGTCGAGCTGCCGAACACGACCTCGCGCGCCGCCGCCCCGCTGGCCGCGGCCAGCAGAGAGCGCTTGATCTGCTCGTCCTCCGGCGCGCTCTCTTGCACGAACTGGACGCCGGTGGCGGCATCCTGCGGGGTAGCGGCCCTCGTCAACGTGCCTTGGGGCGGTAAGGGAGCGTCGGTGAGCGCTGTCCACGCCCGGCGAGCATTCGCCAGCATCTCGTCGACCTTGCGCTCTGCCTCGGGGTCGGGGTCGAAGAGCTGGACGTCGATGCCGTTGATGAGGAACCGCGCTGCCCAGCCCCCGCCGATGACGCCGCCGCCGAGCAGCCCAGCCGTGCTGAGCCCAAGCTGCTCGGGTGTCGATGCGTGTTCTTGGACGTCCGGGTCAGCCATGCTTGACCAGTCCGAGCGTGTCACGCACCTCCGCAGGGGACATCACCCGGACGTTCATTGCGTCGAGCAGTGTCTTGGCTCGCCCCACGAGGTCGCCGTTGCTGGCCAGAACACCCTTCGACAGATAGACGTTGTCTTCGAGCCCGACGCGCACGTTGGCACCGACGAGGGGAGCGAGTGCGGCGTAGGGAAGCTGGAATCGGCCGATGGAAAACATCGAGTAGACCGACCCAGTCGGCATGTTGTTGATCATCGACTGCAGAGTGAGGACGTCGTTGGGCGCCCCGTAAGGGATTCCCATGCAGAGCTGGATCATGGCCGGGTCGTCGATCAGCCCTTCCTTCACGAGCTCGTTCAGCAGCACCATGTCGCCGGTGTCGAAGATCTCGACCTCAGGCTTGACGCCGAGCTCCTGGATCCCCTTGGCCATCGCGCGGACCATGCCGGGGGTGTTGACCATGATGTAGTCGCCGCCTGCGGCGAAGTTCATCGTGCCTGCGTCCAGTGTGCAGATCTCGGGCTTGAGCTCGGCAACGTGCTGCAGGCGCTCGGTGACCGACGCCATGTCGGTTCCGGCGTCCGCCGGCGGCAGGGGGGCGTCCACGCCACCGAGCACCAGGTCGCCGCCCATGCCGGTCGTGAGGTTGATGACGACGTCGACCGTCGAGTCGCGGATGCGCTCGACGGTCTCGCGGAAGAGTTCGGGCCGCCGCGAGCCCTTGCCCGTCTCGGGGTCGCGGACATGGACGTGGACAACGGCCGCGCCGGCCTCCGCCGCCTCGATGGCGGACGCCGCGATCTGCTCAGGTGTGACCGGCACCTTGTCGCTGATGCCGGTGGAGTCACCGGAGCCGGTCAGGGCGCAGGTGATAAAGGCTGAGGACTGAAGGGGGAGTGACACGGGGGCCTCCGGACGCGGCAAGCGGACGACGAGATGGATGGATCTTGCACGATGTGAACATTCGTCTACTATCGTGCGACGACGCTAGAAGGGCCGTTAGGCCTCTGTCAAGGAGTCCACCATGAATGCCGCACAACGTTCCACCGTCCGGTCGAAGACGCGACCTGGCCCGACCCAGTCGGTCCAGTCGGTCGACCGAGCACTCGAGCTGATGGCGGCGGTGGCGGCGAGTGAAGCGCCGCCCACGGTCGCTGAGCTGGCTGCCGTATGCGGGATCAACCGCAGCACCGCCTGGCGTCTGCTGGCCACCCTAGAGGCGCACGGCATGGTCGAGCGGCCACCGGGGTCGAGCGGCTACCGGGTCGGTTACGGAGCGGTGCGGCTCGGGGCAGCAGCCGATGAGGCCTCCGTGGTGCGCAGGGTGCGTCCGGTTCTCGACGACCTGTCGGTGTCGACCGGCGAGACGGTGAGTCTTGCCTTGGTCAAGACCGCCAGCCTGCGCTACGTCGACCACATCTCGGTGATCGGCGAGCGCTTCGTTCCGTGGACCGAGGAGCGGGTCTCGCTGCACTCCACGTCCAGCGGCAAGATCTTCCTGGCCTGGCTGTCGGACGCCGAGCGTGAGGGTGCGCTGCCCACGACCCTTGAGCGGTTCACGCAGACCACGACCGTTGACCGTGACGCTCTGCAGGCAGAGCTTGCCGAGGCTCGGGACCGTGGCTACGCATGCTGCCGGGGTGAAGATGCCGCTTTGACCAATGGCGTCTCAGCCGCGGTGCTCGACGCACGCCGGCGCCCCATCGCTGTGGTCAACGTGTGGGGGCCCGAGAGACGGATCCCGGTGGAGCGCTTCGACGAGCTGGGGCCCCTGGCAGTAGAGGCGGCGGCCCGCGTCGCTGGGCTGCTGGCCTGATGACCGTGGTGCTCTGACACCCTGACCTCGTGGCGCCTCGAAATCTGCTCAATGCCGAGGCCGTCGGCAAGAGTTACGGCCGTGAGCCGGTCTTGGACGGTGTGTCGCTCGGTGTCGCTGTCGGAGAGCGCATCGGTGTCGTCGGACGTAACGGAGGCGGCAAGTCGACGCTGCTGAGAGTGCTGGCCGGACGCGAGGCCGTCGACTCAGGACGGGTGACCAGAGCGAGCACCCTGCGCCTCGGCATGCTCGCCCAAGGAGGCACGTTCGATGCCGATGAGACGGTGCGGTCATACGTCCTCGGTGACCGCGACGAGCACGACTGGGCCTCCGACGCGCGGTCGCGCGAGGTGCTCCTGGCACTGATTGGTGGCCACGACCCGGGCCGACTCGACCGGGTGGTGAACACACTGTCGGGGGGTGAGCAACGACGAGTCCAGCTGGCGCACCTGTTGCTTGAGGAGCTCGACCTCCTGATGCTCGATGAACCCACGAACCACCTCGACATCGAAGCCGTCGACTGGCTAGCCCGGCACCTGCGTGCGAGGCCCGCGCTCTCGGTCGTGGTGGTCACCCACGACCGTTGGTTCCTCGACGAGGTGAGCGACCGCATGTGGGAGGTCGTGGACGGCAAGGTCGAGGAGTACGACGGAGGCTACTCGGCGTTCGTCCTTGCGAAGGCCGAGCGCGAGCGCCAGGGCGCAGTCGAGCAGCAGCGGCGGAACAACCTGATCCGCAAGGAGCTTGCGTGGTTGCGTCGCGGACCCCCGGCGCGGACATCGAAGCCCAAGTTCCGTATCGACGCGGCGAACGCGCTGATCACGGGGGAGCCGCCGCCACGCAACGAGGTCGAGCTGCTGGCGTTTGCTGGTTCCCGGCTGGGGAAAGTGGTGTTCGAGACCCACGACGTCTCGCTGGCCTTCGGGGAGCGACACATCCTTGATCACCTGACCTGGGATGTCGGGCCTGGAGATCGTGTCGGTGTCGTGGGCATCAATGGCGCGGGCAAGACGTCACTGGTGCGGTTGCTCCTCGGTCTGCAGAAGCCCACGCGAGGTCGAAGGGTCTCGGGGGTCACCGTTAAGGCCGCCTACCTCTCCCAGCACCTGGAGGAGCTCGATGACAGCTGGCGGGTCCTGGAGGCGGTCGAGCAGGTTGCACGGCGCGTCGAGCTGAGCAAGGGACGCGAGCTGTCGGCGTCCCAGCTGTGCGAACGTCTCGGGTTCGGCAGTGATGCGCAGTGGACGCCCGTGGCGGACCTCTCCGGCGGTGAGCGGCGTCGGCTGCAGCTGACCCGGCTGCTCATGGGCGGGCCCAATGTTCTGGTGCTGGACGAACCCACGAACGACTTCGACGTCGAGACACTGACGGCGCTGGAGGACCTGCTCGACTCGTTCGGGGGAACGCTCCTGGTGATCTCTCACGACAGGTACTTTCTCGAGCGGGTCTGTGACCGGTTCGTCGGGCTGCTGGGGGACGGTCGGGTGCGCGACCTCCCACGGGGGCTCGACCAGTACCTCGACCTGGTCCAGCTGGCCCGGAGTGAGATCCCGACCGAGCGGGAGCGGACGCCTCGGCCTTCTGGGAAGTCAGCCAGCAGCGATGAGCGCGCGCGCAAGAAGGAGCTCGCTCGCCTGGAGCGGGTAATTGCTCGGCTCTCGGCCAAGGAAGCTGAGCTGCACATGGCGATGACCGACCAGGCCACGGACCACACCGCGGTGGCCACCCTGGACCACCAGCTGCGTGGGGTGAGCGCCGAACGAGCGGAGGCCGAGGAGGCTTGGCTCGTGCTTGCGGTCGATGTCGACTGACGACGACGTGCGCAACGCCGGACAGCTCTCCTTTGCGCAGTGATCGTGAGACGATCGGGCAGTGACTGGCTCAACCGTCACCGGCGCCGTACTGGCGGCCGGGCTTGTGCTGTTCATGGTGGGTGCCCTCGCCTGGCGCCTCGACTACGAGCGTCCCCCGGAAGAAGCACTTCCGATCATTCATCGGGACCGACGTCGTCGGGCCTGGATCCACTCGTGGATGGTGGCCGCTCTCGTTGTCACCCCTGCTGGCCTGGCCGGGCTGACGGTCGTTCTCGACAAACCCACCGCCACTGTTCTTGCCGCGATGGCAACCGCGGCCTACCTGACAGGTGCCATCTGCCTCATCACCTCGTTGGCCTTCCGTCTGACGGTGGTGGTGTGGGCCGCGGAGCAGACCTCCGAGAACGGACGAGTTCCCGACGGATATTCGGCATACGACTCGTGGGCCGGGGCTCTCTACGTCGTTCACATGCTGACGGCGTACGTCAGTTCCGCTGTCCTCGGGTGTGCGGTGCTTGCCTCGGACGCTCTTCCGAGGTGGTTGGGGTGGGGCGGCGTCGTCTGGGGCCTGGTCTTCGCGGCGGGCTTCGTGGCAACGAGATTCAGTGGACCGTTCAACCCACCGTTCTGG
>JAHELE010000008.1 GCA_024644345.1 Actinomycetes bacterium | reverse complement strand
CCGCAGCCCTCCGACGACCTCTGGATCGATGACGACGTTGAGTTGGACGTCGAAGCCGAGCTGCGCCGCGAGTGCGGCCGCCAGTCGGTCTCGCTGCGCGTCGTTGAGGGCTACAGCTGAGGTGACAGTGGCCACCTGGCGCTGCCGCCGCGCCGCGGCCGCCGCCGTGAGCCGATCCATGTTGGTCTCGAACAGCCGCCCTCGCGGCTCCGTGACGGCGTGGTCGATGAGTCGGGCGGCCTCGATCGAGGTCTTCTCCCTGAGCAGCTCGGTGAGCAGGTCGGACTTGCGGTCAACCGGCAACGCACGGTCGGTCAGCGCCAGACGCAGCTCTGGCTGACCGGCCACCACACGGGAGAACCGGAACAGGTCGTCCTGCACCTCGTCGAGCCGGTCGTGGCGTTGTGCCGAGACCAGTACCGCCTCAACCCCCAGCTGAGCCATCGCGTCCGCGAGGTCACCTGGCCCGGACCAGCGGGACCGCACCATCGACGACACGAGGTCGACGACCTGGTCGGGCACCTTGCCGGTGAGCAAACTGGCGGCCAGCGCCGCCTTGTCGTCCCCGCTACGTGCGGGATCGGTGAGGGCGCTTCGAAGCGAGGGCTGCGCATCGAGCACCGAGCCGACCGCGAAGAGCGCATCACCGACGCCAAGTGGTCCAGCGATCGGCAGGACTGCCTCGACGCGCTGGGCCACCGAGGGCATGAACCGACCAACCCAGTGCGTGGCTCGCTCCACCACGTCACCGGCCTCGGTGATCGGAGATGCGAGCAACGTGTCGAGCCGCTCGGTGGCGGCTGACAGCGACTCGCGGCTGGCTCCCTGCATCAGGTGGCCCGCCCGGAGGGCTGGTTCTCGAGGTCGGCGATGAACCGGTCGATGACGCGCTGCTGCCGCTCGTCGTCGGACAGCGATTCGCCGACGATCTTCTCGGCCAGCTCGCTCGCCAAGGTGCCGACCTCGGCGTGCAGCGATGCAACCGCAGCAGCTCGCTCCGCCTCGATCTGCGCCTGCGCGCCGGCGACCAGACGATCTGACTCAGCCTGGGCCTGCTGGCGCATCTCTGCGAGGATCGCCGCACCCTGGGCGCGGGCCTCCTCGCGGATCTGGCCAGCCTCACCACGTGCGTCAGCCAGCTGCGCCTGGTACTGCTCCAGCGCGGCCGCAGCCTGGGCCTGGGCGACCTCGGCCTTGGCCAGGCCGCCCTCGATCGCCTCGGTGCGTTCGGCGAAAGCCTTCTCGAACCGAGGAACGACGAACTTGGCGACGAAGTAGTAGAGGATGCCGAAGGCGATCAGCCCCACGATGATCTCCGCAACATGCGGGACCAGCGGGTTGGGGTCTTCGCCGGCGGCTCTCACCACGAGCAGCGTGTCCATGAGCTATCCGTTCGTCAGTGGTCTGGATGCGTCAGAGAACGAACGCGAGGACCAGACCGAACAGGGCAAGTGCCTCTGCCAGGGCGAAGCCCAGGAAGGCGATCGGCTGCAGCACCGAGCGAGCCTCGGGCTGACGCGCGACACCCTGGATGTATGCAGCGAAGATGAGACCGACGCCGATACCGGGGCCGATCGCGGCGAGGCCATAACCGACCGCGTTGAGCGTGCCTTCCATTACCTGATCCTTTCGATGGCGAGCGCGGGGTGCGCCGTCCGATTAGTGCTCTTCACTCATCGCTCCAGCGATGTACAGGGCGGTGAGCAGAGCAAAGATGTAAGCCTGCAGGAGCTGGACCAAGAGCTCGAAGAACGTCATGACGATGCCCATCGCGAAGGCACCGATGCTCAGCACCTTCACCACGCCTTCGCCCTCGACCAGCATGTACTCGCCGCCGAGGATGAAGACGATCAGCAGCAGGTGACCAGCGAACATGTTCGCGAAGAGACGAAGTGAGAGTGTGAGCGGGCGAACGAACACCGTGGAGACCAGCTCGAGCGGCGCCAGCAGGATGTAGACCCAGCTGGGTACACCGGGTGGGAACATCATGTTCTTGAAGTAGCCGACGACGCCTTGGCGCCGCATGCCCACCCAGTTGTAGGTGATCCACACGATCAAGGTCAGCGCGATCGGGAACCCGATCAGCGACATCGTGGGGAACTGGATGAACGGGATGATCCCGAAGACGTTGTTCAGGGCGATGAAGATGAAGAGCGAGAAGATCAGCGGCAAGAACTTCAAGAAGTCGTTTGAACCGATGATGTCGCGGGCGAGGTCGCGACGAACGAAGCCGTAGATGCCTTCACCGGCGAACTGCAGACGGCTCGGTACCAGCTGGGGTCGGCGAGCGGCGAAGTAGAACAGCGCGACCAGGATCCCGACCGAGACCAACGCCATCAGGTAGGGCTTGGTGAACCACTCGAGATTGTCGACGAGTGGAGGAAGTTTGAAGTCACCCGATCCGGGAGGGGTGTACCCCTCTCCTTCTTCGGCGAGCACCACCAGGCTCAACGAAGGCTCCTTTCAGCGGCTCGAGCCGTCGGGTTCTCCGTCAGGCAACTCGGCAGGCGGCTCCGGGGCGCGTCCGTACCTCACAAAGATGAGATAGAGCGCGAGCCCGGTTCCGAACAGCAGCCCGATCGGAAGGAAGAGCCGTAGGCCCAGCCATCGGTCGAGCAGCCACCCGGCGCCACCCCAGAGCAACATCCCGGAGAGCAAGTAGGCGACGATGTCCCAAGCGCCTGTGTCCGCCGCGGCGTCGTGTCGCGCCGAATGCGGGCGTTCATCCTGGCCCATCGGTTTCCGGACCCTAGCAGTCGGGCGGAGCCCAGCACCAACTGAGGCCGGGGGGTCGCAGGGTGAGGCTGATCACGTCGAGTGCGAGTCGTTGCGTGGCGGGCCCGGATCGGCCGGTTCGACGACAAACGTGGGAATCCGTAGGTAGGCCACGACCAGCGCCACCAGGAAGACGACCGCCGAGACGGCCACCCCGATCCCCACCCACCAGCTGTCCACGGCGTCCTGGCCACGGAGAGCGGCGAGGGCGACGGCCAGGGCGATGATCTTGCCGAGGTACTCGAACATCACCACCAGGAAGGTGGTAGCTGGCTCCCACCCGGTGGTGATCCGCATCACAAGCAGGTCGAGCCCGAAGAAGGCCAGCACGATCGCACCACCGACAACCACCCCGGCCGACGCCCCGGCGCCGTCCGTCACCTGGGCCGGCACCACCGCGACAGCGATGGCGACCAGCGTCGGCCAGGCGGCCCGCCAGAAGTACCGCCCCGGGAGCTCGCGAAGAGCGGCCGGCCGCTGTGTCACGACGACGACGCCCGGCGCGGACTGCGGGTGGCGACCACCGCCAGGAACGCGATGCCCGCGCTGGTCAGCAGCCCGGCCCGGACACTGACATGAGCGGCGACGGCGGCACCCAGCGCCAGAGCGGCTGCCCAGAGGTACATGACCAGGACTGCCTGACGCTGACTGTGTCCAATCTCGAGAAGACGATGGTGCAGATGCTGCTTGTCGGGCGCAAAGGGTGACCGTCTCGCCCGGGTCCGCCGCACGACGGCCAGCAGGAGGTCGATCAGCGGAACGGCCAGCACCGCAAATGGCAGCAGGAGCGGCATCAGAGCGGGAAGCAGCGCCGCATCATCGACCGAGTAGGGGTCGATCTTGCCGGTGAGGGTGATCACGGACGCCGAGAGCAGCAGGCCGGCCAGCATCGAGCCGGAGTCACCCATGAAGATGCGGGCCGGGTTGAAGTTGTGTGGCAGGAAGCCGGCACAGATCCCGGCGAGCACGGTCGACAGGAGCGCCGCCGTCGTGGCCCGGTCGATGCCGCTGTCGACCGAGAGCAGGTAGGCGAAGGCGAAGAACCCCAGCGATCCGATGCCGATGATTCCGGCGGCCAGGCCGTCCAGCCCATCGACGAAGTTGATCGCGTTCACCGTCACGACGACGAGAAGCACCGTCAAGATGACGCTGGCGTTGTAGGGCAGCACCGTCACTCCGTTGAACGGCAGCCAGAGCAGCTGAACACCCAGCAGCACCATGACACCGGCAGCGATGATCTGGCCGGCCGCCTTGGTCAGGGCATCGAGTCCCCAGATGTCGTCGACCACCCCGACCAGGAAGATCAGCGTTCCGCCCGCGATGACGGCCCAGGCGTCCCGGGACTCGGTGAACACCGCCGACACGAAACCCAGCCGGCTGGCGACCAGCATGCCGGTGAGGAATCCGAGGTACATGGCGACGCCGCCCAGCCGTGGGATGGGAACGTCATGCACATCGCGGTCGCGGATCTCTGCCATCACGTTCCACCGCACGGCGTACCAGCGGACGACTGGCACCGTGGCGTAAGTGACCGCGGCTGCTGCGAGCAGAACCAGCAGGTACTCGCGCACGGCACAGCCCCTCTTCTTCTTCGGGGCCGGACAGCCCCGCTCGGCAGGCTACGCCGAAGGGTCGGGGTACGCGGGGAACTTCGAGACCAGGGCCGAGACCTCGTCGGCCACCTGCTCGATCTCGGCGCGTCCTGAGTCGGTGTCGACGTCGGCGCGGACGGCGCGACCGATCAACGCCGCGACGTCCTTCATCTGCTCGCCGCCCATGCCCTGGGTCGTGACCGAGGGTGTACCCACCCGTATCCCGGACGCGACCATGGGCTTCTCGGGGTCGAACGGGATGGCGTTCTTGTTCAAGGTGATTCGGGCGGCGTCACAGCGTGTTTCGGCGTCGCGACCTGTCACGCCAACGGCGCGAAGGTCGATCAGCGCCAGATGGGTGTCGGTGCCACCCGACACCGCACGCATGCCGTCTTCGGCAAGACCCTCGACGAGCGCCTGCGCATTGGCGATCACCTGCCGGGCGTACTCCTGGTACTCAGGTGATGCCGCCTCCTTCAACGCCACTGCCTTGGCAGCGACGACGTGCATCAGCGGCCCGCCCTGCAGGAAGGGGAAAACAGCCTTGTCGATCTTTGCCGCGAGCTCATCGCGGCACAGGATCATTCCGCCACGTGGGCCTCGGAGCACCTTGTGCGTGGTGAACGACACGACGTCGGCGTAGGGCACTGGCGACGGAATCGCCTTTCCCGCGACGAGGCCGATGAAGTGCGCCGCGTCGACCATCAGGTAGGCGCCCACCTCGTCGGCGATCTCACGGAAGGCCGCGAAGTCGATCAGCCGCGGGTAGGCCGTGGCTCCGGCGATGATCATCTTCGGGCGGTGCTCACGCGCCTGTGCGCGCACGTGGTCGTAGTCGATGGTCTCCGAGCCTTCAGACACGCCGTAGGAGACATTGGTGAACCACTGGCCAGAGAAGTTGACCGGGGATCCGTGGGTGAGGTGTCCGCCGTGCTTGAGGTCCATGGCCAGAACGGTGTCGCCCGGCTTGAGCAGGGCCGCGTACACCGCCAGGTTGGCCGAAGCCCCCGAGTGCGGTTGCAGGTTGGCATGGTCGGCGCCGAAGAGCTCCTTGGCCCGGGCGATGCCGATCTCCTCGGCGATATCCACATCCGCGCAGCCGCCGTAGTAGCGGCGTCCCGGATACCCCTCGGCGTACTTGTTCGACAGGGTCGAACCGGTCGCCGCAAGAACCGCCGGTGAGGTGAAGTTCTCGCTGGCGATGAGCTGTAGCCCACTGCGGAGACGGTCGAGCTCGTCGAGGACGACAGCAGCGATCTCCGGGTCGGTCTCTTGCAGGGCGTCGAAGTTCGGGCCCCAGTACTGCGTGCTGCTCATGCTGATCTCCCGCGAACGGCCGGCGTGCGTCGGACAACGCGGTTCACTCTAGCCAGACTCGCGACCCGGCTCTGCCCCGATCAGAAATGGAACGACCTGGTCTACTGCGGCAGTGATCTGGGCCGCCCTGGCCCGGTAGACGTCCTGGGGTGCCCCAAGGGGGTCCTCGAGATCGTCCGTGTCCTCGGCAGACCGTGCGGTGGCGCCACGCATCTGGGCCGCCCACGCGATCGCCCGTCGGACTTCATCGGCACGCGACCCGTCCTTGAGGACCGGCGCTGGCGGAACGGCGAGGGCGACCCGAGCCAACTCCAGCAACGTGAACGTTTGCCGGACGGCGCCAGGGACCAGCCCGACGACGACGCTGCGGTGCTCCAAAGTCGCGGTCAGCACCAGGTCTGCCGACTGGATCGCCTGCTCGGTCACCCGCTGCGAGCCAAAACCGGACGGGTCCAGGCCCCGTTCGACCAGAGTCGCCTCGGCAAACGGCTGCATCGGCTCACCGGGCTGGGCCCACGTTCCGGCGCTCGTCACGCTGAAGAGGTCGCCTGCGCCGTGTCGGGCGAACCCGTCACGCAGGATGCGTTCCATCATCGGGGACCGGCAGATGTTTCCGGTGCAGACGGCCAGGACGTGCACACCGGACGTGCTCATTGCTGCTCCTCGTCGACCAGGTCGGGTGCGACCTCGCGAAGCAGGATGCTGGGAAAGGCGCCGGCACGCAGCAGCCTGGGCTCTCGATCGGTCAGGTCGACGACCGTGGACGGCGGGCCCTCAGGTAGGGAGCCCGCGTCCAGGTACACCGACACCGTCGAGCCCAGCTGGGCCTCGGCATCGTCACAGGTACGAGGAACGGCTTCGCCGACACGGTTGGCTGCCACGACCGCCATGGGTCCCACTCCCTGCAGCACCGCAAGCGCGACGGGATGCAGCGGCATCCGAACGGCAACAAGTCGGCCGTCACCACCGATGTCCCAGTGCAGCGTCGACTGCTGGTCGCAGACGGCGGTGAGGGGACCGGGCCAGAAACCCTCGATCAGCGCCTCTCCCTGACGTGACAGCGTTCCGATCAAGGCGCGTGCAGCCTTCACCGACCCCACCATGACCGGGAGGGCGTCGGCGGCGACACGACCCTTGGCCGCGTTGAGCCGCTCGACGCCGACCGGCGAGAAGGCGTCGCAGGCCACGGCGTAGGAGGTCTCAGTCGCAAACACGACCAGCTGGTGACGACCGGCGGCCGCGATGGCCCGGTCAATTCCACGGCGGCGCTCGTCCTCACGCGCGCAGCGGAAGCGAGGCATCAGTTCACCGCACGCCGAGCCGTGACGTATCGATCGCGGCCAGCCAGATCCACGTGGTCTGCCACGTCGGTCCACACATCCTGGTCGGCGAAGATCGCCGGAACCGACTGCCCCTGCTGATCCCCGTGCTCGACCACGACCCATCCCCCAGGACGCAGGAGCCGAGCGGCGGCGCGCTCGACCAGGCGCGTGTGTTCGAGCCCGTCTGCTCCTGAGTACAGGGCAACGGCAGGGTCGAAGCGTGCTACCTCCGGATCGCGCGGGACTGATCCCTCGGGGATGTAGGGCGGGTTGGCCACGACCAGGTCGGCGGCCGCGTCGAGCTCCGGCAGACAGCCGTCGATATCTGCCAGGTGCGCGGTGAAACCGTGAACGTCAGCGTTCCGAACCAGCCAGGGGCCGGCACCGGGGTCGCGCTCGACAGCATGCACCTGGGCCGCGGGGGCCTCCACCGAAAGGGCAGCGGCGATAGCGCCGGAACCGGCGCACAGGTCGATCACCGTCGGTTCGACCGGATCGCTGTCGCCCAGAAGCTCGAGCGCCCGACCGACGACAACCTCGGTCTCGGGCCGCGGCGAGAACACGCCTGGTCCGACCGCCAGGGCAACCGTCCGGAAGTAGGCCCAACCCGTCAAGTGCTGCAGGGGGATCCGATCGGACCGACCGGCAACCAGATCGTCGAAACCCGCGGGAACCGGTGATTCCAGATGGCGCCACAGCTCAGACCTACCAACCCCCAGCAGATGGGCGGCCAGTAGCTCAGCGTCGCCCCGGGGAGACGCGACCCCCGAGGCCTCGAGTCGCTGCTGAGCCGAGTGCAGGGCATCTCGGAGCTGTCGCCCCCGTGAGGAGGAGCCGGGTCGAGTGGCCATCACCTTCACCCCGCACCTCCTGACAGCTCTGCCTCGCGATCGGCTCGCTTACAGGCGTCGACGACTGCGGTGAGGTCGCCATCGAGCACCTGATCGAGGTTGTACGCCTTGAACCCGACTCGATGGTCAGAGATTCGGTTCTCGGCAAAGTTGTACGTGCGGATGCGCTCTGACCGGTCAACGGTCCGTACCTGGGATCGGCGCGCCTCGGACGCCTCGCGATCGGCCTCTTCCTGCTTAGCCGCCAGCAGGCGCGCGCGAAGAATACGCAGCGCCTGCTCACGGTTCTGCAGCTGCGACTTCTCGTTCTGACAGCTGACCACGATGCCCGTCGGCAGATGCGTGATCCGCACTGCTGAGTCAGTGGTGTTGACGCTCTGCCCGCCCGGACCGCTGCTGCGGTAGACGTCGATCCGGAGATCATTGGGATCCACGTCTACCTCGACGTCCTCCGCCTCGGGCAGCACGAGCACACCGGCTGCGCTGGTGTGGATCCGCCCTTGACTCTCGGTCACCGGCACCCGCTGGACGCGGTGGACGCCACCCTCGTACTTCAGGTTGGCCCAGACGCCCGCCCCTGGCGCAACCGAACCCTTTGCCTTGATCGCGACCGACACATCCTTGTAGCCGCCGAGATCGGACTCCTGCGCATCCAGGACCTCAGCCTTCCAACCCTGGCGCTCGGCGAACCGGAGGTACATGCGCAGCAGGTCGCCCGCGAAGAGCGCCGACTCGTCGCCCCCCTCGCCTGCCTTGACCTCGAGGATGACGTCCTTGTCGTCGGCCGGGTCGCGGGGCACCAGCAGAGCGGCGAGCTGCTCACCGACCAGGGCGCGCTCGTCATCAAGCCGGCCGGCCTCGTCCGCGAAGGCAGCGTCCTCGCCAGCCAGCTCACGGGCGGCGTCGGCGTCGCCTCCGAGCTCGCGCCAGCGCTGGTAGGTCGACACGATCGGACCCAGTTCGGCATAGCGACGCCCCAAGGTGCGAGCACGTCCGGCATCGGCGTGGACGCTCGGGTCGGCGAGCTGCCGTTCCAGGTCGGCGTACTCGTCGACCAGCGCTTCAACCTGGTCGAACATCGGCTCTCCTGGAGGTGGGGGGGCACAAACGACGACGACGCCGCAGGCCATGGCCCACGGCGTCGATCGTGACGCTACTTCTTGCCGTACCGCTTCTCGAAGCGGGCGACCCGGCCGCCGGTGTCGAGGATGCGCTGCTTGCCGGTGTAGAACGGGTGGCACTTCGAGCAGGTCTCGGCGTGGATCGATCCGTTCTCAGCCGTGCTGCGCGTGACGAAGGTCTCGCCGCAGGTACACGTGACCTCGGTCGGAACGTAGGTGGGGTGAATATCGGGCTTCATGGATTCTCCTCATCAGGGATCCGGGTCGACTCGATCGAGAATGACCACGCCGTGAACCGGATCCGACAGAGATTGTGCCACTGGCAGTGGCGTCCACCCAAACGCGGCCCGGGCCGACACCATTCCCCCGCCGGCCAGGCCTCGCAGGTGGAGCTAGTCGGCGTCCTCACTGAGCATCGCTCCCGGTGTGGTCTTCTGGACCTGGAGCAGGAACTCGGTGTTGCTCGTTGTCTCTTTCAGCTTGGACAGCAGCAGCTCGAGGGCCTGCTGCGACTCGAGGGCATGCAGCACTCGGCGCAGGCTCCAGACCACCTTGAGCTCATCGGACGCCAGGAGCAGCTCTTCCTTACGGGTTCCGGACGCGTCGACGTCGACGGCCGGGAACACCCGCTTGTCAGCGAGTCTGCGGTCGAGCTTGAGCTCCATGTTTCCGGTGCCCTTGAACTCCTCGAAGATGACCTCGTCCATCTTCGACCCGGTTTCGACCAGGGCGGTCGCCAAGATGGTCAACGAGCCGCCGTCCTCGATGTTGCGGGCTGCCCCGAAGAAGCGCTTCGGTGGGTACAGGGCTGAGGAGTCGACACCACCGGACAGGATGCGTCCGGACGCAGGCGCCGACAGGTTGTAGGCGCGGCCGAGGCGCGTCATCGAGTCGAGCAGAATGACGACATCGTGACCAAGCTCGACCAGACGCTTGGCACGTTCGATGGCCAGCTCGGCGACCGTCGTGTGGTCATCGGCCGGACGGTCGAAGGTCGAGGCAATGACCTCGCCCTTCACCGTGCGCTGCATGTCGGTGACCTCTTCAGGACGCTCGTCGACGAGAACCACCATGAGGTGAACTTCAGGATTGTTCGTCGTGATCGCGTTGGCGATCGCCTGCAGCACCATGGTCTTTCCGGCCTTGGGCGGCGAGACGATGAGCCCACGCTGGCCCTTACCGATCGGGGCCACCAGGTCGATCACTCGCGTGGTGAGCAGCCCGGTCTCGGTCTCCAGGCGCAGTCGGTCCTGCGGGTACAGAGGCGTCAGCTTGCTGAAGTCGGGACGCTCCTTCGCCGCATCCGGTTCCGCCCCGTTGATCGTGTCGAGGCGCACCAACGCGTTGAACTTCTCGCGTCGCTCGCCCTCTTTCGGCTGACGGACGGCCCCTGTCACCGCGTCACCACGGCGTAGGCCGTAGCGGCGCACCTGGGACAGCGAGATGTAGACGTCGTTCGAGCCGGGCAGGTAGCCGGAGGTACGGACGAAGGCATAACTGTCGAGGACGTCGACGATGCCGGCCACGGGAACCAGAACGTCATCGGGACCGACCTGTGGTTCTGCTTCGCCGAATCGCTCACGACCTCCACGGTCGCGGTACCGGTCGCGGTCGCGACCGCGACGCCGACGACGGCTGCTCCGGCCGCCCTCGTACCCCTCACGGTCGTTCCGGTCCTGCCGGTCGTTCTTGTCGTTCCGGTCCTGCCGGTCGTTCTTGTCGTTCCGGTCCTGCCGGTCGCGGTTCTTCTCGGGCTGGCCGCTCTTGGGCGCCCGGTCGTTCTTGGCCTCGTCGGCACCGGAGCGGTTGCGCGTTCTGGTGGACCGTTGGGCTGGCTCGGCATCTGATGATGCCGCGGCGCTCGCCTCGGTGGTCGTCTGGGGGGCGTCACCGTTCTTCTGCTCGGTGTCGCGGGATGCGGTGCGGCTGGAGGTCGAGCGGGCCGGGGCTGACTGCCCCTGCTTCTCGCGAATCGCCTCGATCAGCTCACCCTTGCGCATCCGGGTGGTGCCAGTGATGCCGAGCCCAGACGCAACGGTCTGCAGCTCAGCCAGAACCATGCCGGACAGGGCCGGGCCCTTACGACGGGCGGATGCGCCCTCGGTGGCTGGCATGGTGTCGGTGGTGTCGCTCACGCGATGTCCTTCCACAATGGTCCGTGCGTCCGAAATGACGCCGGAGGGATTCCCCACGCACTGTTCCGCGTCGGGAGGTCATGCAACGCCGGGGCCAGAGAGGCCGGCGGAGCCGGTACCGGAGTGAAGGAATCCCAGTAGCTGAGCCTTCAGGCTGTGTGCCATCAAGCGTTAATCAGAATCTGGAATGAGGAAGACACTCGGGATACCCGGTGTGCTGCCACCGTAACACCTCGCGTCGCCCCGATGTTCCTGGGGGTCACCATCGGTGTCGGCGTGTCGCCGTGTCACCTGAAGCAAAGCCCAACGATTTCATCACATTCGATCACGACAACGTCACAGCGAGAGGATCTGGACACCCTGTCGATCGGCCTCGAGGATCTCGGTGCGCCAACCACGACGTGTCTGCTCGGCAATCTCGGGGGCGTGGGCGCGATCAGTCAGCGCCAGGACGGTGGGTCCGGCGCCCGATACGACTGCCGGAACACCCGCAGCCCGCAGCTCATCGAGAAGCGCCAACGAACGCGGCATCACCGGTCGCCGGTACTCCTGGTGCAGGAAGTCTTCGGTGGCCACCATCAGCAGGTCGGGTCGATCAGTGACGGCTCGACCCAGCAAGGCGGCCCGTGCGCTGTTGAGAGCGGCGTCACCGTGCGGCACCGAGTCGGGTAGCGCCTTGCGGGCCTTGACGGTGCGCAGCTCGGTCCCCGGAATGAAAGCGACCGGCAGCAGGTCCGCGTGCGGCATGGCTCGGAGCACCCCAACCTCTCCCCCGTCGGTCCACGCCATGGTGAATCCTCCGTACAACGTTGCCGCCACGTTGTCTGGGTGCCCTTCCATCTCGGTTGCCACCGCCAGCAGCTTCTCGTCGTCCAGCCGCTCATCACCCCCGACTGTCAGAGCACGGGCGGCGGCCAGACCACCGATGATCGCCGCCGACGACGACCCCAGGCCCCTACCCTGAGGTACGCGGTTCAAGCAACGCACCTCGAGGCCACGGGGGCGACCGCCCATCCGGTCGAACGCGTTGTTCATGGCCTTGACGACAAGGTTGCGCGAGTCCTTACGGACCTTGTCGGACCCTTCCCCGGCCACGTCGAGATCCAACCCGTCCTCACCCACCCGGACCACGATCTCGTCGTACAGCGAAAGAGCCAGGCCGAAGGTGTCGTACCCGGGGCCGAGGTTGGCGCTCGTCGCTGGAACGCGGACGCGGAGCGTGGCCGCCCGAAACATCGGAGCCGCCACTACTTGGCCAGCCCCAACAGCGAAGCTGCGGCATGCGGGTCGGCCGCGACGGTCACTGGCTGCGGAGCGCCGGCGATAGCCCAGTCGGGATCCTTCAAGCCGTGTCCGGTGACCGTGCAGACCACGGTCTGGCCGGAGTCGAGCAGGCCCTCATCCTTCTTCTTCAGCAACCCGGCGACGCCGGACGCAGAGGCCGGTTCGACGAACACACCCTCCCGCGAGGCGAGCAGTCGGTATGCCGCCAAGATCTCGCGGTCGGTGACTGCGTCGATCAGACCGCCGGAATCGTCGCGCGCCTCGAGTGCGTACTGCCACGAGGCCGGGTTGCCGATCCGGATCGCCGTGGCGACCGTCGACGGCTTGGGCACGATCTCACCGCGCACGATCGGGGCCGCGCCGGCCGCCTGGAATCCCCACATCCTCGGACGCTGCGAGCTCACGGCGTCGTCGGCGTACTCGCGGTATCCCCGCCAGTACGCCGTGATGTTGCCTGCGTTCCCGACGGGTAAGGCATGGATGTCGGGGGCATCGCCGAGCTGGTCGACGATCTCGAAGGCCGCCGTCTTCTGTCCTTCGATCCGAGCCGGGTTCACGCTGTTGACAAGAGCGACCGGGTACTGCTCGGACAAGTCGCGGGCCAGGTTCAGGCAGTCGTCGAAGTTGCCGTCCACCTGCAGGAGGCGGGCACCGTGGGCAAGCGCCTGGCTCAGCTTGCCGAGGGCAATCTTTCCTTGAGGCACCAGAACGGCGCAGACCATGCCGGCACGTACGGCGTAGGCCGCCGCGCTCGCGCTGGTGTTGCCGGTGGAGGCGCAGATCACCGCCTGGGCGCCGTCCTCAGCCGCTTTGGAGATGGCCATGGTCATACCGCGGTCCTTGAACGAGCCAGTCGGGTTCGCGCCCTCGACCTTCAGCCAGACCTCGCAGCCAGTGCGTTCGGAGACCACGTTGGCACGCACCAGTGGAGTGCCGCCCTCGCGCAGCGAGATGACCGGGGTGGCGTCGGTGACCGGCAGCCGCTCGCGGTACTCGTCGATGATCCCCCGCCACTGACGGGTCGTCTGGCTCAGCACACCGCTCATTCTCCCACCACTCGCATGATCGAGGTGATCTGACGAACCGAGTCGAGCCCTCGCAGACTCGCGCACGTCTCGGCAAGGGCGCTTTCCAAGGCGTCATGAGTGACGATCTCAAGGCTGGCGTCGTCACCGTGCCCCTCTTGCCGGAGCGTCTCGATGCTCACGTCGTGCTCGGCGAAGACGGCAGCAACCGATGCAAGAACACCCGCCTTGTCGGTCAGATCCATGGCGATGTAGTACCGGGTCAGCGAAACATCAACGGGGAGCACCGGCAACGCCGCATACGTCGACTCCCGGGGCCCGTGTCCCCCGCTCATCCGGTTTCGCGCGACGGCCACGATGTCGCCGACCACAGCAGATGCCGTCGGCGCGCCACCGGCGCCAGGACCATAGAACATCAGCTGGCCCGCGGCGTCCGACTCGACGAACACGGCGTTGTAGGCCTCACGCACCGCGGCAAGCGGATGTTGTCGCGACACCATCGCCGGATGCACCCGCACGCTGATACCACGCCCGTCTGCCGAACGCTCGGCCACCGCAAGAAGCTTCACGACGTAGCCGGCGGCCCTGGCTGCAGCCACATCGGAGGAGGTGATCGACGAGATGCCCTCGCAGTAGACATCGTCGATGGTGACCCGCGAGTGAAAGGCCAGGCCGGCGATGATGGCGGCCTTGGCGGCAGCGTCGTGTCCCTCGACGTCTGCCGATGGATCGGGCTTCTCGGCATAACCGAGCTCTTGTGCCTCGGCGAGGGCGTCGTCGTAGGAGGCACCGCTCTCGTCCATACGGGTCAAGATGTAGTTCGTGGTGCCGTTCACGATGCCCAGCACCCGCTGGACGCGGTCGCCGGCCAAGGACTCGCGCAACGGTCGCAGCAAGGGGATCGCGCCGGCAACGCTGGCCTCGAAATAGAGATCGAGCCCGGCAGCATCACAGGCTTCGTGCAGCTCGGCACCGTGCTGGGCGAGCAGGGCCTTGTTCCCCGTGATCACGCTGGCGCCGGCGGCGAAGGCGTCCAGGATGAGCGTGCGAGCTGGTTCGATCCCGCCCATGAGCTCGACCACGATGTCAGCGCTGCGACCGGTGACCAGCTGCTGCAGGTCGTCCGTGACCAACGATGGGTCGATCCATCGGCCGCGATCGGTTGCCACCGATCGGACCCCCACACCCACAAGCTCCAGGGGAGCGCCGACGCGCGCGGCCAGGTCGTCGGACTGCTCGACCAGCAGGCGGGCGACCTCGGAGCCGACGACACCGGCCCCCAGCAATGCCACCTTGAGCGGCTTGGCCCCCATCGGTCCTCCCGGTCGGTCAACTCCGGCGGCGGGCCAGAGCTCCCGAGCGGCTAGGCGTCGCCCTCGGGTAGGTCGGGGTCAAGCCTCCCATGCGCGACCACACAGAACTCATGGCCCTCGGGGTCTGCCATGGTCTGCCATTCGACACCGTAGGCGGCGATCGGAGCCCCCAGCTGACGCCCGCCCATCGACTCGAGGAGCCGGATATGGTCTCTGGCACTGTCCGCGTGGACATCGAGATGCATCCGATTCTTGCCCAGACGTTCCTCTGGCACCGGCTGCAGGATCAGCACCGGACCCGGTGGTTCGCCCTCGAGCGGCGCCAGGATCCGGTAGCCGTCGGCCTGGTCGACGAGCCGATAGCCGAGGGCCGCCTCCCAGAAAGGCGTCAGAGCATCGGGGTCCTGGCAGTCGAGCACCACGGATACGCGCATGGCACCAGCCTAGAACCAGCCAGCAACACGCCCGACAGCTCTCAGGCGCCGGTATCGAGGGCGAGGAGGTCGTCGATCGTCTCGCGACGCAGCAGCACCTGCGGAGAGCGGCCGGACGAGACGGCGACCACCGGGGGTCGGCCCAGCAGGTTGTAGGTCGACGACATGGATCGGCAGTAGGCACCGGTCGCCGCAACCGCCAGCAGGTCATCAGCTCGTACGTCGTCCGGAAGCCAGGCATCCCGCACGACGATGTCACCGCTCTCGCAGTGCTTGCCGACGACGCGACCCAACATCGGTGCAGCATCAGAGTGCCGGTCAGCCACGACCACGGTGTAGTCGGCGTCGTACAGCGCGGTGCGCGGGTTGTCACTCATGCCACCATCCACACTCACGTAGGTTCGCGAGGCGCCGGCGTCCAAGGCCACCCGTTTGACCGTTCCCACCTCGTAGACCGTCACCATGCTGGGACCGACCAGTGCTCGGCCGGGTTCCACGGCCAGTCGCGGTACGGACAGCTCGTACGCCCGGCACTCGCGCTCGACGATCGCCAGCAGACTGCCAGCGACCTCCTCAGTAGCCGCCGGGTCGTCGGAGTCCACGTACGCGATCCCTAAGCCCCCACCGAGATTGAGCTCGGGCAGCTCAATGCCGTGACGCGAGCGGACGGCGGCCAGCAGCTCAACCGCTCGGTGCGCAGCCACCTCAAAGCCGGACGTGTCGAAGATCTGTGAGCCGATATGCGAGTGCACACCCACCAGCTCGAGTGAAGGTTGCATCAGCACGAGCTCGATCGCACGGGACGCCGCTCCTGAAGCCAGGGAGAACCCAAACTTCTGGTCCTCGTGAGCGGTGGCGATGAACTCATGCGTGTGCGCCTCGACGCCCACCGTCACCCGCACGAGCACCTGCTGGCGGACACCAGCCTCCTCGGCACAGCGCGCGAGGCGGCGGATCTCCTCCGTCGAGTCGATGACGACCCGACCCACACCCAGCCGGACAGCGATGGCCAGCTCGTCGACGGACTTGTTGTTGCCGTGGAAGAGCACGCGGTCCATCGGAAACTGCGCACGCTCGGCGACCGCCAGCTCTCCGCCGGTCGCGACATCGAGCCCCAGTCCCTCCTCAGCAACCCACCGGAGCAGCGCAACAGAGGTGAACGCCTTGCTGGCGTAGTAGACGTCCGTTCCGGAAAAGGAGGCCGCGTACTCGCGTGAGCGGCCACGAAAGTCGTCCTCGTCGAGCAGGAAGAGCGGCGTGCCGTGCATCCTCGCCAGCTCTGACACCGACTGACCGTGCAGGCTCATGCCACCTGACGGTGTCCGCACCATCCCCGCCGGCCAGACATGGCTGCTCAGGGCGTTGAGGTCGGCGGGCGGCGCAGCCGGCAACGCATCAGCGACGAGGTCGCCGTGACGGGGACCGGCCGGGTGAGCGCGCATGGTCGTACTCCTTCTCGGGGCAAGTCGTCGAGGGTAGTGCGCGGCGTGCAGACCCGAGGGGGCGGCGTCTTCTGACTAGTCGGAATCTCGGCCGTCGGTACGCCGACGCCGCCACGACCATGCCTGAGAGCCGAGAAGCCCCAGGCCCCAGCCGGCCAGCATCGCCAGGACGATGACGACGAAGAGCGGCGCCTGAATCGTCCAGCCCAAGACCTGGATGGTCGTGTCCGACGAGTTCTGGGCCACCAGGATGACGGCGAGAACCGCCAACAGCGACCAGAGCACCAGGGATGGGGTCACCCTGAAGTTTCGACCCGACTCAGCCATGGGAGTTCTCCAGAAGTCCGTTCGCTTCGAACATCTCGTAACCACGTCGCGTCAGAGCGTCCAGCTCCTCGAACAAGCCGTCGTCGCTTCTGGTGAAGTTGAAGCAGCTCTTGCCCTGCATACGCATCCGTAACTCCGGGCTCAGATCATTGAGCAGGTCAGGAAAAGCGTAGAGAGGCATCAAGTGATAGCTGACGTAGCGCTTGCCGACCCTCACGCCGGCAAAGTACCCAGGGTATCCGTCCTTGTGCCTGCGCCAATGGGTCTGCAGACCGAAGTCGGTGGCGGTGTCGGAGATGACCTCCATGGCAGGCTCGTAGGGCTTAAGGATCGCCCTCAGATGGCGGAAGACATCGTCGAAGTGCTCCTGGGCCACTGCTACCTCCCATCAACCCCCTGCAGCCGAATGGTCCCGGTCTCATCCTTCATCCCCATACAGCGAACGTATCCGAACGAAGGTACGGCTGTCGCTACATCCGCTCCGGAGCCGAGACGCCCAGCAGATCGAGGCCATTCGCCAGCACCTGACGGGTGGCTGCGCACAGCACCAAGCGTGCGGCATGCGTTGGCGTAGCCACCTCGTCTCCGCGCGGCAGGACCCGACACGCGTCGTAGAACTTGTGGTAGGCGGTCGCGAGCTCCTCGAGGTAACGCGCTACCCGATGCGGCTCACGCAGCTCGGCAGCGCTCGCAACAACCCGAGGGAACTCGCCCAGAACACCGAGCAGGGCGCCTTCGCGGTCGTGCGTCAACAATGCTGGGTCGAAAGTATCCACGTCGACCGCGATTCCTAGATCCGCCGCGTTCCTGAGCAGCGACGAGATGCGTGCGTGGGCGTACTGCACGTAGAAGACCGGGTTGTCGTTCGTCTGCTTGACCAAGAGGTCGAGATCGAGGGTCAAAGGCGAGTCGACCGGGTACCGACACAGTGTGTAGCGAGCCGCGTCGACGCCGACCTCGTCCACCAGATCTTCGAGAGAGACGATGTCGCCCTTCCGCTTGGAGAGCCGGATCTCATCACCGCCGCGGTACATCTTGACCAGCTGGCCGATCAACACCTCGATCGCCACGTCGGGGTCGTCTCCGGCACAGGCTGCGATAGCCCGGAGCCGGTTCACGTATCCGTGGTGATCGGCCCCCAGCAAGTAGATGTTGATGTCGAACCCGCGCGAGCGTTTGTCGACGTAGTACGCCGCGTCTGACGCGAAGTACGTGGTCTCGCCGTCACTCTTGACGAGCACCCGGTCCTTGTCGTCGTCGAAGTCCGTAGTCCTGAGCCACACGGCATCGTCCGACTCGAAGACATGGCCCTTGTCGCGCAAGCGGGCAAGTCCCCTCTCGACGGCGCCAGACTCGTGGAGCGAACGCTCTGAGTACCAGACGTCGAAGGTGGTACGGAAGAGAGCGAGAACATCTTGCTGCTGCTTGAGCTGACGGGCATACCCCGCCTCCCGGAAGGCAACGAGCTGTTCGTCGTCGGCTCGTTCGAGGTAGTCGGGGTGCTCGGAGATGATGGCGGCGGCAAGGTCAGTGATATAGCCGCCGTGGTAGCCGTCCTCTGGCGCGGGTCGGCCATTCGCTGCCTCGCGCAAGGACTCTCCGAAACGGTCCATCTGGACGCCACGGTCGTTGATGTAGAACTCGCGCACCACATCGGCGCCGGCGGCCTCGAGAACGCGGGCCATCGCGTCGCCGACGGCCGCCCATCGGGTGTGGCCAAGATGCAGGGGTCCGTTCGGATTGGCGCTGATGAACTCTAGGTTCACTCGCTGACCTGTCATCGAGGTCACGCGTCCATATTTCTCCCCGGCGTTGACGATCGAGCGAGCAAGTTCACCCTGCGCCGCCGTCTCCAAGGTGATGTTCAGGAAGCCTGGTCCGGCGATGTCAACCGATGCGACTCCGGGCAGCTCAGCCACGCGTCGCGCCAGTATCGAGGCGATCTCGCGTGGCGGGCGTCCCGCCGCCTTCGCCAACTGCAACGCTACGTTCGTGGCGTAGTCGCCGTGCTCAGCCGACCGCGGACGCTCGACAACGATGGTGGTCGGCTTCTTGTCGGCCGGGACGTCCAGCTCGCCCGACGCCAACGCAGCATCCAGCACGGAGGCAAGCGCTGAGGACAGTTCTGCGGGGGTCACCCCCACAGGGTAGTGACGCGAGCGGCGAAGCGATCGAGCCCCTCAGCCGGCGGCGACGACGGCAGCCACGGTGCCCACGGCGAGAGCCGACAGCACCAACGCCGGCAGAGCCGCGGCGACGGGTTGGCCTCTCTCCAGCTGAGTGGCGGCGAGCAGCACGAAGGAGAGGCCGAGCACACAGGCAGCCGCGATGGCGGCCTCGTGTGCCGCAAAGATCCCCACGACGAGAAACCCGGCTGCGACCAGCTCCAGCCAGCCCCAGATCGTCCAGAGCAGGGGGGCGATCTTCGCCCGGTCGCGTACCTCCAGCGAGGCAGGGAGGTGCTGCACCTTGGCCATGCCGATGATCACAGCGAGCAGGGTGAGCAGGAGCGACAGTCCGACCGCGAGCAGTTCCACGCCGGGGATCCTCTCAGATCAGCCTGCGGCGATCAGCCGTTCTACCTGGGCCAGCAGCTCATCGGGATCAAAAGGCTTGGTCAGATACCCGTCGGCACCCGCCCCCTGCGCGAGCTCGAAGTCGCGGCGCTGCGCCGACGCGCTGATGATCAAGATTGGGATGGCGGCCATCGATGGCGTGGCTTTGAGCTTGGCGGTGAGCTCGACGCCGTCCAGACCAGGCATCACGACGTCGAGACAGAGCAGCTGCGGCGCGGGAGCCCTGCCCTCGGCAACCTCGCCCAGCAGGCGCAGGCACTCCTCACCGTCGGACGCGGTCTGCACGTCGTATCCCTCGAGGCCGAGGTTGAGCGCGATCAGCTCTCGGATCGTCGCCGAGTCGTCGACGACCATCACCCGGCCCAGGCTTTGTCCCATCTGTCCCATCACACCTACCTTTCGGCGCGGTAGGGGCTGACCTTCAGGCCACAGACGCGAGAACCGCCACGGAGACCGCGGCAAGCCCGAGCCCATAGCGCTGCAGGGCCTGCAGGTGCTCCTTGAGCACAATCCGGGCCATGACCACGGTGGCCGCCGGGTACAGCGCCGTGATCACGGCCACGACCGTGAGCAGGCCCTCGCGCGTTGCCAGCATGAACATGGCGGTAGCGGTGACGTCCAGCAACGTCGAGACGATCGCCAGAACCGCTACGTCGCGGGCCGGGCGCGACACCACCCTCGACGCCACCGCCGCCGAGAGCAGAAGCACCGACGTCACGATCCGGACGACTACCAGCGGCCAGAGGCCACTGTCTGCAGGCGCCCTCTCGAGTGCCACCAGGAAGACCGAGATGAAGACCCCCGCGCCGAACGAGAGCAGGAGGACCTGGGAGGAGACCGGGTGTGGAGCGTCCTCGTGCACCTGGGAAACCATGAACACAGCGACCATGCCGACAGCGATTCCCACCCATCCAAGTACGGGGAGGCGCTCGCCGAACGCGACACCGGCCAGGACGGGGAGGACGACGGCAACCAGGGCGGAGATCGGCGAGGCCACGCTCATCGGCCCCATCGCCAGGGCACGGAACAGGAACACATAGGCAAAGGCGCCGCCCAGTCCGGACACCGCTCCCCACAGCCAGACATCGGCGCTCATGCTTCCCCCCACCAGCGGGGCGACGAGCAGAAGCACCACAAGCCCAAACGGTTGGGTCAGCGAGCCCAGCAGGAAGATGTGCGCACGACGCGCCGCAAGACCCCCGAGGAAGTCGGTGAGCCCGAAGGCGATGGACGATCCGAGCGCCAGGAAGATGGCCGTCATGCTGCGCGCGTTCCCAGGATGCGACGGGCCGATCGCATAGCCGCTCGGGTCGCCCGGGCAGACCTCATGCGGTCATCACCCAGCTCCACCTGCAACGACAACCCATCCACCAGAGCAACCAGCGATGCCGCAGCGTCCTGGGCCGTTCCGTCGATCGTGAAACGTCCGATCGTCACCCCGTCGTCGACTGCGCGTCTCACGAGTTGGCGCCACTGGCGCGCCACGGCGGCAGACTCCTCCCGCAACACCTCGTCTCGCGAAGCAGCGCGCCAGTATTCAATCCAGAGCAACCACCCCTCGCGGCGTCTGTCGTCGTCGATCGAGATCCCTAGACGGATGTACTTCTCGATGCGCTTCCACGGATCGAGCTCGTGCTCGACAGCCAGCTGCATCCTTCGCAGCTCTTCGGCCACGCCGGCCCGCAACACCTCGCGGACGAGATCGTCGCGCGTGCCGAATGCGTACTGCAGCGAGCTCACCGGAACGCCTGTCGCCTCGGCCACGTCAGTGAACCGGAGTGCGTCAAAGCCCCTCTCGACTGCGACGGCTTTGGCCTGCCGCAGCAGCTCGGCCCTGTCGTGAGCTGGTGGACGCCCCTTGCGCTTGACCTCGGTCATGCCTCCCGTTATACCGTATGCACATACGGAAACAATGGGGAGCCCATGGACACCGCTCGACGCTCGATCTCTTACTGGCACGACTCGCTCCCGACCGGTGATCTCGCGTCACTGCGTCCACCACTCCCTGGCAACCTCGACGCGGACATCGCGATTGTGGGCGGAGGGTTCACTGGACTGTGGACGGCCTACTACCTCGCGAAACGTGATCCCTCCATCAGGGTGGTGGTGCTCGAAAAGGAGTTCGCCGGATTCGGCGCATCGGGCCGCAACGGTGGTTGGGCGTCAGCTTTCCTTCCGGCGAGCTGGGAGCAGATCGCCCGTGAGTCGTCCAGGGATCAGGCCCTCCGGTTCCAACGAGCCGCCAACGAGAGCATCGATGAAGTCGGCACGGTGGCTGCCAAGGAGGGGATCGACGGCCACTTCGCCAAGGGTGGCTACCTCCGGGTCGCCACCTCGCCAGTGCAGTGGGAGCGCTTGAACGAAGAACTGGCGCACGCCCGTGCATGGGAGCACACCGAAGACGACCTCATGCTGCTGGATCGGAGCGAGGCCAGAGCCCGGGTCACCGCAGACCGCGTGTTCGGCGGCTTGTACACACCGCACTGCGCTGCCATTCATCCCGCCCGAATGGTGCGCGGTCTGGCCACGGCCGTTGAACGCCTCGGCGTCACGGTGTTCGAAGGCACAGAGGTCACCGCGATCGAGCCGGGAATCGTGCGAACAGTCCGTGGGGACGTCAGGGCCGAGGTCGTGGTGCGGGCCCTGGAGGGCTATACGGCAAGCCTTCCGCAGTACCCACGCGCGCTGGTCCCCATCTATTCGTTGATGATGGCGACCGAGCCCCTTCCCGACGTGCTCTGGGACGAAATCGGGTGGCGGGATCGCGAGACCCTCAATGACGAGCGGCGCTTCATCATCTATGCCCAACGCACAGCAGATGGCCGGATCGCCCTCGGCGGCCGGGGCGCTCCCTACCACTGGGGGTCACGGATCGACCCTTCCTACGAACACCCCCGCGGCGTCCACGATGCGCTTCGGCGCACCTTGGTCGAGCTCTTCCCCGCGCTGCACGACGTGGCCGTGACCCACCGCTGGGGCGGAGTTCTGGGCGTCCCCCGTGACTGGTTTCCCTCGGTGCGCTTCGACCGGGACACCGGGTTCGCCACTGCCGGCGGGTATGCCGGCGACGGCGTCACCTTGACCAACCTCGCCGGTCGGACACTGGCCGACCTGATCACCGACACCGACAGCGACCTCACCACCCTTCCCTGGGTCGGCCGGGAATCACGCCCGTTCGAGCCTGAGCCGTTCCGGTTCGTCGGTATCAACGCGGGCTTCCACCTGGCCGAGTGGATTGACCGACGTGAACAGCAGACCGGTCGGCCCGCCCGACTGCTCGACCGAGCCATGGGCCTGCTCACCGGTCACTGACCCAGCGCCACCCAGTCCCGCCGAGTGCACACCTGAGTGACGCAAATCGACGTCGAGTGCACATGTGGCGACAACCAGCTGTGCACTCGACGTGGGAAAACGTCCACCAGGTGTGCACTCGGCGGGGGGGCTAGGCGCGGGCGGCGAGCATCTCTTCCATGGCGGAGATCTCGGCCTGCTGTCCTGCCACGATCGTGTCGGCCAGGTACCTGACCTCGGCCCGGTCGGTCAGCGGCAGCACCGCCTCCGCCATCTCGACGCCGCCCTGGTGGTGGGCGATCATCAGCTCCAGGAAGAGAATCTCTGCTTCGGTTCCCTTGGCGCGGCGCAGTTGATCGAGCTGATCGTCAGACGCCATCCCCGGCATATCGTCGTAGGACGTGACGTCGCCTCCCCCGTGGTTGTGGTCGCTCCACTCCATCGGCGGCCGTACCGACGTCTGCGGCAGCTCCCACTGCTGCAGCCAGCCACTGAACATCCCGATCTGGGCACGTTGGGTGTTGATGATGTCGTAGGCGAGCGTCTGAAGCTCTGGATCGTTGGTGCTGTCACGCAGCAGGAACGCCATCTCCACCGCCTGCGCGTGGTGCACCGACATGTCTCGTGCAAACCCGGCCTCGGGTGACTGGTCACCCGGTTCGCTGTCACCACCGAGCAGCACGGCACCGAGAACAGCGCCCAGGATGAGCGCGGCAACTGACGCCACAGCCACCGTGACCGCTCTCACGGCATGGTCCCCGATTCGCAGGTGGCCCCCGGCTCCGGTGTCTGCGGTCCCGACCGGTACGTGGTGAGGAACTCATCGATCCGGCTGTCGGACACATCATCAACCGACAGCTGGACTCCCCAGCCCGTGAGCACGATCGGCGACCCTTGATCGGGGTAGGGGCTCATGAACGAGTAGGGCTGACCGTCGACCTTGGCGGCCAGTGCGTCGATGTCGTCCTGGCTGGCCGCGTCGGAGTAGGTGACCCACACGGCCCCGTGCTCGAGCGAGTGGACTGCGTTTTCGTTACGGAGCTCCTGGTCATAGACCGACCCGGTGCAGTCGATCCATTCGGGGTCGTGGTCGCCGCCGACCGGTGGGCTCTGTTGGTAGTCGACGGCCTCCTTGGTGTGATCGCGGGTGAGGTCGCCGTAGGTCTGGACCCCCTCGATCCCACCGTCGCTAGGCTCGGCCGTCGGGCTCGGTGACGCGCAGCCGGCTGCCAAGACCAAAAGTGCAACAGCCGTGCCTACCTGCGCCACCATCGCTCGAGATCTCATACCCACGATGGAACCATGCGCCGCCCCGTGATCAGGACAGCGGGCGGCTCCTGTCGGCGTCGAAGAGCGGCTTGAGGGACGCCTTGACCGGCACTCGCGTTCCCCCGATGTCGACCTCGAAGCTGCCCGCGTTGATGTCGGCGGCGGTGAAGCCTTCCTCGCGTTCGATGTCGGCGATGCCACATGCGGCCCCCAGCGTGTAGCCGAAGGCGCCGACCCGCAGCGAGCCGAGTGGTACCCCGTCCATGAAGATCGGCTCAGCACCGATGAGGTCGTGGTCGGGAGTCTCGAGCAGCACGTTGACCAGTCGCTTCTTCAACGGCCCGGCCTCCTTCTGCTTGAGCAGAGCCTCGCGGCCGACGAATCCGCCTGGCTTGTCCCACGCCACAGCGAAACCAAGACCCGCCTCGAGCGGCGTGTCGGTGGAGTCGATGTCGTGCCCCATGTCGCGGTACGACTTCTCCATGCGCATCGTCGAGAGCGCGCCGACGCCGGTCGGCATGAACCCCAGGTCTGACCCGGCTTCCTTCAGCTGGTCGTACAGCGTGGCACCGAACTCCGTGGGGATGAGCAGGTCCCAGCCGAGCTCGCCGACGTAGGTGACGCGCAGCGCCCACAGTGGCGTGTAGCCCAGCTCGATCTTTTGGGCGGTGAGGAAGGGGAAGGCCTCGTTCGACCAGTCGTTGGGACTGAGCCGTTGCAGCAGCTCTCGTGACTTCGGTCCCTGCACCGTCAGCAGCGCGAGGCCGCTGGTGACATCGGTGACTGTGAGGAACTCTCCTTCACCGGTATTTCGCCTGATCCACGCAGGAAGGCGGCGGTGGACGTTGTCGGCACTGATCACCAGGAACTGATCCGATGCCTGACGCGTCACCGTGACATCGGCGATGATGCCGCCGCGCTCGTCGAGCCACTGCGTGTACACCACGCGGCCGACTTCGGTGTCGATGTTGTTGGCGCACACCCGGTTCAGGACCTGCATCGCATGCGGGCCCTGCACCAGGTAGTTCGACATCATGGTCATGTCGATGGCGCCGACGTTCTCGCGCGCGTTCAGGTGTTCGACACCGGTCCGCTCGAAGGCCAGGCCGCGCTTGAAGCCCCACTCCACAGTGGGAGTTGATCCGGGCCCCGCGAAGAACTCGGGGTACTCCCATCCATTGCTCGCCACCAGGTAAGCCCCGTCCGCGACGTGCTGGTCGTGGAACGGACCGCGTCTGACGTTGCGAGCCTGCTTCGGCATGGCGTTCGGCCAGGACAGATCGTTGAGCAGGAAGCCGAGCCGCTCGACCGTGCGCTCCTTGCGGAACTGGCGCGTGGCCTGGAACTCGTGCGTCCGGTCGACGCCCACCTCGGTGAGGTCGATCGGCGGGTACTCCTCGATCAGCCACTGGGCCATCACGTGCCCGAGGCCACCGCCCATCAAGATTCCTACCGAGTTCAGACCGCAGGCAAGATAGAGACCGTCCACCTCTGGCGACTCGCCGAGCATCGGCGAGATGTCGTCAGTGAAGCTCTCGGGACCGCAGAAGAGCGTGCGGATACCGGCGTCCTCGAGAGCCGGGAACCGCTGCATGGCCTTCTCGAGGAAGGGAGACAGCCGGTCCCAGTCAGGAGGCAGAACAGCGAACGCGGACTCCTTCGGCGTTCCGTCGAGCGACCAGGCTGCACCCACTGGCTCGAACATCCCGACGAGCAGGCCGCCGCCCTCTTCGCGGTAGTACCCGTATGCCTCAGGGTCTTCGATGACCGGGACGTTCTCGGGGGTGACGCCGTCGATCGGCTCGGTGAGCAGGTAGTAGTGCTCAGCCGCCTGAAGAGGCACTGTCACTCCGGCCTTCGCCGCGAGCTCGCGCCCCCAGAGACCAGAGGCCAGCACGACCTTCTCGCACTCGATCGAGCCGCGCTCCGTGACGACGCCCACGATGCGGTTGTCCTTCACGACGAAGTCGATGACCTCGGTCTCTTCGAAGATCTGCGCGCCCTTCATCTTCGCGCCCTTGGCCATCGACATCGTGACGTCGACCGGGTTCGCGCGACCCTCGTCCGGCGTCCAGAAGCCGTGGATGATGTCGTCGACCTTCATCATCGGGACAATGTCGAGAATCTCTTCGGGCGTGAGGATCCGCTTATCCACCCCGGTGGAGCGCATGTACGCCGTCTCGCGGCGGTAGGCCTCGTCTCGCCGCTCTGTGGTCGCCAGCTGGAGATAGCCGACGTCCTTGAACCCAGTGGACAGACCGGTCTCGGCCTCGAGCCGGGTGTACAGGTCGCGCGAGTACCGCGCCATCCAGAGCGGGTCTTCGGACGCCCCGCCGGAGACCACCTCGCCAGCGGCGTGCCAGGTGGTGCCGGACGTCAGCTGCTTGCGTTCGAGCAGTACGACGTCGGTAGCGCCCATCGTGGCCAGGTGGTAGGCGATCGATGTTCCGATCACGCCTCCACCGACGACGACGTACTGCGCTCGGGTCGGAAGGTCAGAACCGGTCTGGCTGTCCGCGGCCTTGGCGGCGGCTGGGTTGATATCAGCGAAGTCGAGAGACATGGCTGCAGCCTGCCATGTCTTACTTCACTGGTCGACCGTTCAGTGAAATCGGCCACCCGGGAGTGGCGTGGACCGGGCGGTGACCGGCCTCAGCAGGCCGCCCCCGGTTCAGGCGTCTGCTGGCCTTGGCGGTACTCGGTCACGAAGTCGTCCAGCCGGGGATCGTCGACTCCATCGAGTATGAGCTGGGTGTTCCACGCCGATGCCACCACAGGAGCCCCGAGATCCGGATAGGGCGAGAGCAGGGTGTAGTTCTCGCTCAGCCGACCCTTGAGGGTCTGGACCTCCTCGGCGGCCAATGCCGGGTCGTACGTGATCCAGACCGCCCCGTGCTCCATCGAGTGCACGGCTTTCTCCTGGTCGAGCTCGTCGTCAGAGAAGCCGCACGTCTCCCACGTCGGATCGTGCTCACCACCGACCGGGGGTGACTCGGCGTAGTCCACCGGCTCGTTGTCAGTGGTGTGCTTGCCCGCGTCGTAGGAGAACGTCTGGACCTCGTCCAGCGCGCCGGGCGTCGGGTCCTCGGTGCCGGCCTGCACTGCCCAGAACACCCCTCCCACCGCGATGACTACCGCCGCCACCAGACCGATCGTCACCAGCGTGTTCGACCTTCGCGACCGGGAGCTGTCGTCGCGACGCATCTGCGCGACCTTCTGCTCGCGCTCCTTGCGGCGACGCTGGGCGTTGGACCCCATAGGCACTCCCGAAGTCGGATTCGTGTCTTCAGACTGTAGACCGAGTGCCGTGAGAACGCCGCATCGTCAGTCGGGGATCCGAACCTTGCGTGTGACGGCGACCACCGAAAAACCCAGGGACTCGTAGACCAGCCGGGCAGGATTGCCCTCGGTGACAGCCAACGACAGCGCGGGCTCTCCGCCCTCCACACACGCACGGATGACCCCCGTCAGCAACGAGCGCCCGAGGCCCGCGTACCGGCGATCGGGATCGCGGCACACATCGGTGATCCAGGGCCCACCGACCGGTGGCTCCCCCGGCACCCTGTTGACCAGTACCAGGCCGACCAGGCGTTCCTGATCGAAGACCAGGGCGCTCATATCCATCAGCGGGCCGAGCCGATCACCGCCCTGGGCGCGTCGAATATCGTGCACGATGTCGTCGTCGCCGCCGAGCTCTACATCGGGGTGACCTGGTGGATACGCGGCCCTCACCAGCTCGATGACGCCACGTGGGACCTCGTCGCTCGGGCCGAAGTGCCTGATGTCCAACCAGGGAGGCATCGCCGCGTCCTCTTGCGTGGGGGCCCACGTCCGAAGGTCTCGTGACATCAGCGCAAAGTGGCGCGTCGGAACCGCTCCCCTGCCGACCAGTGCCTCAGCCAGGGCGTCGTCAGTGGTTGTGAGGCTCCATCCCGCTAGATCGGACAGAATCGCGTCGACGACCCTGCCCAGATCACCGGCAGGCTCGAAGAGCTCGGCGACCGGCGGCTCAGCGTCGAACCGGTGATACCGACCCAGCAGATCCGCTCCCTGTCTGAGCTCGCGCACAGCCGGGGCGGCACCACCAGACGCGTCCATGGGTCCTGCCTACCGCGTGCTCGGACGCAGCGCCATCGCATTCGTTGGCGCGTCGGGCCGCGCGGGCTGCCGGCCACCCCCGCTGATAGCCTCCCGAGGTCCCCGCCCCCGTAGCTCAGGGGATAGAGCATCGGCCTCCGGAGCCGTGTGCGCAGGTTCGAATCCTGCCGGGGGCACGGCGTGCCGCTTAGGTGAAGAGCGGCAGCGTGAGAGCGTCCGGCGAGCGATGAAGCTCCCACGAGTCCCCCACCCGGACGTGGACGCTTCCGCGACCCATGACGTGCCATCGGTCACCATCGCCGACCATCGCCGTCTGTTCATCTACCCCGACAAGGTGCTCATCGCCCGGGACTGAACGCGTCATGTGGTCGACCAGGCCAGGTGCGAATCGGTCGAGCATGTCCCAGTGAGGTCCAAGCCACGCGCGAGGGAACAGCTCAAGCCCCTGTCGCCACAGCTCCGGCGAGAAGCTGTCGGCACTGCTGTCGGGAGCCTTGCTGCCCAGAGACGCCATGCCCGCACTGCACCCGATGTAGCCCATCCCCCGGTCCAGGCCGCCGAGGATGGCGCGCCACAGCGCGGTGTTTCTCAGCGAGGTCGCCAGGTACGCGGGGTTGCCGCCGGAGAAGTAGACGATCGAGGCCCCGACGACGCGTTCGGCAATCGCTGCGTCGTCTGCGTCGGTCCGGTCGCGGACGTCGAGCGCCTCGGCCTCGACGCCGGCCTCGGAGAAATGACGCAGTCCAGTCTCGGCCCAACCGCTGAAGATCTCGTCTCCTTCGGGGGCCGACGCCGTGGGCAGCACCAACACCCGCCCGTCGCCCGTGACCCGCTCCAGAAGCCAGGTGTCCACCTCATGCGACCACGACTGGAACTCACCGGAGCCGAGCAGTCCGAACCATCCGCTCATTCGGTCCTCGACTCGGCCAGTCGGAACGACTCACGAGCCATCGCCCGGGCCCATTCGGTCTCACCGAACGCCGTGATGAGCCCCGCGACCTGGCTTTCGTGCTCACGGATCGCCGCCACTTTCAGCTCGAGCAAATCGCCGGTGAGGACCAGATCAAGATCGATTTCCTCATCGGGCAAGACGGGAGGCTCTGCACCTTCTCGGAAAGCACCAAGCTCCCGGAGCGAAGGCAGGAACTCCCGACCCCAGGTGGTCGACTGCACGGCGTAGAAGAGGCGGGCACCGATCGGTGCGTGACGATGGAAAGCGTCGGTCGCCCACCCACTCACCGACTTGTGGCCCTCATGGTTGGTCATGCCGTCAGGCCCGAAGGTGAGAACGGTGTCAGGACCCACCTCGGCCATGATCGAGGCCACTTCTTCGGCACCCACGTCGTCCAACGGGGTGTGCCAGTCCACGTCCGGCAGGTCGAGAAAGACGTGCTCCTGGACCCCCAACATGGACAAGCATCTCTGCAGCTCACCGGTACGCACCTCGCCGAGCGTCTGTGGCGGCCACCTCTCGGGGTCGAGCGAGCCGCCCTCGCCTCGAGTCGCGGTGACGCAGACGACCCGTGAGCCCGCCGCGGCTGCCTGCGCCATCAGCCCGGACGACAGATAGGCCTCGTCGTCAGGGTGTGCCCACACCCCCAGTACCGTCCCGAGGTCCTCGCCTGGCGCCACACTCATCGCTCGAAGGTACCCCCCGGCCATCGCCCCTGCGACAGTCGACCGTCAAGGAGCCGCCTTGACCTGTCGAGATTCCACCAGGACCCGCGCTCACGACCCAGGGATGCCCATGTACCCGCCCGATGACTCCCCGTGCTGGACCGGTGAGTGGACAGCGGCCAAACCACTGGTCGACCTATGGGCACACTCCGCCGTGATCCGGACGGCGGCGGCCCTGCCAAATCTGCATGCGTGGCGGCTCGGGGACGACAAGGGTTCGCGTCGCTCGGTGTTGTGGTGTGCGAGCACGAGCGGCCCTGACGACTCCATCGCCGATGGGGTCGCCGTCCTGACCCAGACCGCGCCGCCTCCGTCGCTTCCCCTCGGGGACGTCGACGGCGAGGGCGAGCTGCTGGGTGGCAGCTCTCTGCTCGCGTCGTCCTCCATGACGGACGGATTGCTGAGCACACTGGCCGCGGGGCTCTCGCGGGCTGCCGCCGACGCCATCGGTGACGCGGTCGGACGTGCCAGCAACGCCTCACCTTCGGACAACAGCACCCTTCCGCCGAACGGTCCTCGACCGTTCCGTTCCCCCGATGCGGGGGTGCGCCGATGGGCCGGAGGCATGGCCCAGCTCCCCGGAAGCTGGTTGCCAGAACTGGCGATCCTTCCCAACAGTCGGCGCGGCATCGACGATCCGGGAACCAGCTGGGACACCGAGTCGATGGCCTTCGCAGTGCGCCACTCGGTGCACTCGGCCGACAGCCGATTCGCCTCCGACGTCCTCGCTCCGCACGTCACCGCGCTCGTGCTCGACCACGTTCCCGCGGACGCAGCCGTCACCATCGCAGGCGACGCCATCCACGTGTGGTGGGAGTACACCGCGGAGAGCAGCACCGCTGCCGGCAAGGTGGTCCGCACCGTCGACGTCGCCAGACGCATTCGAGACGCGCTTCCCTCTTTCGTCCTAGCTGACTACCCCGACCATTCCGACCAGGTCGAGGAACGGTTGGCCGAGCGGGCCGCCCAAGCCGCCGCCTACCGCGCGTCCCGCGCCACCGGGCGACACACCGACCCCACTCTGCAGCGCATCTACGACAGTGCACAGGCGGACTACGAGGCGAGTCAGACCCGCGACTAGCGCATCCGAGGGTCTGAATGGGGATCCCTATCCTGAGCAGATGTCCTCCCTCGTACCGGCCACGTCGCTGAGACAGACGCTCATGCGTCGCCCCGTTCTGATCGACGGTGGGCTCGCCACGACGCTTGAGCTGCTCGGTCACGACATCTCCGGTGATCTGTGGTCAGCACAGATGC
Organism: Actinomycetes bacterium; assembly: GCA_024644345.1. Lineage (GTDB taxonomy): Bacteria > Actinomycetota > Actinomycetes > JAHEKZ01 > JAHEKZ01 > JAHEKZ01. The sequence goes on along the minus strand of JAHELE010000008.1, from coordinate 15,670 downwards.
TGATCGACCAACCTGCTGCGATCGTGGACGCGCATCGCGCCTTCTTCGCTGCCGGAGCAGAGGTGGCAACGACCGCGACCTACCAAGCAACGTTCGACGGGTTCGCGGCGCACGGAATCGAGCGAGCAGACACCGTCGAGCTCATGCGCAGAGGTGTGTCCCTGGCCCGCGAAGCCGCAACCGAGGTGTCCGGCCGCCCCACCTGGGTGGCCGCCTCGCTCGGCCCCTATGGGGCCATGCTCGCCGATGGCTCGGAGTATCACGGCCGGTACGGGCTCAGCGTCGGCGAGCTGAGGGACTTCCACCGTCCCAGACTCGAGATCTTGGCCAGTGCCGGGGCCGACGTCCTGGCCTTCGAGACCTTGCCGAACGCGTACGAGGTCGAGGCCGTGCTGACAGAGATCGACGGCACGGGAATCGACTCCTGGGTGTCGGTGTCGATCGAAGGATCACGCACGAGATCAGGTGAGCCTCTGGTCGACATCGCCACCATGGTCAACGATGTCGACGAGGTGTTCGCGTTCGGGGTCAACTGCTCCACACCCAGCGACGCCACCGAGGCGGTAGCGACGGCAGCGCTGTCGGGCAAGCCCGTGGTGATCTACCCAAACAGCGGTGAGGGATGGGACGCCGCCAACCGCGCGTGGGTGAGCGCAGAGTCCGCTGCGGTCTTCCCCGTCGGCCGCTGGACCGCCGAAGGTGCTCGTCTGGTCGGGGGCTGCTGTCGGGTCACCCCCAGCGACATCTCGGCGATGGCTGTACAGCTCGCCCAGTAAGGTCACCCGGATGGAACAGGTCACTATTCGGGTGCGGTGGGCAGACATGGACGCCTACCAGCACGTGAACAACGCCGTTTACCTCAACTACTTCGAAGAGGCACGCGACAACGTCATGGTCGCGCTGTTCGGCCCCGAAGCACTCGACTTCGTCCTTGCCCATGTCGACATCGACTTCCGCAACGAGGTGACCCAGGACGACGGCGAGGTGACGGTCCGCAGTCGCGTGGTGGGCTTCGGCAGGTCAAGTGTCCGCAGTCGTGAGGTCGTCCTGAAGCCGGACGGGTCACTGGCCGCCGAGGGCGGGGCCGTCGTAGTCCCCCGCGACACCGCCACTGGCCGCTCGCGTCCACTCACCACTGACGAGATCGCGCTGATCGAAGGCGCGCTCGAAGCCGACGAAGCCGCCGGCATCGCCTTCTGAGCCCAGGTCAGGCGGCGGGCTCCTGGCTGGGGAACGTCAGCAGTCCGGCGACTCCTCGCTTGGCGATCTCGTTGCCGATGATCAGGCGCTGGATCTCAGAGGTGCCCTCCCACACACGGTCGACCCGCAGCTCGCGGTACAGGCGCTCGACGGCGAAGTCGCGCATGTAGCCGCGCCCTCCGTGGATCTGGACGGCTCGGTCGACCACCCGACCTGCTGCCTCGGACGCGGCCAGCTTCACGACCGCGGCCTTGGCGTGCAGGGTCTTGCGGTCGAGCTGACCCGCGTCGATCTCGCAGCCCACCTGGTAGACCAGCGTGCGGGCACCGGTGGTGTCGACGATCATGTCGGCCAGCATCGCCTGGATCAGCTGGTGCGTGACCAACGGACCACCGCCCTGGATACGACCGGTGGCGAAGTCGACTGACTCCTCGATCGCGCGGGTGGCCGCTCCTACCGTCCGCGCCCCGATCATCAGTCGCTCTTCGACGAACCAGTCGCGGATCAGGTCGTAGCCCTGACCGATCTCGCCCAGGATCTGCCCCTGGCCCACCTCGACGTTGTCGTAGACGAACTCGGGGTGTTCGTACACAAATGTGTGGGTGTACTTGGGAGTGCGTTTGACCGATAGCCCCGGCGTGTCGCGATCGACGATAAAGAGCGTCGGCCGGTCATCCACCCAGGCCAACGTCAGGATGAAGTCAGCCACGTCTCCGACGGTGACGAACCACTTCTCACCGTTGATCACGTAGCGATCACCCTCGCGTTTGGCGGTGGTGGTCATGGCCAGCGGGTCGGAGCCGGCGTGCTCCTCGGTGACGGCGATGGCGTCTCGTCGTTCGCCGCGGATGCCTGGCAGCAGGTATCGCTCACGCTGTTCAGGCGTGCACGCCTTCAGCGCATTGGCCGGCCGCCACACCGTGTCCCACAGTGCGTTCGTCAACCGACCCAGACCCTCGTGGTACAGGATCTGCTCCATGGTGCTGAGCCCGGCACCGCCCCACTCCTTGGGCATGTTGACCGCCTGCAGGCCAGCGTCGAGCACAGCTTGGCGGATCGATGTGTGCGCCTGGTCTGTGAGCCCGTTGTTCATCTCACACTCGAGCTCAAATGGCTCGATGAAGGTGGCGAGCTCACGAACCCGAGCCATCAGGTGCTGCTGCTCAGGGGTGTAGCTGAAGTCCATGACCGGCTATGTCTCCTTGATGTGATGGTCGACGTCGCCGATGGCGATCGCTCGTGCATCGAGCGCTACCGCACCATTCGCGGTAGCGAGCAGTGGGTTGACCTCGAAGTCTTTGATCTCGGGGTGGGCGGAGGCGAAGCGAGTGATCGCGGCCACTTGCTCAGCGACCGCCTGCAGGTCGACCGCAGGTCGGCCGCGGACACCATGGAGCAGGGCCGACGACCGCAGGGACGTCAGCAGCTGCAGCGCCCTGTCGGCATCCATCGGCGCCAGGGACGTGGCGACATCGTCGAGCACCTCGGTGAGGATCCCCCCACCACCAACCATCGCGACCGGCCCGAACCTCTCATCACGTCGCACGCCGACGATCAGCTCAACCCCAGCCCCCGTGTCGACCATCTGCTCGATGGTGACCGCCGGTGGAGCCAACCGCTCGACCATCGCGCCGTACTCAGCGCGCAGCTCATCGGCGTCAGCGATCCCCAGCCGGACGCCGCCGACGTCGGTCTTGTGCAGCAGACCCATGGCCTTGAGCACCACCGGGTACGTCACAACCGGCACCACACGCTCGAACTCATCAAGTGTCGACACGAGATGGGCCTCGGGGAACGCCACGCCGGCATCCATCAACGCTGACCGGACCTCCCAGTAGCCGAAACCCTCCAGCGGCGGCTCTGGATCGGGGAGCGGCTCGAGGGTGGCAGGGCCGACGCCCGCGGTCTCGCTGAGCGCGCCGATGGCGCCCTCGATCGTCCGGTAGACCGGCACCCCGTGTGCACGGAGCTCTGTCGCCGCCGGGCTCTGCGGAAACATCGAGTGCACCAGCAAGGGCCGGCCGTGCGCACCCACGGCCGCCGCGAGGGCGGTCGCGGTCTGCACCTCCAGCTCGGCCAGCGCCGGACCGTACTGTCCGTAGCCACCGAAGTAGCCACTGACCACCATGGCGTCCACCTCGCCGCTGGCCAGGACCGACGAGGTGATCCTGCCGAAGCACGAGAGATCCTGCTCCCCGCCACCTGCCACGTCGATCGGGTTCACGCTGGTAGCGGCAGCGGGAAGCTCGGCCGCCACCGTCGACGCCAGACCAGCCGAGAAGTGCACAACCTCGAGGTCTACGGACTCGGCGACGTCGGCGGCGATCGACGCGTGTCCCCCTCCATCGGTGATGATCGCAACTCGCCGGCCGGAGGCGGCCGGGTTCTTGCGAAGCAACGCAATCGCGTCGGCCATCTGCGAGGGCGTGTTCACGCGCACGATCCCACCGGCCGCGCAGGCGGCATCCACCACGTCGGACGGGGACACCAATGACGCCGTGTGCGAGGACGCCTGCCGAGCCGACGCCTCACTCGCGCCGACCGTCAGCAGGACGACCGACTTGCCGCGGCGCCGGGCGTCCAGTGCCACCTGCGCGAAGCGTCGGCCGTCGCGGAAGTCTTCGCAGTAGACCGCGATGACGTCGGTGCCGTCATGGGAAGCGCTCGCCTCGACGAGATCAGCGGCATCCAGGTGGGCCTGGTTGCCCAAGCTGGCGAACCGGGAGAACCCGAGGCCGTGGTCGGACAGCAGCTGCGCCAGCTCGAGCGAAAGATTTCCACTCTGCGAGATGAACGCGACATCACCGAGCGGCAGCGGGTTGGACGTCAAGGACAGTCCGGACGAGGCGTCGAACACCCCCAAGCAGTTCGGCCCCAGAAGCACTGCGCCGGCCGCGCGTACACGCTCGACCACCGCGCGCTCGCGGGCCTGCCCCTCAGCACCCGACTCGCCAAGCCCAGCGCTGATGCCCACGATGGCTCTGGCGCCGGCCGCCAAGGCGTCGTCGACGGCTGACTCGAAGGCCGCCGCGGGTACGGCGACGACGGCAAGGTCTGCGCTCAGCCCCGCCCCGACCAGAGAAGGCACTGCCGGCAGGCCCAGCACGACATCCGCCCTGGCATTGACGAGATGGACCGGTACCGGTCCGGCCAGCGCCCCCTTGGCCAGCCAGTTGCCCCACTTGCGGATGTCGTCACTCGCTCCGATCACGGCAACGCTCGTGGGAGCGAACAGAGCCTCCAGCGCGGCATGCCGTTCGATGAGTCGATCGGCATCGCCCGATGTCGACATCAGCGCACCACCGCGGCTGACTTGACCGAGGTGGGGTAGTGCTCGGCCACGAGAGCACGCTTCTCCTCTGAGATCAGCTTGGCAGCCTCACGGGACGAGACCCCATCTCGACGGGCCCGTTCGAGCAGCTCGCGGGTGAGGGGGCGCAGAACGCTGCTGATCTTGGCGAAGGAGCTGTCCGCACTCGGCTCGATGTCGGCGAACGCGATCCACCACCACCACGCGTTCGTTCCGACGTTGGCCACGAAGTCAGGGACGATCGTCACGCCGCGCCTACCGAGCTCGGCCTCAGCGTCCGGGAGGGTCGCCACGTTCGCCGCCTCACAGATGACGCCGGCGCGCACCTGACCCACGTTGCCGGAGTCAATGACGTACGACATGGCAGCCGGAACGAGGACGTCCGTCTCGATGCCGATCCAGTCATCAGCCGGGCGAATCTCGTCGTCTGCCCTGAGAACAGACCGGTCGATGACCCCGAACACATCGCGGGTGGCCAGCAGCTGCTCGACGTCAAGACCGCGTGGGTTGTAGACGAACCCCTCGCGGTCTGAGATGCCGACAACCCGCACGCCTGCGGCCGCGAGGTAGCGCGCCGTCGCGCCTCCCATCGAGCCGAACCCCTGGATGACGGCGGTTGAGGAGCGGATGTCGCAACCTCGGAACGCCAGCGCCGCAAGCGCGGTCTCAGCGACGCCGTAGCCGCCGACCAGCTCACCGAGGCCGATCCCGTCGACTGACTGGGAGAAGGCCGCCTTGAGCCGCTCGTATGCGGCATCGGCTCCGTCGTCGACCAGGGCGAGAGCCGACTCGGCCGACGAGCGGATGCCTTCCTCGGCGAAGACCTCGTCGATCACGTCCTGGCGAACGCCGAAGTCTTCTCCCGTGGCGAAGAGCGCCTCGATCAGCGGCTTCATGGCCCGGCCGAACCGACCGAGCACCTCACGGGACCTCGGGTCGTAGGGGTCACAGTCGATGCCACCCTTCGCACCGCCGAGCGGGATGTACCGATCCCCCGGCGAGTAGACGACTGCCTCTTTCAGGGTCATCGCCTGTGCGAGGTCGCGCACCTCGTCCAAGGTGACGCCATCACGCATGCGGAGGCCCCCACCGGCTACACCGCGGCTCAGGGTGTCGATCACGACGTAGCCCTTGATGCCCGTGACCTCGTCGGTCCAGGTCAGCTCGAGGTAGGAGTGGTGTGCGCTCACCGCGGTGATCCTTCCGGAGGAGCAGGTTCGGAGACGACCAGGACCGACGGACCCGGGTAGGACGCCGAGCGACGTAGCTCTTCGACCAGCTGGTGGGGCGAGTCGACCCGCAAACCCCGGGCACCGAGAGCCTGAGCGAGCAGCACAAGGTCGCGTGGCGGTGCGTCGACTGCCGTCGGCTTCTCGTCCCGCTCGAGCATCTCGGCCCTGATCTCTCCGTAGCCGCTGTTGTCGAAGACGACGATGGCCATCGCAAGCTGCTCCGCGGCAGCGACCGCGAGCTCGGTGGCGGTGAACAGCAACCCGCCGTCCCCGCTGATCCCCACGATCTGGCGGTCGGGTGCTGCGAGCGCAGAGCCCACCGCGACCGGGACGGTGAACCCGAGGGTGCCGAAGCCGGTCGGAAAGTGAAAGCTGCCCGCCCGATGCATCGGCAGCACACCAATCGTGCCGAAGTAGACCGACATGGCGTTGTCGGTGACGACCACGGCATCCGGCCCGCGTCCGACGTCGATCGCATCGATCCACGGACGCCAGCGCGCACCAGCGGCGGACGCCTCGGCAACGGCAGCCGATCGAAGCTCTTCGACACGGGGTGAGGTGCCTCGAGCGTCGTGGCCGCGTTCAGCGAGAGCACTCTGCATCTGCGACAGGACGGTCAAGGCGTCGCCCACCAGCATCGTGTCGGCTTCGATGTTCACCGCCGCCATCTCCACGTCGATGTCGACACGGACGACGTGACCGCGAGGTGCCAACATTCCCTGCCACATGTCGGAGTTTCCGAGCTCCGCGCCCACCACGAGAAGCACGTCCGCATCGTCGGCCGCGGCGACGACCGACGGCGTACCCAAGCGCGCACCCAGCGACAGCGGGTGATCGCTGTCGATGGCACCCGTCCCGTTGATGGTCGTGGCGATGGGGGCACCGAGGGACTCCGCTACGGCCAACAGCTCGGCTCCGGAACGATTGGCGCCTCCACCGGCGATGATCATCGGTCGTGCAGCAGACGCGAGAAGCTGCACCGCCTTCTCGATATCGCCCGGTGCGGCCGCCAGACTCGGCCGGGGCTCTGCCCTGACCAGGTGTGCTTCGCCGACCTCGTCAAGCAGGTCGAGAGGCACTTCGAGGTGAATCGGGCGTGGACGTCCAGCGTTGAAGAACGTGAAGGCCTCGGCCACGGCGTCAGCAATCTGCTGGTGAGTCGTCGGCGTGATGCATCGCGCGGCGATTCGGTCCATGGCGCCGGACTGGTCCTTCGCCTCATGCAGGTAACCCGAGCCGGGCCCACCGGTCGGCAACGTGCGCGGCATGCCGGGGCTGACCAACAACATCGGGATGGAGTCGGAGTAGGCCTGCGCCACCGCGGTCGCTGCGTTGTACACCGCCGGGCCACTGGTGACCACCGCCACACCTGGACGCCCGGATGTGCGTGCGTAGCCGTCGGCGGCGTAGCCCGCCCCTTGCTCGTGGGTGGTCGCGACGGTTCGGATGCCGTAGCGGGTCAGCGCGTCAAAGACCGACAAGTTGTGCGTGCCAGGGATGCCGAAGACCACACGCACGTCGTGCGCAGCAAGCGCAGCCACCACCACCTCGCCCCCCGTCACATCAGTGAGACGGGTCGATGCGGTCACCATGACGGTGAGGCCGAGAAGCCGTACACCTGCTTGCCGAGCCACTGGCCGCCATCGACAACGAGCGTGTCGCCAGTGACATAGGCCGCGTCGTCCGAGAGAAGGTACGCAGCCGATGTCGCGACTTCTTCCGGTGTCGTGAAGCGCTTGAGCGGGACGGAGTTGGTGAGGCTGATCCGGTCTTGCTCAGTTGGCCACAGGGCAGCACCAGCACCCTCGGTCTCGGTCGGACCAGGAGCGATGCAGTTGATTCTGATCCCGAACCTGGCCCACTCGACCGCAAGCGTCCGGGTCATGGCCTGAACCCCTGCCTTTGCGGCGGCGCTGTGCACCACGCCCGGGTGCCCAGTCCATGCATAGGTGGCAATCACGTTGAGGATCGAGCCTCCGGTGTCCTGCTCCTTGACGATGCGCGCAAACGCTCGTGAGCAGTAGAAGCTGCCGTTGAGCACAATGTCGACCACGGCCTTGAAACCGTTGGGACTCATCTCCTCCGCGGGGACGACGAAGTTGCCCGCGGCGTTGTTCACCAGCATGTGAACACCGCCGAACTCGTCGGCGATGGCACTGAAAGCGAGCTCGACGGCCTCGTGGTCGCGGACATCGAGTGAGTGCGTCGTGATCCTCTCGGCGGTGATCTCCGACGCCGCCTTGGCCAGCTTGTCTGGGTTGCGGCCGATGAGCGCAAGGCGCGCGCCACCGGCGGCCAGCCGGTGAGCGATGCCCAGTCCGATCCCGCTCCCACCCCCGGTGACGATCGCCACCTGACCTGCGAATTGCTGCGGGTCGACGGCACTCGTACTGAGGCTCTGTGTCATGACAGTGCTCCGATCGTCGGCGAGGCAGCGAGCCTGCGAGAGATGATGAGTCGCTGAATGTCTGAGGTTCCTTCTTCGATCTCCTCGAGCTTGGCGTCGCGCATCCACTTCTCCACCAGGAACTCGCGTGAGTATCCCCACCCACCGAGCGTCTGGACAGCCCCCCAGGTGCAGAACATCGCTGCCTCTGACGCCACGAGCTTGGCCTGGGCGCAGATCGCTGCGGAGTCGAGCCCGGCGTCCAGGCGCTTGGCGGCTCTCCAGACCAACAGCCGCGCTGTCTCGACCCGGGTTGCCATGTCGGCCAGCCGGAACGCCACGGCCTGGTGCTCGATGATGGGCTTGCCGAACTGGCTGCGCTGCTGGGCGTACTCCAGCGCGTACTCTGTCGCCGCCCGCGCGGCCCCGGTGGCGGCCGCCCCCAGGATGGCGCGCGAGGCATCGAAGGTGTGCATCAGCCCGTAGAAACCCTGACCCTCATCGCCCAGTCGGTCCTCATCGGGAACGAAGACGTCATCGAGGAAGAGCTCGGTGTTGACGAGTGCACGCTGCCCCATCTTCCTCATCGGCTTGCCGAAGGTGAGACCGTCGACGCCCTTGCGCATCATGAAGGCGGTGACACCCTTCGAGCGCAGGCTTGGGTCGGTCTTGGCGAAGACGACGTAGAAGTCAGCCGACCCACCGTTGCTGATCCAGGTCTTCTGCCCGGTGAGTCGGTACCCACCGTCGACGCGTACCGCCTTTGTGGTCATCGCCGCAGAGTCTGATCCCACCTCGGGCTCGGTGACGGCCAAAGACGTCATCGGAGTGTCCGTCCGGGCCAGTGGCGTCAGCCAGCGCTCCTTCTGCTCCGGTGTCCCGAGCTCCATGACGGGGTGGGCGAAGAACCCGTTGGAGGCGACCAGGTTGCCGATCCCCGGGTCGCCGGCGCAGAGCTCTTCCTGCACCAGGCACTGGCTGAAGGTGTCGGTGAAGCCGCCACCGCCGTACTCCTCGGGGAGCATGAAGCCGGTCAGTCCGATCTCGGCGGCCTTGCGCCAGATCCCCCAGGGGGTCTCGATGTCGGCCTCATCGACCTCGCGGGCGATCGGCCGGATCTCACGCTCGGCGAACGAGCGGGTGAGCTCGACGATCGCCTGCTGCTCGTCGGTGAGTGGCAGCAGTTCGGTCGGCAGGTCGCGCAGCATCGGTCCTCCACGGGTGAGAGTGCCCACTATGCCGACTATCTGACGCGTCAGTCAACTCTCTTCAAACACCATTTCACCTGATAGAACGGCTATAGCACTACATGTTGAGGTTCAACTGACGAGTCAGTTAGAATGTCGGTCATGGCCGCAGCCTCCGAAGACGACCGCCGTCGGGCGATCCTCGACGCGGCGGTGGCCGTCGTGGTGGAGCGCGGCTACGCCTCGGCGCGCGTCTCCGACATCGCCAAACGGGCCGGCACCAGCACCGGAACCGTGCACTACTACTTCCCCACCAAGGTCGACGTGCTGGACGCCGCGCTGCAGCACGCGTCCGAACGCTCGCACGCACGCCACCGCGCCGAGCTGGTGGCCCTCAGCGAACCACGCGAGCAGCTGCTCCGGCTGATCGACCTGCAGATTCCGGACGCCGACGTGGCTGACGAGTGGTCGATCTGGTTGGAGTTCTGGAACGAGGCGCGCCGACGAGACGAGCTGCGAGCCCGCAACCACGAGATCTACACACGCTGGGTGGGGATGATCGACACCATCGTGCGCAATGGGCAACGGCAGGGGCAGTTCTCACTCGATATCGACCCGGCCGACTTCGCTTTGCGCTTCGCCGGCCTGTTCGACGGGCTCGGACTGCAGGTGCTGCTGCAGCCCTCACTCGAGAACCGGTGGCGGCTGAGGGCGGCGCTACGCGGGGTCGTCGAGCGCGAGCTGCTCACTTGACGGCCACGATCGCGACCACCATGTGTTGATCTCAGAGAAGGATCGGGTCGCGTCACATGGTCCGGCAGACGTTCGCGTGGTAGCCAGTAGCTATGGACCGCGATGGAAACGGATGGGTCGAGTGCCAGCTCGGACATCGCCACTGGGGGCTGCAGGGAGCCGCCGGGTTGCTGCTGCACACCGTAGACGCCGATGGCACCTTGCGCGTCCTCCTTCAGCACCGCGCCGACTGGTGCCACCACGGGGGAACCTGGGGACTGCCAGGGGGAGCCCGCGACAGCCATGAGTCGGTGCAGGAGGCGGCCTTGCGCGAGGCCGTCGAGGAGACCGAGATCGATGCCGCCCAGGTCCGGGTCCGTCACACCTTCGTTGACGACCACGGTGGCTGGAGCTACACCACCGTGTACGGCGACTGCGTGGCCGCGCTCGACACGGTGCCCAACGAGGAGTCGGCCGAACTCGACTGGGTCAGGGTCGATCGGGTCGACCAGCTGACGCTGCACCCCGGCTTCGGCCACACCTGGCCACGCGCCCGGCTTGACCCGCTCGCCCTGGTCGTCGACGCGGCCAACGTCGTGGGGTCGGTTCCCGACGGCTGGTGGAAGGACCGGGCCGGTGCCACCGAACGGCTGGGTGAGCGGCTGCGTCCGTTGATGTCCACCACGCTGCACGACGACCAGATGTCCGGTGTGGTGTCGGCCATCCAAGTCGTTGTCGAGGGTGCCGCGCGCGCAGCAGTGCTCCCCCGGCCGGTCGAGACGGTGACGGCACAGGCGTCCGGGGACGACGCCGTCGTAGCGACGGCCCAGACGCTGTCGGGCCTTGGCCGACGTGTGGTGGTCGTGACCAGCGACCGCGAGCTCAGGCACCGTGCTGGCCAGATCGGCAACGCCATCGACGTCCGCGGCGCCAGCTGGCTGCTCGACCTGCTGGGCCCATGACTACCTGGCGAAGACCCGTTCGCCTTCGATGAATGTCTGGGCGACCTTGGTGGTGCCGATGTCGTTGGGATCGCCAGCAAACGGGTCGCGATCGAGCAGGGTGAGATCGGCGTACTTCCCGACCTCAACGGTTCCGGCGACGTCGTCGAGGTGGTTGACCCATGCCGATCCCTGCGTGTACGCGGTGAGCGCTGACTCGAGGGTGATTGCCTGCTCGGGCAGAAACGGCTCCTTCGCGGAGTGGTCGTCACCGTCGGGTGGCGGCCTGCGGGTGACGGCCACGTGCGACCCCCAGAGCACGTCAGGGCTACTCACCGACCAGTCGCTCCCACCGACCAGTCGTGCGCCGGCCCGTTCAAGGGCACCGAACGGGTACTGCCACCGCCATCGAGGTTCTCCGAGGTAGGGAATGGTCAGCTCGTCCATCTGCGGCTCGTGACACGCCCACAGCGGCTGCATGTTGGCACCGACCGCGAGCGCAGCGAACCGAGGGATGTCGTCGGGATGGATGACTTGGATGTGCGCGAGATGATGACGCAGGTCGTTCATGCCGTTGGCCTTGCGCGCCGCCTCGATGCTGTCGAGTGCCTCGCGGGCTGCCCGGTCGCCGATCACGTGGAAGTGCACCTGGAAACCCTCGGCATCGAGTGCGACGACGGCCTCCCGAAGCACAGCAGGGTCGACGAAGGAGAGGCCAGCATTTGCCGTCTGGCAGCCACACGCGTCCAGGTAGGGGGACGTCATGGCTCCCGTGAAGTTCTCAGCAACGCCGTCCTGCATGATCTTGATGCTGGTGGCGCGAAAGCGCGTGCCCGTACCCTCCCGGCGACGGGTGACGTGCTCGGGTACCTGCTCAAGGCCACGCGCGCGATCCCACCACAGCGCTCCGACGACGCGCGCCTTCAGCCGGCCGTCGGCGTCGCCGCGCATGTAGGCCTGGAGGTTGTCGGGACGTCCGTTCACCTCACCCACAATGGCGTCCTGCCACCCGGTGATGCCGAGCGAGAACAGGTACTGCTGAGCAACGTCGAGCGCGCGGTCGTAGTCGGCATCGGTCGGTGGCGGGACCAGGTGGCTGACCAGGGCCATCGCGCCTTCGTGCAAGCAGCCGGTCGGCTCGCCCTCGGAGTTCCGCTCGATCCGCCCATCGCCGGGTTCTGGGGTGTCCCGCGTTATCCCGGCTACGGCCAGCGCCGCAGAGTTCACCCAGCCGCTGTGTCCGTCTCGGTTCGGCAGGAAGACCGGGCGGTCTGGTACCACGGCGTCGAGGAGCTCTTTGGTCGGCGTTCCCCCGGGGAACGCCTCCATGGACCATCCGCCACCGAGCACCCACGGGAGGTCAGGGTTGGCAGCCGCGTAGCCGGCCACGGCCGCGACGCTCTCGTCGGAGGTCACGATGTCGTGCAGGTCGCACTGCGACATCTGGGTGCCGCCGTAGACCGGATGCACGTGGGCATCCTGAAAGCCCGGTGTGAGCAGTCCACCGTCGATACCAACCACCTCGGTGCTCGGACCGACCAGCGCCCGGACGTCGTCGTCAGACCCCACTGCAACAATCCGGCCGCCCTGAACCGCCACCGCTGCCTGTTCCGGGGGGCGCCCCTGCCCGCTGAAGACCCGACCGCCGACAAAGACCACATCTGCATCCGCCATGCGCGTCAGTCAACCAGCCCGGCCCATGCGGACGGGCCGGGTTGACGCACTCGGTTCACCCGGCTAGATTCACGGCGAAACGAAACGGTTTCGTTTCCTTTGACCACGAGGAGGGTGGCATGACACCGCAAGCCGTCGCCGCACGCCTCCGACGGTCCGACGTCGTGCGGCACAACGAGATCCTCGACGCCACGCTCGGCGAGCTCCAGGAGGTCGGCTACGACCGCATGACCATGGACGCCGTCGCCAAGCGTGCGGGTGCGAGCAAGGCGACGCTCTACCGCCACTGGCCGAACAAGGCCGAGCTGGTCGTCGCCGCCATCCGGCAGATGCGCGGGGATGCCGAGGCCGAACTTCCCGACACCGGGCGGCTGCGCGACGACCTGCTTGCCCTTCTGAAGGGGACGCAACCCCACTCCGCCGACGACCAGCTGTGCGTCATGCGCGGCATGGTGTCGGCCTGCGCGTCGGACGCCGAGCTGGCGACCGCCTTCTACGAGCAGGTGGTTGAGGCCAAGCGCTCGGCCGCGCTGGACATCATCGGCCGCGCACAGATCCGCGGTGAGGTGTCACAGGCCGCTGATACCCAGTTCCTCGTGGACGCCGCCCCGGCCATGCTGATCTTTCGCCATCTCTTCACCTCAGAGACGGTCGATGAGCACTACCTCACCCGGCTGGTCGACGAGGTGTGGCTGCCGCTCCTGACCGGATCGGTAGCCCAGCGCCCCTAGACCTCATTCGCTCCCCCACACCCACCCTGAGGAGTTTCATGTCCAGCCCCGACAAGACGGTCGGTACCGAAGAGCACGCGCATGCCCCGAAGAACCTGGCGCTCGCGCTCGTCGTGATCTGCACCGCACAGCTGATGGTGGTGCTCGACGCCACCATCGTGAACATTGCGCTACCGAGCATCCAGAAAGACCTCGGGTTCACACCGACCAACCTTCAATGGGTGTTGACGGCATACACCCTCGCGTTCGGTGGATTCCTCTTGCTGGGCGGACGCGCCGGTGACATCCTCGGCCGACGCCGGGTCTTCATCTTCGGCATCCTGCTGTTCACTCTCGGCTCACTCGGCGGTGGGTTTGCGTGGAGTGAGGCGTCACTGTTGGTCTTCCGCGCCATTCAGGGCCTCGGAGCAGCAATTGCGGCTCCGACTGCTCTGTCCCTGATCGCAACCGAGTTTCCTGAGGGCAAAGAGCGAAACCGTGCCATGGGCGTCTACGCCGCTATGTCCGGAGCCGGCGCAGCAGTGGGGCTCATCCTCGGTGGCTTCCTCACCGAGATCGACTGGCGCTGGGTCATGTTCGTCAACGTCCCGATCGGCATCTTCATCGCCCTCGTTGCACCCCGTGCTCTCACCGAGACCGAGCGCCACACAGGCAAGTTCGACCTTCCAGGGGCAATCAGCGCGACATTGGGCCTCGGGCTTCTGGTCTACGCGTTGACCGAGGTGGCGACCAGTGTGGGTGAGCTTGGCGCCTCCGAGGCCTGGACGGACACGCGCAACCTCGCTCTCCTGGGTACCTCGATCGTGCTGCTCGTCATCTTCGTGCTGATCGAGGCCCGGAGCAGGCACGCGCTCATGCCGTTGCGGATCCTCGAGAACCGCAACCGGGCTGGTGCCTACGGCATCATGCTCATCATCGGTGCGGCTATGTTCGGGATGTTCTTCTACCTGACCCAGTTCGTCCAAGGGATCCTCGGGTACAGCCCCATCAAAGCGGGCTTCGCCTTCGTACCGGTCAGCATCTGCATCATCATCTCGGCCGGGGTGGCGTCGCAGTTCATTACCCGGTTTGGTGCCAAACCCTTCGCACTTCTTGGCACTGCGATGACGGCGGCCGGCATGTTCTGGCTCGCGCAGATCCAGCCCGACTCCACCTACGTCGGCGGACTGCTGGGTCCGATGGTGGTCTTCGCGCTCGGCCTCGGGTTCACCTTCATGCCGTTGACCCTGGCTGCGGTGTCACAGATCGACGAGAGCGACGCCGGCATTGCTTCCGGTGTCCTCAACACGACCCAGCAGATCGGCGGATCGATCGGCCTGGCGGCTCTGACCACGGTGTTCGCTACCGTCTTCGCGAGCACGATGAGTGACTTCGGACGGTCGGGGACCGACCTCACCCCCGAACAGCTTGCGGGGGCGGAGGTCACCGCCACCGTCGACGGGTGGACGGCCGCATTCCAGGTCTCTGCTGGCTTGGCGGTCGTGGCATTCTTCATCACACTCTTCGCCATCAAGGTGAGCAAGGAAGAGGCAGCGCACGCCGGCCCGATCGGCGGCGCGCACTAGAGCTGGTCAGTCCTTCGGTGCAGCCGGAGCGGTTCCCCCGAGCCGTTCCGGCTGCCACCACTGGCCCGTTCCGTCGCTCGGGTACTCATCCTGGGCCCGATGCACCAGTGCGATGACCTGTGAACGCAGCTCCGCCGCCGCCGCCTCGCCCCGCAGGGTGGCCTCGATCGGCTCTCCCACGTAGACACTCACCGGCACCTTGCGTTGTTTCAGGCTCGAGTTCTCGTCATAGGTCCACAGCCGCTGGCTACCCCAAACGGCGACGGGGATCAGCGGAGCCTTGCTCGCCTTGGCCAGGCGCTCAGCTCCGGTCTTGAACTCCTTGGGCTCAAAGGAACGACTGATGGTCGCCTCGGGAAACAGTCCGACCACCTCACCGGCCTTCAGCGCCGCAAGAGCGTCACGAAAGCTCTGCATCCCGGCCTCACGGTCGACCGAGATGTGATGCATGCCGCGCATGAGTGGCCCAGCGACGCGGTGGGCGAAGATCGGCTCCTTGGCCATGAAGCGCACATACCGGTGGGACTGACGCGCACCGAGACCGACGAAGATGAAGTCGAGGTGGCTCACGTGGTTGGACGCCATCACAGCCGGGCCGGACAACGGAACATGGTCGCCGCCTTCGACACGGAGGCGGAGCCCGAGTGCCTTGAAGGCTGTCAGGGTGGCGGCGACCACCGGTGGGTAGACGTAGTCGGACACGGCGGGAAGC
>JAHELE010000182.1 GCA_024644345.1 Actinomycetes bacterium | reverse complement strand
CTCGCCATCGATCCACTGGCCATCCGCACCACCGACGGCCCGCACCTGGCGGTGATGGACGTCGCTCGGCTGCTGCGGGAGGTGACGCACGTGGCGCATGGTGCGTTGCGACGGATGGTCAGCGGTGGTGAGCACGTGCCAGCCGAGCGGGTTCCCACCTGGGTTGGTGCGGTACGCGAGACCATCCTCGAACGCTACGAAGCCACGCTGATCGCCTACGGGCAGGCTCCCTTGCTCGACCCTCGGCTGTTGCGGGCGTTTGAGATCGAGGCTGAGTGCCGAGGACTGATCTACGCGTCACGCGAGCTTCCGACCTGGAGCGCAGTTCCGGACGCCGGGCTGGTCGAGCTGCTGACTCGCTGGTGATCGGCTAGACGACCGCGCCGTCGTCGGGTCCATCGTCCGGCCGCGGACCTGTGCGGAGGCGGGACACCAACGTGCCGAAGCCGGCGAGGAAGGCGACAACGAGCATGAATCCGGTGAGCCCGGTCAGTCCCCAGCCAATCAGCGGCAGGACGATGGCGAGCACGGGCGCGCCGACTGCCCCGGCCCATGCCCAGCGGCCGATGCGGTCACCTTTCGGCACGGGGGGCGGAGGCGGCGGCACGTAGTGACCCTCGTCGGCCTCCAGCAGCTCGTCGGGAGGCGGGGGGCTAGGAACCCGGACGTCGTCCCACTCCGACCAGTCAGAGCGTGGCGTCCGCTGCGGTGGGGGAGTGGAGTCCAGTGGCGTTGGCGGCTCGCCAGTCTCGTCCTCCTCGACTGGCCAGGGCGCGGATGAAGCGGCCGTGCTTGGGGCATCGATGTTGGCGACGATCTCGTCGAACGCGGCGTCGATGGCTCGTGCGTCGTCGGGATCGCCCGCGTCGTCAGGCGAGGTAGTCACGGGCTACCTGCATCGTGGTCGCCCTGGTCGAAGGCTGACGTCCGCTCACCATGGTCGACGATCCGCCGCACGAACGACAGGCTCTGTTCGACGATGAGCGGGGCATCGTTGTCGAGCGTGGCGACGTGATAGCTGTCGTGCAGCGGGATGAACGTGAGGTCGCGCGAGCTGACGCTCTGGACGATCTCAACAGAGTTGCTCGGCTCCACGACATGGTCGTCATCGCTGCCGAAGGCGAGCACCGGGCACGAGATCTTGGACAGTCGGGGTTCGACGTCCCCCCACAGCTCGGTCAGTGAGTACAGCGCCTGCAGCGGCATCCGTGAGTAGGCGAGCTCGTCCTGCCCCGGCTTCTTGATGTCGTTCCTGATCCCGGGCGCGTACGGAATGAGATGCCGCAGAACAGGTAGGGCGCGCAGCGCCGGGCTCCGTGAGTGCACGGAGGCGTTCACGACGGCCAGGCCGTCAACCGCGTCAGGATGCTCGATGGCCAGCCGCAGCGCCAATGTGCCGCCCATCGATAGGCCCATGACGAAGACATGCTGGCACTCGTCGGCCAGCGAGAGCAGCTCTCGTTCGACGCAGCTGTACCAGTCGGGCCACCGGGTCAGCTGCATCTGTTGCCACTCCGTGCCGTGACCGGGAAGCAGGGGAAGCCGGACGCTGAGCCCGGCGCCCGCCAGTTCCTCCGCCCAGGGACGCAAGGACGCCGGCGAGCCAGTGAAGCCGTGACAGAGCAGCACGCCAACCGTTCCGCCGTCGTGGCGGAACGGTTCGGTGCCAGGCAGAGGGCCCACGCATGCTCCAGGGATCGAGTGCACCCTCATCGTGGCACGGCCACGCGGGATGGTGCACCTGGCCGGACGTTGCCGTGAGGGGGGTAGGTCAATAGGCTGACCCAGGCAGACGCCGCCATCCCACCGGAGCGGGTCGGACGTCGCGCCCACGACCGGAACGGAGTTGCGTTGCTCTACTGGCTGACCAAGTACGTGTTCGTCGGCTGGTGGCTGCGCCTGATCTTCCGACCCTGGGTGCAGGGCATCGAGAACATCCCCGAGAGCGGCGCGGCGATCCTGGCCAGCAACCACCTGTCGTTCTCCGACTCAATCTTCCTACCGCTCATGGTTGACCGGCACATCACGTTCCTCGCCAAGAGCGACTACTTCACCGGCAAAGGCATCAAGGGCCGCCTGATCGCGTGGTTCTTCTCGGCCGTGGGACAGGTGCCGGTCGACCGCACTGGGGGACGGGCCAGCGAGGCCGCGATCAGCACTGGTCTTCGGGTGATGTCGGACGGCAGCCTGCTCGGCATCTACCCCGAGGGCACCCGTTCGCCCGATGGCCGTCTCTACCGGGGCAAGACTGGCGTGGCGCGGATGGCTCTGGAGGCCAAGGTGCCGATCATCCCGGTTGCGATGATCAACACGCGCCACATTCAGCCGCCCGGAAAGGTGATGCCGCGCATCGCCAGGGTCGGCATCCGGATCGGCAAGCCCCTCGACTTCTCACGCTACGAAGGCATGGAGGGCGACCGCTTCGTCCTGCGCTCGGTTACCGACGAGCTGATGTACGAGCTGATGGAGCTGTCGGGGCAGGAGTACGTGGACGTCTACGCGTCACGGGCGAAGACATTGGCATCCGGGCCCGCGCCGGTACCGCCGGTCGACGCGGATGACCGCGCGGCCGTCCCCGCCGCCTGACGCTGCGGTCGCCTGAACACGTCATCCAGCCTGGACAGCGAGTATCCTACGAATCACGTATCGAAAGTCTGAGTGTACGTCGAATTTCGTAGCCCGCCCCCTGGAACATGACCGTGAACCGGCCTACCGTGGGTGGATCAGCCGACGCCGAGGAGAACCGATGACCGCCACCACGACCGACCGAGACGCCAGCGTCACCACTCACGAGCTGCCATCGGTGACCACCGAGCTTCCCGGCCCCAAGAGCCGGGAGTGGTTCGCCAGGGCCGACCAGCACCTGACCGGCGCCATGGCCGACCACACGATCGTGCCCTTCGTCGAGGCGTCCAAGCGTGGATCGCTGATCGTGGACGTCGACGGCAACACCTTCGCCGACCACATGTCGGCTTGGGGGTCCTCACCCTTCGGGCCGACGCCAGACCGGATCAAGCGCGCCATGGAAGCCGCCTGGGACCGCCACGGCATGCAGATCAGTGGGTGGGTGCAGAGCACACCCGTGCTCGAGTTCAACCAGGCACTCGTCGACGTCGCACCCGGACGGCTGAACCGCGTCGAGTACTCAGTGACCGGAACCCTCGCCGTCGAAGGTGCAGTGAAGCTGATGCGTGAGGCGACGGGGCGTCCGCTCATCATCACGTTCGGCGGGCAGTACCACGGGGAGTCCACGTATCTGGCGTCCGGACTGTCCAGCGAC
>JAHELE010000181.1 GCA_024644345.1 Actinomycetes bacterium | reverse complement strand
CTGTGCTGGCGTCCGGACGGGCGTCGCACCCGACGACGGTACCCCGTCGGCGCGCGCTTTACCCGCTGTCAGCCCGGGCGAGTCGCCCGATCAGCCCCGAACGATCACACGGACGCCGCACTCTTGCGGCTGCTGATGACCTGGTCGACGATGCCGTACTCCTTGGCATCATCAGCGGTCAAGATCTTGTCGCGCTCGATGTCCTGGCGCACATCCTCTGGGGTCTTGCCGGTGTGGGCAGCCAGGATGCCTTCCATCTCTTCCCGCATCCGGAGGATCTCGTTGGCCTGGATCTCGATGTCAGATCCTTGGCCACCGCCCTCGGTGTAGGGCTGGTGAATCAGGATCCGTGAGTGCGGCAGCGCCGAGCGCTTGCCCGCGCTCCCAGCCGCCAGCAGAACGGCTGCAGCCGACGCCGCCTGCCCCAGACAGACGGTGTGCACGTGCGGCTTGATGAACTGCATGGTGTCGTAGATGGCCGTCATGGCCGTGTATGAGCCACCTGGCGAGTTGATGTAGATCGAGATGTCGCGGTCCGGGTCCATCGACTCCAGGCAGAGCAGCTGCGCCATCACGTCGTCGGCCGACGCATCGTCGATCTGGACGCCGAGGAAGATGATCCGCTCCTCGAAGAGCTTGGTGTAGGGGTTGTGCAAACGTTCGCCCTGAGCGGTTCGCTCGCGGAACTCGGGAAGGATGTAACGCGCCTGCGGAGCAGAGCGAATGACGTCACTGACGGTGGGGCTTGCGCTCCACAGTCTGTTGGGGCTGCTCACGGTGGTGGGGTCCTTCCGTCGAAGTCGAGTCGAAGAGCGCAGGGGGTCAGGCGTTGGTTCCACCGCTGCCGGCCACATCTCGCGCCTGGCTGACGACGTGGTCGACGAAGCCGTACTCCTTGGCCTCGTCGGCAGTGAACCAACGGTCGCGGTCGGAGTCGGACTCGATGGCGTCGAGCGGCTGGCCGGTGTGCGTCGCGATCAGCTCGGCCATCTTCTTCTTGGTGTAGAGCATCTGCTCGGCCTGGATCTTGATGTCGGACGCCGTTCCGCCGATTCCACCCGATGGCTGGTGCATCATGATCCGCGCGTGTGGCAGCGCGTACCGCTTGCCCTCTGCGCCTGCGCAGAGAAGGAACTGGCCCATGGACGCCGCCAGCCCCATCGCCACGGTGGCGACGTCACAAGGCACGAACTGCATGGTGTCGTAGATCGCCATACCGGCCGAGACCGAGCCGCCAGGAGAGTTGATGTAGAGGTAGATGTCCTTCTCGGGGTCCTCTGCCGCCAGCAGCAGCATCTGGGCCGAGAGGGCGTTGGCGATGGTGTCTTCCACCTGGGAGCCAAGGAAGATGATGCGCTCGCGCAGCAGGCGTTGGTAGACGGAGTCGTCGAAGCCGTTGGCCTGGGACTGGGGAGCCCGTGCCTCAGGCAGGGACAACCCCGGGTAGGGCTGTGGGAGGCCAGTCGTCGCGCTGTCGGTCACGAGTCCACCTTTCACATCAAGGACGTACGTTGACCCTAACGTCGGAACACCCCGGCGCCATCCGAAGGGCAGGGGTGTTCGCTGACGGAAGAACGGGCTACGACTGTGGCTCGGCGTCCGCCGCTTCGTCGGTCTCTGCTTCGGCCAATGACTCTGCCTCGAGCGCCGCCTCGGCAATCTCGGCCTCATCAGAGGTGGCGGACAGCTCGACCAGCTGTCCTGCGGAGTCGCGGACCGTCGCCTGCTCGAGGACGACGGACAGGGCCTTGGATCGGCGAACGTCACCGACGATGGCACCAACCTGACCAGCCTGGGCGACAGCCTGGGCGAACTGGTCAGGGGTCATGCCGTACTGCGGAGCCTGGCGGATCAAGTACTCGGTGACCTCGGCCTGGGTGACCTCGACATCGTCGCGGTCGGCAAGGGTGTCAAGGACGATATCGCGGGTGAGCGAGTCGCGTACCTGGGTCTCGAACTCCTCCTTGTGGGCATGGTCGCCGTGCCCATCACCGAAGTGGTCACCGAGGGCGCTGGCCACGACGCCCTCGGGGAGCGGAACCTCAACGGCAGCGATCAAGGCTTCGAGCACCGCGTCGCGGGCAGCCATCAGCTGCTCCACCTTCTTGCGGGGTTCGATCTCACCGCGAACCGTGTCGCGGAGCTCGTCGAGCGTGTCAAACTCGCTGACGGTCTGAGCAAAGTCGTCGTCGAGCTCGGGAAGCTCGCGCTCGCGAACCGAGACGACCGTCACGGTGACCTCGACCTCCTGGCCCTCGTGCTCGCCCGCGTCGGGCGTCACCTGGAACGTGGCCTCTTCGCCTTCCTTGAGACCGACGACGGCCTCGTCGAGGCCGGGGAGCAGACCCTCGCTGCCGGCCTCGTACGTCAACCCAGAGGCCGAAAGGTCCTCGACCGGCTCACCGTTCTTGGTGGAGACCAGCGTGAGCGACAGCATGTCGCCGCTGGCTGTTCCGCGGTCGACTGGCTTGAGCGTCGCGAAGCGCTCGCGCAGCTGGTCGAGCTCGGCATCGATGTCGGCATCGGTGACCTCAGCCACCTCAACCTCGACCTCGAGCGACTCGAAGTCGGGAAGCTCAAGGGCAGGACGCACATCGACCTCGGCAGTGAAGGTCAGGGCGACACCGTCGGAGAACTCGCCGATCTCGACATCAGGCTGGCCCAGCACCTTGAGCTCGTTCTCGGTCACTGCGTCGCCATACGCCTTGGGGAGCGCCTCGTTGACCGCTTCATCGAGCACTGCGCCGCGTCCGACTCGCTGGTCGATGATGCGAGCGGGCACCTTGCCCTTGCGGAAGCCGGGGATCGTCACCTGAGCGGCGATCTTCTTGTAGGCCGAGTCGACGCTGGGCTGCAGCTCGTCGAAGGGGATCTCGACGGACAGTCGCACTCGGGTCGGGCTCAGGGTCTCGACGTCGCTCTTCACGTGCCTGGTACTCCTTGGTCGCCCGGGCCACTGCCGGGTGATGTCACAAGGACCGGTCGGCCCTGTGGTGGTCGGGGCGGGGAGACTCGAACTCCCGATCTCCTGCTCCCAAAGCAGGCGCGCTAGCCACTACGCTACGCCCCGTCGCGAACGGCTAGTCTAGTCGCCAGCCACCGAGCACCAAACGTCGGTCGATCGGTGGCCTCGCGGGTGTAGCTCAATGGTAGAGCCCCAGCCTTCCAAGCTGGCCATGCCGGTTCGATCCCGGTCACCCGCTCCACCCATCGCCCCAGGTAAAGACCTTCGGTAGCGAGTGAGCGGACACCGGACGACTCGGCGCGTGCCCTAGCCGTGCCC
>JAHELE010000073.1 GCA_024644345.1 Actinomycetes bacterium | reverse complement strand
CAGGGCTGGGGTCTACTCCGGTCGGACTATCCAGCTGGCCGAGGCCGGAGCGGTGGAGCGGTGGTTCGACGATCGACACGACGGAAGCTTCTCGGTCGCCAGGCCGGTCAGAGACCTGGTGGAGTTCCGGCTGCAGAACCTCGTCACTGATGAGCCACCGTTCGCCACAGGTGAGGTTGACCTGGTCGTCTGCCGCAATGTGACGATCTACTTCGGACGCGAGACCACCACGCGACTGGTCCGCGACTTCCATCGCCTCCTCGCGATGGGGGGCTACCTCCTGCTCGGACACGCCGAGACGCTGTGGCAGATCTCAGAGCAGTTCAGCCTGCTTCCGGTCGGCGAGGCGTTCGTGTACCGGAAGGACGCGGTTCCCCAGAACGGACGGCGGCCCGACCCGTCGCGACCCGCCGCTCAGCCGCCTGCTCCTACGCACCCGCGCCGGGTGATGCGCGACGTACTCCGCGTGCCCAGCCTGCGCCCGAAGCGCCATTCGGAGCCGGCGCCGCCTCCTCCGAGGCGAGTTCTTCCGGCCCCCATGGAAGACCTCATCAAGGCCCGAGATGCGTTGAACGCTGGTAACTACGCGGAGGCTGCGTCGCTTGCCGAACGTGCGACCGCGGCTCACCCACTGCTCGTCGAGGGGTACATCATCGAAGGCAGGGCGCTGAGCAACCAGGGTGATGACGATGGCGCTATCGCCTCGCTTCGCAAGGCTGTCTTCCTCGACCCGTCAGCAGCCCACGCCCACTTCCTCCTCGCAACGACGTTGGCGAGAGTGGGTGACCCCTACGGTGCTGCGCTCTCGTTCGCCTCGGCGGCCGAGACCCTGCCTGCCGCGTCAACCGAGACCCTTTCGGAACTGCTTGATGGTCGCGCCGTCTCAGATTTGGTAGACCTATGTCGTCAGCTGGCTGTGACCATGAACGCCGATCCTGAAACGTCGGTGGGCGCGGGTGCTGCCTCTCAGGACAATGGACGGAGACCCCAGTGAGCGGCTACATCACCTTCCGCATGAACGGCCGCGACCTCGCGTGTGAGCTGGAAGAGGTCCGCGAGGTGGTCAGGGCTGTCGGGATCGAGCCCCTGCCAGGCACCCGTGCACCGGTCAGCGGCATGATCGAACTGCGTAACGACCCGCTCCCGGTGATCGACCTCCGCTCGGATGCCTATCCGGGTGAAGAGGGTGACGTCCTGGTGCTCAACCCACTCGATGGTGGCAGCTACGGCGTCGCGGTCGATCGGGTCCTGGCCGTGGTGAGTGACGACGAGCTGGTCGTGGAGGAGGGTGATGCCCCAGCCGGGCTTCCCCCCTACGTCACCAGGGTGTTGAGGCGACCAGCAGATCGCGCTCCGGTGATGCTGGTGGAGCTGCGTTCGCTTGCCGGACTCGAGACGTCGGGCACCGGCTGACGTCGGTCAGACGTACCGTTCGAGAATGCTGGTCTCGGCGAGTCGCGACAACCCTTCGCGGATCGTCCGAGCCCGGGCCTCGCCGACTCCCTCGACGTTCTGCAGATCTTCGATGCTGGCGGCAAGGAGGCTCTGCAGTCCGCCGAAGTGTTCCACCAGCCGGTCGACGATGGCGTTGGGTAGCCGCGGCACCCTGGCGAGCAGCCGGTATCCGCGAGGGCTGATCGTGACGTCGAGCTCGTCAGAGCTTCCGGGGTAGCCCAGGCTCTTGGCCACCAAGGTCAGATCGAGTAGCTCGACGTCTGAGAGGGCGTCGAGGTCGCTGAGGGCCTTCTGGACTGTTCGGGCGCGACGCCCGCTGGGCAGGTAGTCACGGACGACGAGCTCGCGGTCGGAGTCGACGCCACCGATCAGCTCGACCAGCTGGAGTGACAGAAGCCGGCCGTCTGAGCCGAGCTCGACGACGTACCCGTCGATCTCGCTCGCGATCCGGCGCACCATTTCCAGCCGTTGCGCGACGACCGCGACATCTCGCACCGACACGAGGTCTTCGATCTCCAGATCGGACAAGGTGCCGGACACCTCGTCGAGCCGTAGCGCATAGCGTTCGAGGGTTGCCAGTGCCTGGTTGGCTCGGGACAGGATCGCCGCGGAGTCCTCGAGGACGTAGCGTCGACCGGCGACGTAGAGGGCGATGATGTTCATCGACTGGCTCACCGAGATGACCGTGAACCCGGTCTGCTTGGCGACTCGTTCGGCGGTGCGGTGACGAGTGCCGGTCTCGTCGGAGTTGATGGTCGGGTCGGGCATGAGGTGCACGGCGGCCTGGTGAATGGTCTCGGCGCCGGACCCGAGGATGATGGCACCGTCCATCTTGGCCAGCTCGCGGAGTCGGGTGGCCGAGAACTCAACGTCGAGCGTGAAGCCGCCGCTGCACAGCGCCTCAACCTCCTTGTTGTATCCCAGGACGAACAGCCCGCCCGTGCGGCCGCGCAGGATCCGTTCGAGTCCGTCGCGAAGCTGCGTGCCCGGGGCCACGGTGGCCAGCGTGGCGAGCAGCTGGGCGTCGGCGTCGCTAGCCGGCGCCTTGTCGATGGTCGCCACGGGCACACTCACAAGTCAGAGAGGAACGAGTCGGCCACGCCAAGCGGGCCGTCGAAGTGACTGGAGTCTAGCCGTGGGCAACCTCTTGGAGTGCTATCGCCAGAGCTCCGTGGATGTCGAGAACCGGCGAGATGGTGATGCCATCGGGAACGGGGCCTTCGTAGCGAGGGGTGATGGCACGGCTGAATCCGAGCCGGCTGGCCTCGACCAGGCGACGCTCAATACCGGAGACGGTTCTGACTTCGCCGGCCAGCCCGATCTCGCCGAACGCCACGAGGTCGGGGGCCAGCGGCCGCTCCATGCATGCGCTGGCCAAAGCCATGGTGAGGGCGAGGTCGGAGGCAGGCTCACGCAGCTGGACGCCACCCACGGTTGCGGCGTAGATCTCAGAGGCGGCCAGGGGAACTCGACCCCGCCGGGTGAGGACGGCGACGACCATGGCGAGCCGGGAGGCATCGATGCCGGCACTGGTGCGGCGAGGGTTGTTGGCGGTCGTGGGTGAGACCAGCGCCTGGACCTCGGCCACGAGGGGTCGTCGACCCTCGAGCGTGACGGTCACACAGGTTCCGGCGACCGGGGTGCTGTGTCGAGCGACGAAGAGGCCGCTGGGATCGGCGACACCGTCGATTCCGTGGTCGCTCATGACGAAGCACCCGACCTCGTCCGTGGGCCCGAAACGGTTCTTGGTGGCCCGGCCAAGGCGGAGCGTGCTGTGTTGGTCACCCTCGAAGGTGAGGACGACATCGACAAGATGCTCCAGAAGTCGGGGCCCGGCCACCGAGCCGTCCTTGGTGACATGACCCACCAGAACGGTGGCGATGCCACGCTCCTTGGCCAGCCGGATGAGAGTGGTCGCCACTTCTCGTACCTGGGTGACACCCCCCGGGGTCCCCTCGATCTCTGGGGTGGAAACGGTCTGCACCGAGTCGAGTACCAGGAGCCCCGGCTGTACGGCGTCGATCTGGGTCAGCACGGCTGCGAGGTCGGTCTCGGCCGCGAGCCACAGGTCAGCATTGACGGCATTGATCCGGTCTGCCCGAAGCCGCACCTGGGCAGCGGACTCCTCACCCGTGACGTAGAGGGTGGTGACTCCTGATCGGGCCGATCGGGCGGCGACGTCGAGCAGCAACGTCGACTTGCCGACGCCCGGTTCGCCGGCGAGGAGCACGACGGCGCCAGCGATCAGCCCGCCACCCAGCACGCGGTCGAGCTCGTCGACGCCGGTGCTTCGGGTGCGCGCGTCGTCGACGTCGACCTCCAAGATGGGTCGGGCCGGTGAGCTGACCGGCCCGGCGGTGACGCCTCGGGCTCGCGGCCCGGTCTCGTCGACGGTTCCCCATGCCTGGCACTCACCGCAGCGACCCACCCACTTGGTGGTCGTCCAGCCGCACTCGGCACATCGGTAGTCGACTCGCGCCTTCTTGGCGACAGGTCGAGAGTTTCCGGTCACGCGCCACCTCCTTGGTATTGACAGGACGCTATGACACGCCGCCGACAGCGGGGACCGAAGCCGAGGGTCGCCGATGGCTATCTGACTGAGGACGGTCAGGGGTGGTTGTCATCTGGTGGGTCGGTGTACTGCCAGGGGTGGGTGGTGTGGGTACGTCCGGTGGGGGTGGTCCAGGTCATGACGCCGGTGGAATCGAGGGCGACCGTCCAGCCTGCGGTGTGCTTGAGACGGTGGTGGCGGCGGCACAGGACGGCGAGGTTGGCCGCGGCTGTGGGGCCTTGGGGCCAGGGGATGGTGTGGTCGACGTCGGTCCCGGCGCTGTCGGCCGAGCGGCGGCAGCCGGGGAACCGGCACGTGACGTCTCGGGCGCGGACCGCCCGGTCGAGCGCCGCTGATGGGCGGTACTGCTTCTCGGCGATGTCGGTCAGGACGCCCGTGGTGGGGTCGGTGAGCAACCGCCGCCACGTGATGTGCTGATCACTACTGCCGCCGCCGACGAGGTCATGCACGGTGCCGGCGGTTACTGCCCCGAGACCTGGGATCCATCCTGGCTGTTGACGGTCTCCGGTGACGGTATCGGCATCGACGATGAGGTGGACAGTGACAGCCGCTGGCTCAGACCGCCCGAGGAGCAGGTCGACCATCGCGTCGGCGCGGCGTTGATCCATCGACCGCGCATCATCACTGCCGGCGCCCTGAGCGGCTGTGGTCAACCCCTCCTGGATCTGCCGGGTCAGCACCGTTGGCAGCAACGCCCACAGCTCGGACATCCCGTCGTCGCCAGGGGTGATCACGACCCTCCGATCAGCCATCGCACGTCGCCTGCGCTCTTCGGCGGCGTCGGGGTTGGCGGCGATGACGCGTCGGCGCAGCCATTCCCGCAGTTGCGGAGCTGTGCGGTTCTGCCCGAACGTGGCGGCGGACGCGGCGACGTCCTTGGCGGAGCTGGACGGAAGGAAGGAGACCTGTTCGGCGATGATCGCGACCTTGCGCGCGTCGAGGGTTCCCGCGCGCCATGCCTTCTGGACCTCCGGGAAATCCGCCGCCCGGCAGGCCGTGTCGTATCTCGTGGCGGCTGCGGTCTTCGTGCACGACAGCAGAACAGCGAGCTCATCGGCCACGAACTGCTCGTGGCATTCCCGCGACCAGAGGGGCTTGCCGCACTCGCCTGCCTCAGCCAGATCAGCGGCGCGTGCCCCGATTCCGATCTGAACCATGGCTTCAGCTTGTGCGGCCTGAAGCATCAGCATCGCCTGCTCACACTCGACCACTCGGGAACGTAGCGCATCATCCCCCAGACGGCTGGCCTTGACTGAGGTCGCGAGCATGGAGTCGACCTGCTGAGCGATGCCGGTGGACGAGGACTTCATGACCTGCACTCTGTCACTCGGGTCTGACAAGACGCATCAGCCAGAAATCGAGTTTCCCAGGCAGAACCTAGGGAAACGAGAACGTCAACCAGATGTGCACTCGGCGGGCGTTCAGGCGCCTTTCTTGGCGGCTTTCGTCGTGGCCGGATGCGGAGCCGGCCGATTACCGCCCTTGAGCCGGTCTTCGCACAGCTGGGAGAGCTCGGCGTAGGCAGCCTCACCCATCAGTGCGACCAGCTCGTCGCGGTTGCTGAGATACACCGGCTCCTTGCCGACGTGAGCCTCGGTGTTCGCCGTGCAGTACCAGTCGAGGTCATGTCCGCCTGGTCCCCAGCCAGACCTCTCGTACTCGCCGACGATGATCTCGAGGTACTCGGTGCCGTCCGGCCGCTCGACATGGCGGTAGGTGCGTCGAATGGGGAGCTGCCAGCAGACGTCCGGCTTCGTGGCCACGATGCTGACACCGCGGTCGACCGCGAGCTTGTGAAGGGCGCACCCGGCGCCCGCTGCGAAGCCGGGGCGGTTCAGGAAGACGCAGCCTCCGTCGACAACGCGAGTCTTCCGACCGCCCTCTTCGTCCTTCTCGGTGACCTTGTCGGCCCCGTAGAACTGCCAGTCGTCCGGGCCGAGCTCTTTGGCCCACTTCTTGACGCGCTTCTCGTCGTCCTTGTCTGAGAAATGGGCGCCGAGCGTGCAGCACCCATCGTCTGGGCGGTCGGCGTAGATGCCCTTGCACCCTGATCCAAAGATGCAGGTCCAGTTGCTGGTCAACCACGTGAGGTCGCATCGGAAGACCTGGTCGGCGTCGACGGGGTCGGTGAACTCCACCCACGCGCGAGGAAAGTCGAGGTTCACTTCTGGCACGGGGTCAGCGTACGGCGCGACCATGCGGGTAGCGTCAGCGGTATGCAAGCCGCGACGGGTGAGGGCGTGCGACTGGGCGTCCTGGATGTCGGGTCGAACACCGTGCACCTGTTGGTTGTCGACGCGCACCATGGTGCTGCCCCGCGTTCGGCCTACTCCTACAAGTCCGAGCTTCGCCTTGCTGAGTTCCTGCGCGATGACGGTGCCATCGGCGAGCAGGGCGTGACGGCGCTGACCGAGTTCGTGAGCGAGGCGGCCACGATCGCCGAACAAGTGGGTGCCGAAGAGATGCTGGCGTTCGCCACCTCGGCGGTGCGTGAGGCATCCAACGGTGCTGACGTGCTCGCGGCAGTGCAGGCTGCAACCGGCGTCGACCTACAGGTGCTATCCGGCCCGGACGAGGCACGACTCACGTTTCTTGCCGTGCGCCGTTGGTTCGGCTGGTCCAGCGGCCGACTTCTGGTGCTCGACATCGGCGGCGGGTCACTGGAGGTCGCGATCGGCAACACCGAAGAGCCTGATGCTGCTTTCTCCCTGCCCCTGGGCGCCGGACGGCTCACCCGCGAGTTCCTCGGCGACGACCCACCTGGGTCGGCCGAGGTCAAGAACCTGCGTAAGCACGTTCGGCACCTGTTGGCAGAGCAGGGAACCGTCCTCGACGCGACGACCAGCGCCTCGCACGTCGTGGGGACGTCGAAGACGTTCAAGCAGCTCGCCCGGATGACCGGGGCGGCACCGAGCTCGGCCGGTCAGTACGTCCAGAGGCAACTTCGCCGCGACGCGGTCGGCGAGTGGATCCCGAAGCTGGCGAAGATGACGGCCAAGCAGCGGGGGGAGCTTCCCGGGGTCTCGCTCGGGCGGGCGCCACAGCTGTTGGCCGGCGCGATTGTGGCCGAGCTGGTGATGGATGCGGTCAAGGCCGAGACCCTCGAGATCTGTCCGTGGGCCCTGCGCGAGGGCGTGATCCTGCGCCGTCTTGACTGGATGGGGCAGTAGGCGTGACCGGCGATGACCAGGCGGTGAAGGTCCCGCGCTCACGGGTGGCGCTGTCGACTGCCTCGGTCTATCCGGAGTCAACCGCGGCGGCCTTCGAGCTGGCCGCTCGACTGGGGTACGACGGCATCGAAGTGATGGTGTCGACCGATCCCGTGAGCCAGGACGCCAGCGCGCTGCAGAGGTTGTCCGACTATCACGAGCTGCCGATCGTCGCGATCCACGCCCCCTGCCTGCTGATCACGCAGCGGGTGTGGGGAACCGAGCCATGGGGAAAGCTGCAGACCGCACGTCGAACCGCGGAGCAGCTGGGGGCATCGGTGGTCGTGGTTCACCCGCCCTTTCGGTGGCAGCGCGAATACGCCAAGGGATTCGTGACTGGTGTCGCGGCCATGAGTGACGAGACCGACGTCAGGTTCGCGGTCGAGAACATGTTCCCGTGGCGAGCGCGCAACCGTGAGATCCAGGCCTACCTGCCGGACCACGACCCGAGCGACGAGGACTACACGTCGGTCACGTTGGATCTCTCGCACACGTCTGTTGCGGGCGACGACGCCATGGCGATGGCTCGCCGTCTGGAAGACCGGCTGGCACATGTGCACCTTGGTGATGGGTCGGGGGCAGCCAAGGACGAGCACCTCGTACCGGGTCGTGGTACGCAACCGTGCGCCGAGCTGCTGGAGCACCTGGCGGCGATCGACTACCGGGGGCACATCGTTCTCGAAGTGAACACGCGGAAGGCGACGTCCAAGGGGCAGCGCGAAAACGACCTGGCTGAGGCGTTGGCGTTCACCCGGCTCCACCTTGCGACAGCGGTGCGCGACTCTGCCGGACCGTAGCCGCCCTGGACCATTGACGTCCTAGAGCGCAGGGCGCGCGAGGTCACCGGACAGGTAGTGGTCGAGGACAGGACCGACCATCCCGGCGATGTCGTCCGGTGCTGCCCCTGCCAGGGGTGGCAGGCGCAGCACGTATCGGCCGAGCACAAGACCACCGATGTGAGACCCCACAAGCGCTGCACGCAGTGATGCATCGTCGCGGTCGGCAAGTGTTGCCATCTGCGCGAGCAACGTGTTGGCGAACAGCTCGCCGAGCGCCGCGGCAGCACGTTCATGGGAGACAGCCGTGCGCAGCAGGGCAAGCAGGGGCGCGCGCGTGTCCGTGTCGTCCCACAGCGCGAGCACTCTGCGGACGACCGTCTCACCGGCCCCCCTGCCGTTGCCCTCTTCGGTGCCTATCCCGGCGAAGAGCACGGCCGGGTCTACCGGCAGCTGGAGGGCCGCAACGAGCAGCTCGTCCTTGGTGCCGAAGTAGTGGTGGACGAGGGCCGGGTCAACGCTGGCCTTCGTGGCGATTGCCCGGATCGTGGCGCGCTCGAAGCCTACGTCGGCGAACAGGTCTCGAGCAGCATCCAGGATCTGCTCCTTCGTCCCGCTGTCACCGGGGCGGCGCCCCTTTGGCCGGGGGCTCTGGCCGGTCATGATGTCGGGGGAGTTGAGCCGACCCGTTCCGCCCTTGCCAGCACCGTCATGCGTTCCTCGATCGTGGCCGGCACGGACCGGATCTGGGCTGGAATGCTGGCCGCTTCAAGGACGAGCTGCAGTCGGTAAGGATCCCCATCTGCCACTCGGACGTCGGTTCCGTCGAGTGTCACCGCCTCTCCGGCCCGCTCCAGGGCCGAGAACGCCGCCGCCCAGTCATCGGCGCTGATCTCGACCGCCGTCGTTCCCCCGATGACATCCCGCTCGCTTCCCTGCGCCACCAGGCGCCCCCCCGACATCAGCAGGAGCCGATGGCACTGCTGGGCCTCTTGCATGTAGTGCGTCGTCACAAGGACGCCGGCGCCTGCGTCGGCCTGCTGGTGGATGGTGTCCCAGAGGCGGGCACGTGACAGCGGGTCGACGCCGGACGTGGGCTCGTCCAGAACCAGCAGGGCCGGTCGGTGCAGCAGGGCGCAGGCGAAGGCCAACCGTCGCTGCGTCCCCAGGGCGAGGTCGCCAACGAGTGTGTCTGCGTGGTCGGCCAGGTCGGCAGGGACGGACGGACGCGGTTGCGAGTACGCCGACGCGGTGAAGTCCAGGTTCTCCTGGACGGTCAGGTCGTCGTACAGTCCGAGGCTCTGCGGCACGTAGCCGATCGAGCGGCGCAACTCGCGGGACGGTGGTTCTCCCATGAGCAGCGCCTCTCCCGTTGACGCGCCGATCAGCCCGAGCAGGATCCGGATGAGTGTCGTCTTTCCCGCGCCATTGGCCCCGAGCAGCCCGACGACCTCGCCACCGGCAACGTTCATCGAGACGTCGTCGACGGCGTCGAAGTGGCCGAACCGCTTGCTCACGGCCCTCGACTCGGTGAGAAAGCTGGGAGAGGTCGTCGATTGACGTGTCATAGCCGCTCCTCCCCGTCCATTCCCAGTTTCAGTGAGGAAGCGATGACGACATCCTCCAGGTCAGGGGTGATCACCGAGCCGCCAGCCGGCTGGCGGCCCTCCGGGAACCACTCGCGAAGCTCGCGCCCGTGACGCCAGCCGAACGCCGGTCTGGACAGCGTTGTCGTGGAGATGATCGTTCCGGACAGCGAAGCCACCACCTCATGGGGTGTTCCGCTGAGGAGTGTGTGCCCCTCATGGAGGACGAGCAACGACGCGCATCGCTCTGCTTCGTCGAGGTAGGTCGTGGACATCAGGACTGCGCTGCCGTTGGCTGCCGCCTCCGAGATCAGTCTCCACAGGTCTACCCGGCTGACCGGGTCAACTCCGGTGCTGGGCTCGTCGAGCACCAGCAGCTCGGGGTCGGGGAGCATCGCGAGACAGAATCCGAGCTTGCGTCGCATGCCACCTGACAGCTGACCGGAGAGCCGATCTCGCACGCCCGCAAGGTCTGCTCGCTCAAGAAGCGGGTCGGCTCGTCGGGCGAGCGCCTGACCCGTCAGCCCGTACGCGCCACCCACAAAGTCGATGTTCTCCTGGACCGACATGTCGAGCCAGCTCCCGGTCGTCGCCGGCAGGTAGCCGATCCGTTCGCGCGCCGGCGCCGCCACCGATCCTTGGTCAAGTCCGACTCGGCCCACCAACGCCCGAAGGAGCGTGCTCTTTCCCGCTCCATCACCGCCCACGACAGCTGTCACCTGGCCTGCGGGGACGCCGACGCTGACCCCGCGTAGGGCGACCTGGGAACCGAACCGCACCCAGGCGTCGGAAACGCCGTAGCTCATGTCGACCCGGCCTCAGCGCCGGAGGCAGCGTCGGATTCGGACGTCCCGCCCCGCTTGCGCCGGGTCGGAGCGAGATCGCGACGGAACCGGAGGACCGCACCGGTGAACACCAGCAACGCCATCAGCGTGAGCGCGACGACGGGTAGCCACAACGAGTCGAGGGGGGCACCCCGGAGCATGACACCGCGAGAGATCATCGTGAAGTAGGTGAGCGGCAGGAAGTACGCGATCCAGCGAACGCCAGCGGCCATCGCGTCCAGCGGGAAGATCATTCCTGAGAGCAGGATCTGGGGCATGAGGAAGAAGAAGGCCAGCTGGATCGCCTGGCCGGCGTTCTGCGACACGGTGGAGATGAAGACCCCAAGGCCCAGTACGACGAACAGGAACAGTGCCCCGCCAAGCGCGAAGACGAGGGGATTGCCGTTGAACGGCACGTTGAAGAGCCACATGCCGAGCACCGTGATGAGGGCCATGTCGATCGAGGCGACCAGGAAGTACGGCGCGATCTTGCCGAAGATCACCGTGCTCGGTTTGATCGGCATGACGGCGAGTTGTTCGAGAGTTCCGGTCTGCCTCTCCCGTACGAGCCCGATGCTCGTGATGATCGTGCCGATGAAGGTCAGGATCAGTCCGATGATCGCCGGGATCATCACCCAGGACGTCTTCAGCCCGGGGTTGTAGAGAACCTCTGTCGTCACTTGGTCGCTGAGGCGGTTGAGCACTGACACGATGCTTTGGGCAGCGAAAAGGTTCGAGCCGTCCACCAGTGCGACGGCAGGCCCGGTCGAGCTCACGAAGGCGACGTCGACCTCGCCGCGCTGCAGCAAATCCTCCGCGGTGCTCCGGTTGCCATCGGGCTCGACCGTCGTCACATCGAAGAAGAACGGCAGCTGTGCGGTTGCTTGTTCGGCCTGCGGTCCGACGACTGCGGTCCTGACCGTGTCGACAGAGAAGTTGGCGGCGTACCCGAAGACCACCAGCAGCAGCAGCGGCATCGCGATCAGCATCGCCAGAGTGCGGCGGTCACGTCGAAGTTCGCGGAACTCTTTGAGGATCATCGCTCGCATGTCGGCGAGGCTAGAACAGTCCGCGGCAATAAGTCAACGTTTGTTGAGTTCTTTGCGCCAGCGGCCAGAGCTCGTCGAGGCGCTCATGCGCTGCACCCCCAAACGTCGCGAAGTTTGTCCCTTTTGCCGTGGTCCGAACGGGTGACATTGGGTCATCCGTTCACCGCAATGGCTCAGCCTCAGCAAACTCAGAGTGCTCGGGGACTCGGCGAGGGGGTGCAGCATGAACCGTCCGCGGGCTGACCGGATCCGGTGGTGTGTTCGCTGCGATAGCGGAGCCTCAGCCGTGGAGTTTGGCCTGCTGTTGCCGCTGTTCGTAATGCTCACGCTCGGGACAATCAGTGCCGGTTTCGCATTTCACGCCTGGCTCGGTGCAACCCAGGGGGCTCAAGAATCGTCTCGGTTCGCGGCAACGCTCAGCATCGATGCAAGCGGCGGATCGACGACGACGTGGCTCACCGAGGTCGGAGCCCGAGCACTGGCGGCAGCCGACATCAACCCAGCCGCGACGGATCCAGGGACCTCTGTTTGTGTCGCGGTGGTGTCGCCCACCAACGTGCCTCCACTCAACAGTCATATGATGATGGTGGCCGACAGCAGCGGGGTGATGGTCCCCTCAGCGGCACTGGCGGGCTCCTGCCCAGGAGCCGCCACGTCGACCGGTGACTTCGTCCAGACAAACGTGGACAGACCTGTTGACTTCAACTATCTGCTGGGGTCAGCGAAAATCACAGTGACGGGTAAGAGCCTGAGCCGGTACGAAGCGGTATCGCTGTCATGACATCGGTGAGGTCACTCGCGAGAAACGACAGTGGCGTTTACGCCATCCTCTACGGCCTTCTCGTGGTGGTTGTGGTGATGACCGCCGCCATCGTCGTCGACCTCTCAGGGATGCGTGAGGATCGTCGTACCGAGCGGCTGGCGGCAGATGCCGCTGTCACGGCTGGCGCGGTCAAGC
>JAHELE010000007.1 GCA_024644345.1 Actinomycetes bacterium | reverse complement strand
GGGCGAAGCGCTGCTCACCCGCGCCGGCGCCCCCTCGACCGTCGCTGATCCGGTAGGTGCCGGCGCTGTGCCAGGTCATGCGGATGAAGAGCGGACCGTAGTGGCCCCAGTCGGCCGGCCACCAGTCCTGAGACGTCGTCATCACCGCGTCGATGTCGTTCTTGAGTGCAGCCAGGTCGAGGGTCTTGAACTCGTCGGCGTAGGTGAAGTCGTCACCGAGAGGGTTGGCCATCGGCGGGTTCTGCTGCAACAGCCTCAGGTCGAGCTGGTTCGGCCACCAGTCACGGTTCGACCGGCCATGTGCCACCGGGCACTTGCCCTCGTCGTTCATGTCACCTAAGGCGGCGTCGTGATTGTCAGACATGGGAATCCTTCCGGAACTGAGCGGATCAATAGGGATGGGTCTAGGAGCTATCGGAGGTTGCGCATGTGGGACAACGTCCCCAGTAGATGACCTCAGCTTCATCGATCTCGAATCCGAGGTCGTCGACGGTGGACAGGCACGGAGCCGAGCCGAGGGCGCAGTCGACGTCGCCCACCTGGCCGCACGAGCGACAGATCACGTGGTGATGGTTGTCACTGACCCGACTCTCGAAGAGCGCGGGCGATCCGGCGGGCTGAATCCGGCGTACCAGGCCAGCGTCGACGAGGACACCCAGAGCGTCGTAGACCCCCTGGAGGGAGATCGACCCCACTTCGGCCCGCACACCTTCGGCGACCGCGTCGGCCGTCAGGTGGGGGTCGCTCGACACCACCCGCAACACCGCCAACCGCTGCGCCGTCACGCGCAGGCCGCGATCGTGCAGGAGGTCGGTGGGGTTGGCGGACACGAGTCCACCCTAGTCAGAGTAGAGGGACTCAAGGAATAGATTGACTCCAGATTCTTCTCTGCTGGTCCTTAACGTCCACATAGTGGACACCGCTCTCGGAATGCGATCAGGTCGGGCACAGTTATACGCGGAGTCGTGCCGTTCTGATGATCTTGGAGTGACCCGTGACCAGCCTGCCACCGCTCGTCGAGCCGTCTGACGACCTGTCGATCGATGAGGTCAAGCGCTATTCGCGCCACATCATCATTCCTGAGGTGGCGATGGCTGGGCAGAAGCGGCTCAAGAACGCGCGGGTCCTGGCCATTGGGGCCGGTGGCCTCGGCTCGCCCACTCTCGTCTATCTCGCTGCGGCGGGCGTCGGAACAATCGGCATCGTCGAGTTCGACATCGTCGACGAGTCGAACCTGCAGCGCCAGATCATCCACGGTCAGAGTGATGTGGGACGGTCCAAGGCTGAGTCGGCCCGCGACTCCATCAAGGAGATCAACCCGTTCGTCACCGTGCAGGTGCACGAGGAGCGGCTCGACTCCACGAACGTCATGAGCATCTTCAGCCAGTACGACCTGATCGTCGACGGCACCGACAACTTCGCGACGCGCTACCTGGTCAACGATGCCGCCGTGCTGCTCGGCAAGCCCTACGTCTGGGGCTCGATCTACCGCTTCGACGGTCAGGCCAGCGTGTTCTGGGCCGAGCACGGGCCCTGCTACCGGTGCCTCTACCCCGAGCCTCCACCCCCCGGGATGGTTCCGTCGTGTGCCGAGGGTGGCGTACTCGGCGTGATGGCCGGAACGGTCGGCACCTTCCAGGCCAACGAAGCGATCAAGCTGATCACCGGTGTCGGCGACAGCCTGATCGGCCAGCTGGTCATCTACGACGCCCTCGAGGCACAGGTGCGCAAGGTACGGATCCGCAAAGACCCGAACTGCGCCGTCTGCGGTGAGAACCCGACGGTGACCGAGCTGATCGACTACGAGGCGTTCTGTGGCACGATCTCCGATGCCGCCGCCGATGCCGCACGCGAGTCGACGATCAGCGTGCGTGACCTCGAAGCAATGCTCGACCGCCGGGCGAAGGGCGAAACCGACTTCTTCCTGGTGGATGTCCGTGAGCCGGCCGAACGCGAGATCGTTGCCATCAACGGGTCGGTCCTCATCCCCAAGAACGAGTTCCTTCTGGGTTCGGCGCTCGAGCAGCTTCCTCAGGACAAGCCGGTGGTGTTCTACTGCAAGGTCGGAGGACGCTCGGCCGAGGTGCTCGCCGTCGCGAAGGGCGCTGGGTTCGCCAACGCACAGCACGTGGGTGGCGGCGTCGTTGCCTGGGTCAATCAGATCGAGCCGAGTAAACCCATTTACTGATCGCACCTGCGCAACCAGAATGTCGGCATGACGCTCCGAATCGACTGCGTGACCGTCGACTGCTCGGATCCGGCTCGCTTGGCGCGCTTCTGGAGCCAGGCTCTTGGGTGGATGATCGACTTCGAGGACGACGCTGAGGTGGCCGTCACGCCTTCGTCGTCGCACGAGGGTCACGCCACCGACCTGCTCTTCCTGCGTGTCCCCGGGGCCAAGCAGGTGAAGAACCGCCTGCACCTCGATCTGCGGCCCGATGATCAGGACGCCGAGGTGGCCAGGCTTGAGGGGCTCGGCGCCAGGCGCGTCGACATCGGCCAGGGCGACAGCCAGACGTGGGTGGTCATGGCTGACCCGGAGGGCAACGAGTTCTGCGTGCTCCGGGTTCTCGACGACACCCTGTCCAAGTACGAAGGCGACGTCGGCGAGCCCGCCTAGAGCGCACCGTGCCGCTGCAGGTATCCGAAGCTCAACCAGCCGGGAAGCATCGGAATCCAGAAGGTCACCGCGCGGAACAGCAGGGCCGACTGAACCGCCGTGCCGCCATCGAGGCCGGCAGCGCTGAGGCCGGCCGCCAACGCGGCCTCGACCGCCCCTATCCCCCCCGGTGTCGGAGCCGCCGACCCGACGGCACCGGCAGCCAGGTAGACGAATCCCACGGTGGCGTACTCAAGGTTGCCTCCGTAGGCCGAGACGGCCGCGAACAGCGCTGCCGCGTAGCAGAGGTTCAGCATCAGGGCTCCGCCCAGTCCCATCGCGATGCGTCGCGGCTGTCGGGCGGACTCGAGCAGTCGCGGCCAAGTGGTCGACAGCAGTGGAGCCACCCGGGAACGGATCGCACGTCGGGTAGCTGGGATGGCCAAGAGCGTGGCGGCGACCGTAGCGGTGCCGGCAACGACCAGAAGGACCGTGGTGTTGGGGATCAGGTCGGGGCCCTGCTGCTGGCCCGTGATGACACCGAAGACCACCACCAAGATCAGGTAGGAGAGGAAGACGAAGATCTGGGTTGCGCCGACACTGGCAATGGCGACCGCCGGGCTCGCGCCGGACTGCTGCAGATAGCGACTGTTGGTGCCGATGTTCCCCACCGCCGCTGGGGCGACCAGTGACACGAACGTCGAGGCCCACTGCGTCTGGAACGTCCGGATCCATCGGAGGGCAACCGGCGCCAGGCTCGTGATCACGATGGTGGCGCCGACATACGTCAAGATCGACATGGTCATGGCCACTGCGGCCCAACGGGGGTCTGCCTC
Source organism: Actinomycetes bacterium (assembly GCA_024644345.1). Lineage (GTDB taxonomy): Bacteria > Actinomycetota > Actinomycetes > JAHEKZ01 > JAHEKZ01 > JAHEKZ01. Next base: position 45,160 of record JAHELE010000007.1, on the reverse strand, counting down.
GGTGACGACCGACACGAGGTTCACCGATGCCAGCTGACCCATCAGGATGGTGACGGCTACCGCTGACGCGAAGAACGCCACGAGAGTCCGTGGCCTCATGCGCTCCAGACGGACCGGTTCGGTCGGCGCCGAGGGGAACGCCGCGACAACGGCGTCTCGCAGATCCTGCATCACTGCGCGGTTGCCCTTGATCGCCTTTCGGTTCGCGCGGCTCAGGGCGATCGTCTGCAGGAGCGGGAGCGCCTCTCCGAGTCGTTGCGCGGTGAGCTCCTGCAAGGCTCCCCTAACGGCCCGATCGGCCCCGACGATGAGAGCGGTCGTGACCAGCAGCTCACCATCGTCGATCCGCAAAGTCAGCTGGTCGGCGGCGATCTCGCCGTACTCCAGCCCCAGAAGCCAGACCCGTCCGGAGGCGTCGAGCGCAATGTTTCCGGCGTGCAGCTCTTCGTGCGCGATACCGGCACGATGCAACGTCCGTACCTGCGCCCACAGATCAGCGAGGGTGTCGTCGTCCAGCTCGGACACCTCGATCGTCTCGAAGGTGTGCAGCCCAGGCACGTCCTCAAAGGCGAGCACCGCAGAGTCTGAGGTGACCGATGCCGCTGCGATGAGGTCAGGTGTCCGCACTCCGTTGCGGCGTGCGGCGAGAACCGGAAGCGCCGCTTGATCGACCGCCCGACGAACCGACCAGGTGGGCGGGCGCTCCACCACCCCCTGAACACGCATGCGGCGGTAGAGCTGATAGATCAGACCTGCTGACCGACGATCACGGTCGATCACCCGGATGTCCAGCGCCTGGCCGTCGAGCGTGCTTCCCAGGTAGTGGCGCTCGTCGTCGCTTTCCCCATCCCACTTGAGATACGCAAGGGGGATCGCTACGGACGCCAGGGCTTGGGCGACCTCTGCTCCAGCCGGACGGGGATTGACGGTGCCGAAGCCGTACCGGAAGGCGAGGCCGATCGTGCGCCCGCCGCTGGCGCTGACGGCGAGAGCGAGCGGGGCGGCTGACTGGTCGAACACCAAAAGGATGGAGAAGCCGATGAGCGACCCCCATACGACCGTGGCCAGACGCGGGCGTCCGCGAAGTCCGTCCACCGACGCCAGGGCGACCACGGCGGTCACGAGGGGGAAGGCCACCGGCGTACGAGAGCCGGGAGACGTGGTTGTCGTGAGCGCGTCGAGCAGGGCTGGCGACATGTACTCAGGGCCAAGAATCGAGAACGCGTAGGCGACCAGCCAGGCGCTCACGCCAGCCGCGGTGCCCACGGCGATCGTGCGCCAGCGGCGTCGGAGCGCGAGATCGGTCAGTACCAACGGGGGAAGGAGGAAGAGCAGAAGGTTACTTGCGACCGCGAGGATGGTGAGAATCAGATCGGGAAGCCGAGTGATTCCACTGGCCAGGTCTTCCTCCAGGCCGACCGTCGTTCCCAGGGCGATGTCGCCCAGTAGCAGCATCAGTCCGGTTGCGGCGGCCCACACGGCCAGACGCAGGGCGTCGTTTGGTCGGCGGATGCGACTCGGTTGTTCCGGCTCCACGACGTGAGCCGGTGGGAGTGGCCGCAGAGCGCCGGTGCGAGGGTCGCCCGCCGATGCCAGCCCTGGATGGCTCGCCGTCGGGCCGTCCGGAGAGTCAGCCACGTCGTGATCGTGCCACACCTCGCGTCCCCGCTCGCCTAAGGTGCGGACGTGGCCCGCGACGCGCTTCCGACACCTTTTGCCGAGGAGGTTCTCGACCTCGTCAGTGAGATCCCGCCAGGGCGCGTTGCCGCGTACAGCGATATCGCGGACCTGCTGGGAAAGGGCGGCGCACGACAGGTGGGTCAGGCGATGGCGCGCTTCGGCTCAGGTGTCGCGTGGTGGAGGGTTCTGCGGGCAGACGGTACGTGCGCCGAGATCCACCGCGACGAACAGATGCGCCGGCTGCGGGGCGAAGGGGTCGCGTTCGCCGGACACCGGGTCGATATGACGCGAGCACGCTGGCGGCCATGACCGCGGTGTCGGTGGGTGGTGGTGTGATGCTCTGGTGAAATCGCCCTTGTTCGCTCTCGACGAGCACCAGCAGGCCGTGGTCGACCGTGTGGCGCATGCCGGTCACGGCCCCACGCTCGTGCTGGCCGGCCCCGGCACGGGTAAGACCACGACGCTCGTCGAGGCAATCGCTGCCCGTGTCGAGGCGGGAGCATCCCCCGAGCGGATTCTCACGCTGACCTTCAGCCGGCGGGCGGCGGGCGAGCTTCGAACGCGGATTGCCCAGCGCATCCAGCGAACCGTCGCGGCACCCCTTGCCTGGACCTTCCACGGCTTTGGCTTCTCGCTCGTGGGTCAGCTCCTGGTGCCCGACGACCTCGGGCGGGGTCTTCGTCTGCTGTCCGGTCAAGAGCAAGAGGTCGTCGTTCGTGAGCTGCTGGCTCACGACCGCGACATCGGCGTGGTGCCGTGGCCTCCCGAGCTCGACGCCGCCCTGCAGACCCGAGGGTTCACCGAGCAGGTTCGCACATTCATGTCCACGGCACGTTCGCTCGGACTGGCAGCACACGACATCGCCGACCTGGCCACCGGTCGTGCCGACTGGAACGCCCTGGCGTCCTTCATGTCCGAGTACCTCGACGTCATCGACAGCCGCGGCGTTCTCGACTACTCCGAGCTGGTCGTGCGAGCGGTGACCTACGCAGAGTCGGTCGACGGACGTCGTCGCCTCCGAGAGGCCTATGACCTGGTCGTCGTCGACGAATACCAAGACACCGATCCGGCGCAGGAGCGACTGCTCCAGGCAATCGCCGGCGACGGCCGCGACCTCTTGGTGGTCGGAGACCCCGATCAGTCCATCTATGGATTCCGTGGCGCCGACGTACGGGGCATCACCGAGTTCGCCGACCGCTTTCGTTCGTCAGGTGGCGAACGGGCCGACATCCTCACCCTGCGGACCTCCCGGCGCTGCCCTACGGCGGTGCTCGAGGCATCCCGACGGGTGGCCGACCTGCTCGGTCCGGCTGGCAGCCTTCCGACCGGGGCGCTCCGTGCGCACCGCGCCCTCGTGTCACCAGATCCAGCGGTACCCGGTGACGTATCGGTGCTGCAGTACCCGACTGTTGAGCACGAGGCCAGAGGCATCGCCGAGGTTCTCCGACGCGAGCATCTGCAGGGCGGGACGCCTTGGTCGACGATGGTTGTCCTGGTGCGCTCGGGGGTGACGGCCGTGCCGGTTCTCGAGCGCGCCCTTGCGTCGTCAGGCGTTCCGGTCGAGGTCGCTCTCGACGAACTGCCGTTGCGTGACCATCCGACCCTGGCACCGTTGATGACGCTGCTTGGCTATGCGGTCAGTCCCGACTCGTTCTCCACTGCAGACGCGCACGAGCTGCTGACGTCGCCCATCGGAGGGGCTTCGCCGACCGAGGTCCGGCGTCTAGGCCGAGCCCTACGCGACGCCCGACGGTCGGCTGGGCTGTCCGACCCCGAGCCGTCACCTGAGCTGGTTCGTCAAGCGCTCATCGACAGCTCGGTGCTGGAGGCACTGCCAGCAGCTGCCACGGGGCGAGCCCGCGCGCTTGCCGACCTGCTGGCCACGATGGGTCGTGCCCGGGTCGAGGGTTGGTCGGCACACGAGACACTCTGGGCGATCTGGCACGATTCCCCTTGGGCATTGAGCCTGACCGAGGCGGCCGCCGGCTCCGGTGCTGACGAGGCGAATCGGGCGCTGGACGCCGTCGTGGCGCTGTTCGACCTGGCCTCCCGAAGCCGCCAGCGGTCTCCGCGGGGCGACCTCGCGACGTTCCTCGCCGAGGTGTCGGCGCAAGAGATCCCGGCAGGTCCGCTGTCCGACGGCGGCGTCCGCGGTCACGGCGTACGGATCATGACCGCACACCGCAGCAAGGGCCTCGAGTGGGATGTGGTGGTGGTGGCCGGTGTTCAGGCGGACGAGTGGCCGGACCTCCGGCGTCGCGGCTCCGTGCTCGACTCCGACCTCCTGGGCCGCGACGGACTGCGGCCACCCCTGACCGTTGCCGACATCAGGCGCGAGGAGCGGCGGCTCTTCTACGTCGCCATCACCAGGGCCCGGCGTCGCGTCCTGTGCACAGCCGTGCTCACGCCGTCAGATGAAGGCCTACGTCCGTCACCGTTCTTGGACGACCTCGAGGTCTCGGTGTCGTTCGAGGGCCAGGTGGTCCGTCACCCACTCACTCTCGCGGGGGTGGTCGCCGAGCTTCGCTCCACCCTGGTCGATCCCTCCACATCCGACGCTCTGCGCCTGATGGCGGCGGATCGGCTGGCTGGTCTGGCCGTGGCCGGCGAACCAGACGATCCACTCGCTCGGGCGGCCCACCCAGGGCAGTGGTGGGGTGTCCACGAGTGGTCTGACGCAGACGCTGATCCGTTGCCGGTCGCCGAGGTGATGCACCTGTCAGGTTCACAGATCGAGACCCTGCACCGTTGCCCGCTTCAGTGGTATCTCAGCCGCCGAGTGGCCGCAGAGTCCGGTCGCGGAGCGGCAGCCGGATTCGGCGGGCTGCTGCACGCACTGGCCGACGCCGTTGCCCGCGGAGAACAGCCGGCTGAGCTGGGTCCGCTCGTCGAGGCGCTCGACGACGTCTGGGGGCAGCTTCCCTATCCGGCTGACTGGGAGGCAAACAGCGAGCACGACCAAGCCGTCCGTGCCCTCGAACGCTTTCTTCGCTGGCATGAGGGTGCCCGCGGGCGTGAGGTGGTCGCGTCCGAGGAGTCGTTCGAGGCGACCTTCACTGTCGCCGGACACGAACTGCTGCTCACCGGACGTCTCGACCGGCTCGAGCGAGACGCCGAAGGCGACTTGGTCGTCGTCGACCTCAAGACCATGGGCACGGCACCGTCCAAGAGCAGCGTCGCCACCAACCTGCAGCTCGCCACCTACCGGCGTCTGGTGGCGGGCGACGGTCGGTTTGGAGACTCGGTGTCAGGCGCCGAGCTCGTGCAGCTACGGCTTCCCTCAGGTGTGCGGGATCCGGGGCCCAAGGTGCAGCGTCAGGAAACGACGATGGAAGCAGACGACGCCCTCGATCAAGCGTTGGAGCATGCGGTCACCACCATTGCAGCAGGCGAGTTCCCCGCAACACCCGGCAAGCACTGCTCGTACTGCCCGTTCACCGTGACCTGCCCCGCACGCGCTGAGGGTCGGGAGGTGATCGCGTGAGTGAGGCTCAGACGTCGCTGACTGTTGATGAGCTGTGTGATCTGTTCGGGATCCGCTTCACCGACGAACAGCTGTCGGCGATCACTGCGCCCCACAAACCTTCAGTGGTGATTGCGGGTGCCGGCTCAGGGAAGACGACGCTGATGAGCGCCCGAGTCGTGTGGCTCGTCTCGTCGGGTCAGGTCACACCCGACTCCGTCCTGGGTCTGACATTTACGAACAAGGCGGCAGCTGAGCTCAGCCAACGGGTGAGGGGTGCCCTTCGTGCGCTCGAGCAGCGTCAACCACACTCGGCTCTCCTCGACAACGGCGAACCGACGATCAGCACCTACCATTCCTACGCCGCTGCGCTCGTTCGTGAGTACGGCGTCTGGGGTGGATACGAGCCGTCTGCCCAGCTCATTACGGACGCGCAGCGCATCCAGCTGGCCGAGAACGTGGCACGAGCTGCGTCGGGTCCCTTCCCCAATCTGGGGCTGCGGCTCATCGCCTTGACCCAGCAGCTTCTGACGCTCGATTCCGAGCTCAGCGAACATCTGGTCGAGATCGACGACCTCATGCGCCTGGACAGAGCCACCGTGGCCGAGCTCGACGCTATCGAGCAAGCTGACGGCAAGCTGACGGCCGATCCGGCAAAGGCGCGTGCCACGGCGGCGGGGCGGCTCGAGCTCGCGCCTCTGGTCACTGAGTTCCGGCGACACAAACGCCGCCTGGAACAGGTCGACTTCGGTGACCAGATGGCATCGGCCGCACTTCTCGCCGAACGCGTGCCAGAAGTTGCCACCGGCGAACGCGGACGGTTTGCCACGGTCCTGCTCGATGAGTACCAGGACACCTCGATGGCGCAGCAGCGGCTGCTCGTCGCGCTCTTCGGCGACGGTCACCCGGTGATGGCGGTGGGCGACCCGTTCCAGTCGATCTATGGGTGGCGTGGTGCGTCGGTGCGCAACATCGTGAGCTTCCCTGACGACTTCGGCGGTTCCGACCCGACCTCGGTCTATGCGTTGGGCCAGAACAACCGCTCGGGTGAGGTGATCCTCGACGCCGCGAATGCGGTGGCCCAACCCTTGCGCCAAGAGTTCCCGCAGGTCGGCGACCTTCGACCGCGACCAGATCGTGTCGGTGTCGGGACGATCGAAGTGGCACTCCACGAGACCGCCGCCGACGAGGTCGCCGCACTCGGCGATGCCATCGCCGCCGAGGTCGCAGCTGGACGCGAGCCCAACGACATTGCCGTCCTGTGTCGCGAGACCAAAGCCTTCCCGGCGATCATCGAGGCTCTGACAGAGCGTGCCGTCCCCGTTGAGGTGGTCGGACTCGGTGGGTTGCTCGCCCTTCCTGAGGTGGTCGAGGTGGTTGCCGTCCTCGAGGTGCTCCACGACCCCACGGCCAACCCGAGTCTGGTTCGGCTCGTGTCCGGCCCGCGATGGCGGATCGGTCCAGTTGATCTCGCCCTGCTCGGTGCACGAGCCCGTCAGTTGGCGGCGCCGGCCACATCCGGTCCTCCGTCAGCGACCAGAGGTGACCGCTCCCTGCCCGACGAGCTGCAGGCGGCAGTCGCAGGTTCCGACCCCGTCGAGTCCGTGTCCCTGATTGAAGCGCTCGACGACCCCGGGCCGGGTGGATTCACCTCGCACGCACGTCGCCGGTTCGCCGAGCTCTCCACCGAGCTGACCGAGCTGCGCACGGTGCTGCACCAACCGCCAGACGTCGCGATCTCGACAGTGATCCGTCGCATCGGCCTCGACATCGAGCGAGCTGTGCAAGGCCAGACAACGGAGCACCTCGATGCCCTGCTCGAGCATGCGCGGGCCTTCTCCGCCGGGGGCGGGCGCGCCGGCGTAGGACCGTTCCTTGCCTATCTCGCGCTGGCACGTCGCTACGGCAGCACGATGGGCGTGCCCGCTCCGACCGGCGGGGGTGGGGTGGCGCTGCTCACGGTGCACAAGTCGAAGGGGCTCGAGTGGCAGAGCGTCTACCTGCCACATGTCGTCGACGGCGTCTTCCCCAACACCACCTCACGGTCCACTCCGCACACCTCAGCGGGGCTGCTGCCCTACCCGTTGCGTGGTGATGCCGCCGACTTCCCGGTCGTTGCCACGTGGTCCGGAAACAAGGGGGTGGCTGCGTTCAAGCAGAGCGTCGCCGACCGTGAGCGGGCCGAGGACCGACGACTCGCCTACGTGGCGCTCACCCGTGCCGCTGATCGACTGGTGGTGTCCGGGCACCGCTGGGGGCCGACCCAGGTGAAGCCGCGTGCAGTCAGCCCCTACCTGCAGGCGCTCGCCGATCTGTGCGCCGATGGTCGCGGCACCGTCCGATGCTGGGCGCCCGAACCACCAGAGGAAGCCTCGAATCCGTCACTGGCTGAAACTCCTTCGTTTGCCTGGCCGCCAACGGGCGACGCCACGGTAGCGGCAGCACGACATCTGGCCGCCAACCTGGTGCGTGATGCCCTGCGGCAGCCACTCGTCCGGTGCGGAGACGCCGCTGCATTGGACGAGGTCGAGCAGGTGGTGGTGGCATCCTGGGATGACTCCATCACGGCCCTTCTCGAAGAGGCGCGGCGCCATCACGCACCCGACGAGTCGCTTCCGTCGGCGCTCTCGGCCACCTCTGCCGTCGGCGTGCTACGTGATCGTCCCGCGACAGCTCAACAGCTGAGGCGACCTCTGCCGCGACCGCCAGCAGTCGCTGCGCAGCGAGGGACGCAGTTCCATGCCTGGGTTGAGTCACTCTTTGGCCAGGTCCCGTTGATCGATGTCGAGGGAATCGTTCCCGACGGCACAACCGAAGCCGACGCCGACCTCGCAGACCTGCAACAGTCGTTCCTGGACGGCCCGTATGCCGAGCGTCGTCCGATTGCGGTCGAGGCCCTGTTCCAGATGGTGCTTGGTTCGCACACCGTGGTGGGGCGCATCGATGCCGTGTACGACGCCGACGAGCGGGACCGGTCACTCCCACCCGGCACCAGATATGAGGTCGTTGACTGGAAGACGGGGCGACATGATGCCGACGAACTCCAGCTCGCGCTGTACCGCATCGCATGGGCCGAGCTGCGCGGCGTTCCCGTCGACGAGGTGGCGGCCACCTTCTACTACGTCGCCTCCGGTCGGGTGGTGCGACCGGTGGGGCTGCCCGATCGCGCAGCTCTGACCTCGATGTGGGACGCCACCACCACCTAGGCTCAGGCATTGTGACCACGCGCCCTCGGCCCCTGACGTTCGCATCGGGCCACCACGACCGGTTGGTCGAGCGCCGGCGCGACGACGCGTGGTGCAGACGTCAGTGGAGCGATCCGCGGACCCGTGTGCTGGTGGTGTGCAGGGACCAGATTCAGGTCGATGCGGAGTTATCTGCGGACTTCTGGTCGACCCCCGCTGCGGCCGCAGCTGGCGAGCGCTACCTGCTCGGGGCTGATGATGCGGGCACGGTGCACTTCGCCGTGCGCGTCGCGGACGACAGTGTGGGTGACTTTCGGAGTCTGCGTGAGCTGGTGCCGGGTGCTACAACCACCGATGCCAGCTTGCTCTGCCACGCGGTGGCGTTGGCTCAGTGGCACGCGACCCACTCGCACTGTCCCCGCTGCGGTGCGCCCACCGAGGTAGCCGCGGCCGGCGCCGAACGTCGATGCCCAGCTGACGGTTCGTCGCACTTCCCGAGAGTCGACCCCGCGGTCATCGTGTTGGTGACCGACAGGCAGGACCGGGCGTTGCTCGGACGGCAGGACGCCTGGGCGGCGGGCCGCTTTTCGACTCTTGCGGGCTTTGTCGAGCCGGGCGAGACCGCTGAACAGGCGGTGGTGCGCGAGGTGGCAGAGGAGGCAGGGGTGCGCGTCTCCGATGTCGAGCTGCTCGCCACCCAGCCGTGGCCCTTCCCATCGTCGCTGATGGTGGGCGCCTCGGCCCGGGTTGAGGGGACACCGGAGGCTCAGCCCGATGGCGATGAACTCGTCGAGGCTCGTTGGTTCAGCCGAGAGGAACTGCGTGAGGCGGTGGCTTCCGGTGCGGTGGTGGTGCCCGGTTCCCTCTCAATATCGCGCTGGCTGATCGACCGTTGGTACGGGGACGACCTGCCCGACTCGGGGGCAGACTGGCGTTAGGGATCTGCGCTCACGTGGCCAAGCGCTGCAGGGCCTTCTCCACAGCCTCGGCGGACGGGTTCGTCAATGTCGATCCGTCAGGTAGCTGGACCGTAGGCACCGTCTGGTTTCCGTTGTTGGCTCGGGCCACCCAGTCAGCTGCCTGGTGGTCTTGATCGACATCGATCTCGGTGAACGGGATGCCCCGATCGGTGAGGCGGCTCTTCAGCCTGGCGCAGGGGCCACACCACGGGGTGGTGTAGACGATGAGCGGAGCCCGCTCTGCTGGTCTGTCGGTCACAGGTGCCAGGATGCCGGAATGACCGCCGCCACGCTCGCTGAGGTGCTGGGAGACCTCGATCCCGAGCAGCTCGCTGCTGCCACGGCGCCCCGCGGCCCTGTCTGCGTCCTGGCCGGAGCAGGGACGGGCAAGACCAGGGCCTTGACGCACCGGATCGCGGCGCTCGTGGTCGGCGAGCACGTCCAGGCCCGAGAGGTGCTGGCACTCACCTTCACAGCGCGGGCAGCCGGAGAACTACGCGGGCGTCTCCGTGCCCTGGGGGTAGAGGGAGTCCAGGCCCGCACCTTTCACGCAGCCGCGCTCCGTCAGCTGCGATTCTTCTGGCCATCGGTGATCGGCGGCCACCCGCCGAACGTGCTTCCGGCGAAGGCCCCGCTGATCAGTGAAGCCGCCGCCCGCGTTCGGGTGCGGGCCGATCGCACCGTGATCCGCGACATCGCAGCCGAGGTCGAGTGGGCAAAAGTCTCGCAGATCACTCCGGAGTCCTACGTCGAACGAAGCAGCGTGCAGGGGCGCAGCGGTGTCGGTGATCTAGAGGCTGACGTCGTCGCACGCGTCTATGCCGGCTACGAGGCGGTCAAGCGCGATCGAGGCCTCATCGACTTCGAGGATGTCCTGCTGCTCACGGCGGGCATGATCGAGGACGACGCGTCGATGGCAAGCGCCGTACGCGACCAGTACCGCTGCCTTCTGGTGGATGAGTACCAGGACGTCAGCCCCATTCAGCAACGACTGCTCGACCTTTGGCTCGCCGACCGTGACGATCTCACCGTGGTGGGCGACGCCAACCAGACGATCTACTCGTTCGCCGGCGCAACCCCGCAGTATCTGCTGCAGTTCCGCTCGCGATTTCCCGGTGCGGCGGTTGTGCGGCTCGAGCGAAGCTACCGATCGTCGCCCCAGGTGGTGTCGACGGCCAACCGGCTGTTGGCCGCAGCATCCACGGTCGACTCCGAAACCCGGGTCGTGCTCAGGTCCCAGCGGCCGGACGGCCCCGATCCGCAATGGCTGGTGGCCGCCGACGAGTCGGCCGAAGTGGCGGCGGTCGTGCAGCAGATCCGCTCGCTGGTCGACGCCGGCGTCGACCAGCGACAGATCGCCGTCCTCTATCGCATCAACGCCCAGAGCGCCGCTTTCGAAGAGGCGCTCACCGAGGCGCGGCTGCCCTACACGGTGCGCGGCGGAGAGCGATTCTTCGACCGGCGCGAGGTGCGTGAGGCAGTCGCCCTGCTACGCGGTGCCGCCCATGCCGACAGCAGCGCTTCGGCAGCCGGTCTGGTCGGCCAGGTGTCGGCCGTCCTCGGCTCAGTCGGCTACCGAACGGAACCGCCCCCGGGGCCGAGCAAGGCGCGCGACCGGTGGGAGTCGTGGGCGGCCATCGTCGAGGTGGCGCGCGAGGTGCAGGAGCGCGACCGCGATGCCGATTCGGCAAGCTTGGGCGACCTGGTCGAAGAGCTCCAGCATCGGGCCAACACCCAGCATGCGCCGGCGACTGACGGGGTGACGCTCTCGTCCCTTCATGCCGCAAAGGGCCTGGAGTGGGAGGCAGTCTTCCTCGTGGGCCTCACCGACGGAATGATGCCGATCTCGTACGCGACGACGCCTGAGCAAGTCGCCGAAGAGCGTCGGCTTCTGTACGTGGGGATCACGCGGGCCAAGCGGCACCTGGCCTTCTCCTACGCGCGCAGTCGATCGGGCGGTGACCGGCGGTCCCGCGCGCCATCACCCTTTCTGGCGGCTCTCGACCCCCAGTTCGCCGGCAATGAGTCTCGCCCAGGGGTGCGAAAGCCGAAGGCGTCCCGCTCGGCGTCCTGTCGGCGGTGTGGTCGCGCTCTCACGACCGCCCCCGAGCGCAAACTGCGTCACTGTTCGCACTGCGAGGTTCATGTCGACCTGGCCCTCTTCGAGCAGCTGCGTGAGTGGCGCAAGAAGACCGCCGATGACGCCTCCGTGCCTGCGTTTGTGGTCTTCACCGACGCCACGTTGACGGCGATCGCGGCCGATCGACCGACGACGGCGACAGCGTTGCTGCAGATTCCCGGGATTGGTCAGGTCAAGGTGGATCGGTACGGGGAGGCGCTGCTCGAGGTCGTCAGGGCCATGCCGGAAGCCACGACGAAATAAATCACTTGCGTGCCTCAGGGGCGGTCTCGTACCCTTCCCTGGACGCCGACGCGACGTCTGACCGCTTGTGGAGTGGTCGCGCCCGGCCGTGAGAGAGGAGGTGGCTAGCAATGTTCTACGACAAGACGCGCACTGACGTGTCGCCGTCGGCTGCGGCCACCTTCGGGTCCGTGGCCGACGTGCGCCCGCAGGGTGCAGCCGGCGGTGTCGATGGTTCTCCGGTCTGGAGTCCACCTCAGTAGAAGCTGAACTGGACGTATTCCAGGCCACGGACCGAAGACTCGGGTCCGTGGCCTTTTTCTTTGTGTTCCTTGTTCCCATCACCATAGGAGGTGACCCGCAATGACCGTGATGCAGACGACCTCGGACCTGCTTGACGCGGGGGCTGCAGGCGCAGTGCTCGACACTCGTGAGCCGTGGGTCACCGCAGCGCGATGGTCGGTGCCGTGCCATGAGCAAGACCCTGAGCTCTGGTTCGCCGACACCCCGATCGGTGTGGAGACAGCCAAGGCGCTGTGCCAGGGCTGCCCTCTGCGGCCCGAATGCCTTGCCGGGGCCCTCGAGCGTTCGGAACCGTGGGGCGTCTGGGGCGGAGAACTCGTGGAGCACGGCGTCGTCGTGCCACGCAAGCGTCCGCGTGGACGGCCGCGCAAGACCGACGTTGCCTAAGGCTCCGCCGGCACCATCTACTCGTCAACAAGGAGTACCCATCATGTTTCTACAAGAAGACCTTGCTCGGGCTCGACATCGGACCGAGCTACGCGACGGCGAGCAGCTGGCGCGCGTTCGGCGGCTGATCGCCGCGCGTCGTGCCCGTCAGCGCGCCGAACGCACAGCATGCGTGGCACGTGAGGCAGCGCTTCAGGCCTCACTGGCCCACGCAAACCTGCTGTGAGGCGGCCACTGGCTGCCAGGAGGGGCGGGATGCCACCGGCACCCGCCCCTCCTGCGTGTGCCGGACTGACCTGAGCGAGCGAGAAGCGGGGCCGGATCACGTGGCGTCGGCGAATCCCGGCAGAAGGCGCTCGCACTCGGCTCGGAAGTGAGCGGTGCTGCCCAGCTGGCACAGAACCCCCATGACACCCAGGGTGACGCGATGAATCAGCAAGTAGGAGGGGGGGAGGTTGAGCTTCATCCCCGTGGTGGCCTTCCGGAGGTCGGCGAGGCGGGTGGCTTCGCCTCGGAGCCATGGACGGCTGAACGTGAACGTCTCATGTCGCAGTGGCTCGAGCAGCGGCACCAAGTAGCCCAGCAGCTCATCGGCGTCGATGGTGACGGAGTCACGCACGAACCCCTCACGACGCAGGCCGTCGAGCACTCCTTCGGCGTCACCGTCGATAGCTCGCCGGGCGAGCACACCGATCGGTCGTGGTAGGCCTTGGGGAAGCCGGTCGACGGCCCCGAAGTCGAGGATGGCCAACCGCCCGTCGTCGAGCAGCCGGAAGTTCCCAGGATGCGGATCGGCGTGCAGCAGCTTTGCCTCGGCCGGGCCGCTGAAGAGCAGGCGAGCCAGCAGCAGCCCGGCGTGATCCCGGTCAGCCTGGTCCCCGGACTCGATGATCTCGCGGACGGGCGTGCCGTCGATCCACTCGGTGACCAACACTTCGTCGGAGGCGAACACCACCTCCGGAATCATGAAGTCCGGGTTGGCCGCGAAAGCCTTACGGAACGCCCGTTGGGACCGAGCCTCGCGTCGGTAGTCCAGCTCTTCACCCATCCGACGCTGCAGCTCGTCGACCAGAGGGGCCATGTCCATGCCGGGGGAGATAGGCCCCACCATGCGCATCATCCGACCGATCTGAGCCAGGTCCGACCGGAGGGCGGGGCCGGCCCCGGGGTACTGGATCTTGACGGCCACCGGGCGCCCGTCGCGCCAGACCGCTCGATGGACCTGTCCGATGGACGCCGCGGCTGCTGGGGCGTCGTCGAAGTCCAGGAAGCGTGCTCGCCACCGCGGCCCGATTTGGTCAGCCAGAACGGCATGGACCCGATCTGCAGGCAGCGCCGGGGCGGCGTCCTGCAGCTTGGCCAGCGATGCCCGATACGGCGCCGCCAGCTCTTCGGGGATGGCGGCCTCGAAGACCGACATGGCTTGTCCGACCTTCATGGCTCCGCCCTTGAGCTCACCGAGCACGCGGAACATGTGCTCGGCCGTCCTCAGCTGAACCTCGGCCGCCACCGCCTCAGCAGGCTTGCCGCCCACCCGCTTGCCGACTCCGAGCGCAGTACGCCCGGCGAAGCCCAGCGGCAGGGTGGCGAGTCGTGCGGTCCGAGAGACTGCACGCCGCGGGAGGTCGGTCACGGGCCCATTGTCGACGACGCCGGTGATTCCGGCCACGTGCACCCGCACTCAGGGTGTTGCCTGAGCGTCCGGAGGGTTGTGACGCCGTGCGGCGCCTCGATCTCGACGAACCCACCACGTGACGGCGGACGTCCACCGGTCAACCAGTCGACGATGTGCGCTGTCGCGATGTGAGCTGTAATCCCCACGAGAACCGCGTCCGCGTCCGGGCTGGAGCGTGTGACCCGCTGGCGCCAGACATCTGACCATCCCGCGTCGACGTCCCGGCGCGCCAGATCGAGGCAGAAGAGGCAAGGGGACTGGCCGGGCTCGACGAACGGGCCCACTCGGCCGATCAATTCCTGGCATGACACGACCAGATGGGTTGTGTCGGCCGCGACGAGCGACCGAGAGACGTCATGGGCATCGACGGCGTCCGTCACGACCACGAGCCGTTGTGGCGGTTGCCCCTGGTGAGTCCCGCTCTGCTGTTGCGGGCGAACGGACAACAGACGCGACCGACGATGGCCGATGTCATCAGGGGTGAACCCACCCGTGGAGACGTCAGCTGCGGTGACGGTGTGCGGGTCCTCGATGTCCAGCCGGGACAGCCCCGCGCCGGCCAGCGCTCGTGACATGGTCGCCCCGAGACGGCTGGCCCCGACGACCACTACGTGCGCGGCCGCGAGTGCACTCCACCGGGCCGCGGGGTTGTCGCGGAACCTCGGCAGAGCGCTGGCGCACCGGACGTCTGGCGCGAGGCGGTCGCGGTCAGCGGACGCGAGCTCGATCCCACCGGGCCAGCCCCCTCCGTCGATGACGACTCCGATGGCGATGAGTCTGTCGATCACGGCCCGCACCTGCGGGCCGTCGGGCAGATCACTCATCAGTGGCGTGAGGACCTCCGGTAGGGACCGCACCCCGTCGAGCAACGGCAGGAGTGCCTGGCAGAAGGCCGGCAGGCCGCTGACGATCAGTGGCTGCGGGACGTCGATCCCGAACTGCACCGTGTCAGCCGAGCGCCAGGCCCAACGCAGCCCCGGCGTGAGCATGGGTCGCACGCGAGAGTCCCTTCGGTCGAGGGTCAGTCGACGAAGGGTGCCATGGCACGGGACGGCTACCGACGAGATCCACAGGGTCGTGGGTGCGCCGGCCCGTGACGAGAACGAGGCGCCCACCGACGTGCGGTGGGCGCCTCGTTCGAGGTCGGGGAAGGTCCCCTCGGATCAGGCCTTGGCCTTGCCGAGGATCCGGTTGAGCTTGGTGCCGCAGACCGGGCAGATGCCTTTGGCCATGCGTCGTCCGTTGGTCTCGTGCACCTCGCCGGTGAAATCGCGCTTTTCCTTGCACTTCACGCAGTAGGCGTCGCCGGTGTAGCTCTCGGCCATCGTGGAGTCCTCCTGCTCATCGTCGGAACGGCTGGTCCGCTCCGGGGCCACGGAGGCCGTGGCTGATGCCTGGCACTCTACGTCAGGAGGCGCTCCAGGCCCGGGATCGCCGCGTCATAAGGCGTCCACAGGTTATCCACAGGGCGGAGGTCCGCTCACCACGAAGCCCCCGGGTCGCGTGGTACGTCGCTCGCCTTCCCCTTGCGAGCGCCGCACCCGTTATCCCAGGGGCTTCGACGCGGGAGAACGTAGAACCCCCGGTGGCCCCGCGTCAACGTGGCGGACTCCCGGCCTGTGGACGACGTTGGGGATCATCTGGGGACACGACGGAGTGTTGCTGTGGATGACCTGGGAAGAAGCTGGGGACAGCGTACGAACTCAGGCTGCCAGGTGGCGGTGACCTGCAGGAACGCCGGCCCAAGGGTGTGGATGGAAAAAAATCTGTGGGACACGCCGTCTACGGTGGCCCGGTGACCTCCTCTGCAGCCACCGACGGCCCACCCGACGTCGAAGTCCGACGCAGCACGCGACGCAAACGCACGGTCTCGGCCTACCGCGAGGGTGAGCGCACCATCGTGCTGCTTCCAGCCCGCATGACGGACACCGAGGAGCAGGAGTGGGTGGCCACGATGCTCAAGCGGCTCGACGACCAGGATCGGCGCAGCAAGCCGTCTGACGACGAGTTGTGGGTCAGGGCACAGCGGCTCTCCAGTCGGTACCTCGATGGCCGGGCGCGGCCCTCGAGTGTCCGGTGGGTGGCGAACCAGCGCAGTCGCTGGGGGTCATGCACAGTGCAGGACGGCTCGATCAGGCTGTCGGACCGACTGCAGGGGATGCCCGAGTGGGTCGTCGACTATGTGCTCCTGCACGAGCTCGCCCACCTCCTCGAACCGTCGCACGATGCTTCGTTCTGGCGGCTGCTCGATGGTTTTGCGGACGTCGACCGCGCCAGAGGCTTTCTCGACGGTTGGTCCCTGGCGCTGCAGCGTGCCGGCGTCGACGCCTGAGGGCCTGCGTTCACGCGTGCTGGAGCGCGTCCACCACGAGGGTACGGACAGCATCGTCGGTCGTGATGGGCAGCATGGCGGCGTCGAACCACCTGACGTCCAGCGACTCTTCGCTCACCTGGGGCTGCGCGCCGGGCGGCGCGACCGCCAGAAACTGCACATCGAGGTGGTGCCGAGCTCCTCCGCCACATGGAGCCGCATGACGATCGAGACGCACGGGTAGGGCGCTGACCAGAGTCACTCCGGCGATTCCCGACTCTTCCCTGGCTTCGCGCACTGCTGCCTCCGACAGTGAGGCGTCCTCGTCCTCGATGTGGCCACCGAACTGCAACCACAAGCCGACTTTTCGGTGCAGGCACAGCAGCACGTGCGTGCGTTCGACGTTCGTAACGAGTGCGGAGGCAGTCAGATGGTCGGGGCGGCCCGAGCGACGGTCGGCGTCAGGGTGTTCGTCGATGTACTCGACGAATTCGGTCCGCAGGTGATCTTGCTCTGTCGATGGTGGGGACCAGCCAACCAACAGTTCCCGCGCTGAGAGCTCCGCATCCATGGCAGTCCTACGACGTTGCAGGTGGATCGGACTCCGGCGGTTCGGTGTCAGAGAGTGTGCTGATGTCCCAGTCCCCGTCAGTGCTCGCTGTGGCGAAGGCCGTCGGATCATCGAGATCCGTCGCATCGGGAAGGAGGTCAGGGTGGGTCCACACATGGTCGCGATCGGCTATTGAACGGTGCTCGGCGAGTGCCCGCCAGAGGGCTGACGCATCCCGAAGCCTCCGCGGCCGGAGGTTGAGCCCGACCAGATTTTCGAACGTGTGCTCGGCTGGGCCGCCCGAGCCACGGCGGCGCCGCATTGTCTCTCGCAGAGCGTCGGCGGCCGGTAGGCGACCGCCGGCGGCAGCGCTGGTGACGTCGTCCACCCAGCCCTCGACCAGTGCGAGCAGGTGCTCCAGCCGGCTCAGGGCGGCCTGTTGCTCTTGGGTTGCGGGGGGTTCAAAAACCCCTGACGACATCAGCTCTGCCATGGCTTCCGGCCTGCTGGGGTCGAGCCCGCCGAGCGCTTGCTCGATACCGGCCATGTCGACGGTGATGCCGCGGGCGTAGTCGGCTACCGCCGCCTCGATCCGTGAGGACAACCACGGTGCATGCTGGAAGAGACGGACATGGGCGCACTCGCGCAGCGCGAGGTAGATACGTACCTGGTCGGGTGGGATGTCGAGTCCTGCCCCGAAGTCGGACACATTGCGCGGCACGAGAGCGACCGTTCCTGCGGGAGCAAGGGGTACTCCGACGTCGGTCGACGTGAGCACCTCCTGGGCGAGTGCCGCCAGACCTTGCCCCACCTGGCCGCCGAACATCACGCCAGACATCTGCCCCATGACGCCGAGCAGCGGACCGGCCATGGCGCGCATCTCCTCGGGCATCTGCTGAGGCAGGGCTTTAGCCGACGCCTCCGCCATCCGCTCGGCCAGCGGCAGGATCAGTGACTTCCAGAGCGGCAGCGTCTGCTCGACCCAATCGGCACGGCTCCATGCCTGCGCGGTAGCTCCGGTCGATGGCAGCGTCGTTGCGTCGTCGAGCCAGACCTCCGCGATCGCCACCGCCTCTGCCACCGCCGCACGATCGGCGGTGGACACCGAAGGGTCACCCTGCGCCGCCACGAGCTGGCGTGCTGTGTCGTGTGCCAACTGCCAGTGCACCGGACCCGAGGACGTGGACAGGAGTTGGCCGAAGCGCTGCAGTGCAGCCCCAAGGTCAGCAGAACCGGCTCCCCCGAACATTGCGGCGAAAGGATCGCCTGGCATGCCAGGGGAGTTCTCAGAGTCGTCGGGGTCGGGCTGCCCGAAGCCGAACGGAAGATCACTCACGATTCCACCGTAACCGGACCGCCGGGCTGCCGCTTCCCACGATCGCTGCCGGCGTAACGAACGGGATCGCCGGGTAGGTTCGGGGGCATGCTCCCTGACGTCGCCATCGTCGAGTCACCACTCTCGGTCGATGCGGTGCTCGCTGCCGTCGCAGATCCGGGAATCGGGGGAGTGGTCGTGTTCGTGGGAACGGTGCGCGACCACGACGGGCCGGACGGCGCCGAGCGTGGCGTCCAGGCCCTGGAGTACTCGGCCCATCCCACGGCGCTCCGTGCGCTAGCAGGTGTTGCGCAGTCGGTGTCCGAGGCCCACCCCGGCGTCCGGCTGGCAGCACATCACCGCACCGGACCCCTCGCAGTTGGCGATCTGGCCGTTGTGGTGGCGGCCGCCGCCCCGCACCGGCAGGATGCGTTCGTCGCCGCGCGGAGCTTGATCGATGAGCTCAAGACACAGGTCCCCATCTGGAAGCACCAGACCTTTGACGACGGGTCTGAGGAGTGGGTCGGTCTGCCGTAGCATGAGACCCCGTACCGAGTACTTCCGGCGAAAGGGTGAGACCGTGGCGGCGTTGGCATGGTGGCTGATTCCCATCATCGCCACCCTGTTCGCCGTCGCGTGGGTGACGTGGCGGGCTCGCCCTCGACGTCCGGCCGACCCGCACGAGTCACTGGCCGCGCACCGACGGTTCACCGAGGCGATGAGCCTTCCACCGCCGCGGCTTCACGCCCCCGACGAGGACGCCGACGCACCACCGGCCGACCGCCGTTCGGCCTGACGTCGTGACGCGTAGGGCGCGCACAGCCGCGCTCATCCTGACGTTCGTTGCCCTCGCGGCGACGGTGGTCCTGGCGCTGAGCCGCCCCGTTCCGTACGTCCAACTGTCACCAGGGCCGGTCTACGACGCGCTCGGCGAGACACAGGGCAAGCCGGTCATTTCGATATCTGGCGCGAAGACCTACCCAACTGACGGGTCGTTGGGCATCACCACCGTGTTTGAGAACGGGGCACCCGGAAGCCGCCTCACGCTTGGCCAGGCGGTGAAGGGGTGGATCGATCCGTCGGTCGACGTCGTTCCCCGCGACTTGTTGTTCCCACCAGATGCATTCACGGGGGACAACGCCGGTGACGAGCAGCAGCGTCAGGGCGCGGCCCAGATGGCCGAGTCAGAGCAGAACGCAGTGGCGGCCGCTCTGACCTATGTCGGTGAGCCGGTGACCTACGAGGTGGTGATCGATGAGGTGCAGCCTGATGCGCCAGCTGAGGGCGCGCTGCGCGTTGGCGACACCCTTCTCGAGATCGATGGCGTCGAGGTGCCCAACTACCGCAGCGTCCAACAGGTCATGTCCGACGTTGAGCCAGGGGACGAGGTGACAGTGCTGGTGCGCAGGGACGGCGAGAAGGTCACCGAGACCGTCACCACTGAGGAGAACCCCGACGATCCCCAACGTGCGTTCCTCGGGGTGTTGCTGGGGCTCGGCTTCAGCAGTCCGGTGGAGGTGGACGTGCGACTCGACAACGTGGGGGGACCCAGCGCGGGCCTGATCTTCAGCCTGGCCATCGTGGACTCCCTCACGCCGGACCAGCTGACCGATGGGCGCTCGATAGCCGGGACCGGCACCATCACACCGAACGGCAAGATCGGGCCCATCGGCGGAATAGCCCAGAAGATGTTCGGGGCACGAGACGACGGGGCCACCACCTTCCTCGCCCCTCGGTCGAACTGTTCCGAGCTCGTGGGCAACGAACCGGATGGCCTCGACGTGATCGCCGTACGCACCCTGAGCGAAGCGATTGACGCCCTCCGCGGTGACGGCGAGCTGCCACGCTGTCCAGTGGACTAGCGAAGCGTGTGGAGCAGCAGATCTCCCAACCCGCTGATCAGGTCTTCTCCGACAATCACGAGCTCGGGTGCGTCGTGCTCGCGAAGACGCAGCACCGTGCACCGGGCGCCGTCACGGAGCACCGTCATGGTCACCCGAATCTCGTGCTCGGCGCGGTCGGCAGCATCGTCCGGCGACACCATGATGCGCTCCGCGCAGACAGCTGCGCCATCGACGGACTCAGGCCACCCCAGACCTCCGAGGAGGTCGTCCAGGTCAGTGTGGGCAGGCAACCCGTCCTGTTCGATCGTCGTCCACGGGCTCTCCTCGGCCGATGCGCCGAGCTGAGTCGCCAAGGATGGTTCGCGTTCGAGCAGCTGCCCGGTGTCGGCAATCGCAAAGAGCCGAGTCGGCTGGTTCCATCCGCCACTGGAGACGTGGATGTCGAGGTCCCGGGCGGTTCGCTCGAGGGAGGGGGGAATCACCGGTCAATGGTCGCACGCACCCCCACGATGCGCGGAGGCTCCCAAAGCACAGTTAGTGTGACTGTGTGAGTTTCGACGCGCCCCCTCCTCCGGCCCCTCCGCAGGGACCGCCATCGTCCGGGCAGACGCGGGGCCCCCGGCGCCGAGGTGCGTTGCTGCCAACGCTGGCGATCTTGGCCCTGTTGCTCGTGGGATTCGCGATCTTCGCCGGTTACTACACCGACTGGCTCTGGTACCGGGCCGCTGGGTTCACGGGCGTCTACACGACGCAGCTCGTCGTTCGGCTGGTTCTTTTCGTCGGGTTCTTCCTGATCGCCGCTGGGGTTGTGGTGCTCAGCGGATATCTCGCGTACCGGTTCCGACCGATCTTTCGGGCTATCTCACTGGAGCAGCAGAGCCTCGACCGCTACCGACTCGCCATCGACCCCTTCCGGAAGGTACTGCTGCTCGCGTTCGCAGGTGTGGTCGGGTTCTTCTTCGGCGCGGCCGCCATGGCCGAATGGCGGACGGTCCTTGCCTGGCTCAACCGCACGGCGTTCGGAGAGGTCGATCCACAGTTCGGCATCGATGTCTCGTTCTACGTCTTCTCGCTTCCGTGGTGGCGGTTCCTGATCGACAGCGCCATGGTGATCGTCATCTTGAGCGGACTCGTCGCGGCCGCTGTCCACTACCTGTACGGCGGGATCAGTCCGTCGACGCCCGGAGAGCGCACGACGCGTGCTGCACGGGTGCAGTTGTCGACCCTCATCGGTCTCTTCGTCCTGCTCAAGGCGGCGGCGTACTGGCTTGATCGATACGAGCTGGTCATCACACCGAACTCTCTTTTCACCGGGGCTGGCTACACCGACGTCAACGCGCTCATCCCGGCCAAGACCATCCTGACCTTCGTGGCGCTGATCAGCGCTGCCCTCTTCTTCGTCAACGTCTTCCGTCGGACGTGGCGCCTCGCCGTTCTGAGCCTGGGCCTTCTTGTCCTGAGTGCGGTAGCCATTGGATGGATCTACCCCAGCGTCGTCCAGCAGCTTCAGGTCAAACCGACCGAGAATGTCAAGGAAGCCCCGTACATCGAGCGCAACATCCAGGCTACTCGTGACGCGTACACGCTTGGGGGTGTCGAGGTCGACGAGTACATCCCGGCGGAGGACCCGGACGCGAAGGCCTTCAGCGAGTCGCGGGGAACGCTCGAGAACGTGCGTCTGATGGACCCGTCGAGACTCACCGACACGTTTGACCAGCTGCAGCAGGTGAAGGGGTTTTATACCTTCCAGGATCCGCTCGACATCGACCGCTACACAATCCAGGGCAAGCAAGAGGACGTGATCGTCTCTCCCCGTGAAATCGACCTGGAAGGCGTGCCCGCCGAGCAGCGGAACTGGCTCAACGACCACTTGACCTACACGCACGGGTTCGGTCTCGTTGCTGCCTACGGCAACCGCGCTGCCGTCAATGGTGAACCAGACTTTGCCGAGTTCGACCTGCCGCCGCAGGGGGTTCTCGATATCGAACAGCCGCGGATCTACTTCGGTGAGAAGGCCCCCGACTACTCGATTGTCGGTGCACCCGACACGACCGACCCGACCGAGCTCGACTTCCCGGATGACACCGCTGAGAACGGGCAACGGTCGTACACCTATACGGGCACGGGCGGCGTCCCGATGGGATCGTTCTTCAACCGGTTGATGTATGCCTGGCGATTCCAAGAAACCAATATTCTGCTCTCTGATCGGATCAATGCCGACTCGCAGATTCTCTATGTGCGTGATCCGCGTGAGCGGGTGGAGCGTGCGGCGCCCTGGCTCACCCTGGATGCCGACCCATACGCCACAGTGATCGACGGTCGCATCGTCTGGATCGTGGACGGCTACACGACGACCGACGCTTATCCCTACTCGCAACGGCAAGAGTTCGGTGACGTGACCACCGACTCGCTGACCACCCAGGCGGGCACGACTGTTGTGCCTCTTCGCGATCAGGTGAACTACCTGCGCAACTCCGTCAAGGCCACTGTGGACGCCTACGACGGCACCGTAACTCTCTACGGATGGGACGAAGAAGATCCCCTGTTGCAGACGTGGTCCAAGGTGTTCCCCGACACCGTTCAGCCGCGTTCCGACATCAGCGACGAGCTGATGGCGCATCTGCGCTACCCCGAGGACCTCTTCAAAGTGCAGCGCGAGGTGTTCGCGCGATATCACGTGACCGACCCCCAGGTGTTCTACACCTCTCAAGATGCGTGGCAGGTGCCGATTGACCCGACGTCTCCGGGCGCGGGGGATGTCGCCCAGCCGCCGTACTACCTCACGCTGCAGATGCCGGGGGAGGTCGATCCTCGGTATTCGCTGACAACCACGTTCGCGCCAGTCAACCGTGAGACGTTGGCGTCCTTCATGGCGGTCAACAGCGACGTACGAGATTCGAACTACGGCCGGCTGCAGGTGTTGGCGCTGCCCCGTAACACCACATTCCCCGGACCAAGTCAGATGCAGAACAACATCGAGTCAAACTCGACGGTGGCCAACGCCCTGCTCTCACTCCGGCGAGGAGGCAGTACGGAAGTCCAGGTGGGCAACTTGCTGACGCTTCCCGTGGCTGGCGGTCTGATGTATGTCGAGCCCGTGTATGCCAGAGCGACAGAGGGTGCGTCCTATCCGCGGCTGAGCAAGGTGATCGTCTCCTTCGGCGACACCGTGTCGATTGCGAATACGTACGAAGAGGCACTCGGTCTGTTCTTCGATGGCGTGGTGATTGGCAACAACACCGGCACTAGCGGTGGCGGCGGTGGGGGCAAGGGCGATGGCGGTGCCGGTGGCGGCGGTGGTGGTGGCGCCAACGCCGATGCGCAGCAGCGGCTCCAACGAGCGCTCGATGATGCCGCGGCGGCGTACGAACGGGGCCAGCAAGCGTTGGCTGAGGGTGACTTCGCAACGTACGGACAGACCCAGGATGACTTGCTTGCTGCTCTGCAGCGAGCTGAGGCTGCAGCCAATGAACTTGGCCTGGCTGGCTCGGCCGTCGTCCCCGACCTGCCCGGCGCGTCAGCGTCAGGTTCGCCACCTTGACGCCCCGGTTTGGAGTGACCGCGCACCACCACGTAGGCTAGGCCAACGCCAACGCGGGGTGGAGCAGCTCGGTAGCTCGCTGGGCTCATAACCCAGAGGTCGCAGGTTCAAATCCTGCCCCCGCTACGAAATGCAGAGGTCCGGCCCCAGGGTCGGGCCTCTGTCATTGAGTGTCAGCTTGGTGGGTTAGGGACTCCTGCGACAGACAGGAACACTCGGGCAGCACCGGGCTCGTCGCGCGCCAGAACCCAGTCTTTCCCGAGCGTGCATACGCTCCGTGAGGCCAACCGGCCGAGTTGTGGGACCGGCTCTGCAAGGTGCACACCGCCCGAAAGCCGACGGCTACCCTCACGTCCATGCCGTCCTCCGGGCGCCGTCTCATCGTCGCGATGCTGGTGCTGTTCGTCTGCGACGTGATCGGGGGCTTCATCGGCGTTGCTTCTGGCGCTGAGACGTGGGGCACGGCGTGGGGCTTCGACACCCATTCGACGGTGCCACTGCCGATGGGAGCTGCACAACTGGTCTTGGCGTGGTTTGCCGCACGCGACGTGCGGCCGCGGGTCGGCTACGTCGCGGCCGTCCTACTCAGCGCGGTCTGCCTGATGAGTGTTCTGTTCGGGTTGTTCGACGGTGATCTCACCGGCAACGTCGCGTCGGACGGGTTCGTATCCGGGGGGTTCGTCTGGGGGGTGGTCTTACTGTGCGTCACGGCCGTCGTCGGTCTGCTCGCCTTCGTTCGGGCGAAGCAGCTCCATCAGCTTCGCTGATTCACACCGGGGGCTTCTTGCTGCCACCCCGGTCTTTGCTTTTCGCCGGCGTGGACAGCAAGCCGGCGCAAATGAGACCCTCATCTTCGTGGATCCCCAGCAGGGCCGCTGGACGGCCGAGCTAGATGGTGATTTCGTCGTCTTTCTGATTGGCGCGGTGGTGCACGATCCCGCTGTGGCTACCGAAGCCAGTGGCCTGCTGATGGCCATGACCGAAATGCTCGACGAGCTCGAGGACGACCCGGACAAAGGCCTGCTTGGCTACACCCGCCACGGCGAACCCGGGGCCGGCGTCATTGTCCAGTACTGGCGTTCGTTCGACGCCCTCGAGGGCTATGCCCGCAACCCCGGCGCCCGCCATGCACCGGTCTGGCGTGCGTGGAACCGACTCGCATCCGACGACCGTAGGGGAGCCGGTATCTGGCACGAGACATTCAAGGTCGCCGCCGGGAACTACGAAGCGATCTACCAGAACATGCCGGTGATTGGCTTGCAGAGGGCAGGTCGACCGCTGACGGTGACGGAGGCCAGGGACTCTGCTAGCGCTCGGATGCGTTCGTGACAGCAGCGGGTCTGAACCCACGTGCGATCATCCAGAACGCGAGCACCATCTCTTGAACGCATCCTGGTCTTCTCCTGGCCAGCCCAGCCCACCCTGAGGACGCCAGGAAGATGTTCAAGCAGTGTGCCTCGACTGTGACACTTGCGAACCCGTGACGAGAGCAGCCCCAAGTGCCCGCCAGCGGTGGATGCTGGGGTTTCGGAGACCGTCCGGTAGGGTGCAGACATCAGCTCGTCGAGTTCTTGCCGCGAGTTGTCCGCATGTCGTAGCGCGTGACATCCGCTCCATGTGTAGCCGCCCGAGCCTTTCGGATTCCCGGCTGTCGGTGAGACACCGCACAGATAGCGATCGTCACTTGTCCACATTCTCTGACGTCGGCGTGCCCGCACGTCTGTCCAGCGTCCTGTCCGACCTCGGCATCGACACCCCAACGCCCATCCAGGCCGCCACTTTGCCCGACTCCCTTGCCGGGCGTGACGTGCTCGGCCGCGGTCGCACGGGATCCGGCAAGACCTATGCCTTCTTGCTTCCGCTCGTCGCCCGGCTGGCCGACGGCGACACGGCCCGTCCGAAGGCACCACGAGCGCTCATCGTGGCCCCCACCCGTGAGCTGGCCAGCCAGATCGATCAGGCCCTCGCGCCGCTGGCGCAGGCCGCTGGTCTGACCTCGCGCACGGTCTTCGGAGGCGTTGGCCAGAACCCGCAGGTGACCGCGCTCCGCCGAGGCGTTGACATCCTTGTGGCGTGCCCAGGACGACTCGAGGACCTGATGGCGCAGGGGCACTGCAGTTTGGCCGCCATCGAGGTCACCGTTCTCGACGAGGCCGACCACATGGCCGACCTGGGGTTTCTGCCCGCGGTGCGCCGCCTACTCGCGCAGACTCCGCGCGGCGGCCAACGGCTCCTCTTCTCGGCCACGCTTGACCGGGCGGTCAACGCACTCGTTCGGCAGTTCCTGGTAGACCCGGTCACTCACGAGGCTGACTCCGTGCAGTCACCGGTCAGCGCGATGTCACACCACGTGCTGCACGTGGATCGCGAGCATCGACTGCCGATCCTGGTTGACCTGATCAGTGCGCCCGGTCGCACCGTCATCTTCACTCGCACCAAGCGCGGCGCCAAGACATTGGCTCGCCAGATCAACAACAGTGGCGTCCCTGCGGTCGAGCTGCACGGAAACCTCGCCCAGAACGCACGCACCCGCAACCTTGAGGCGTTCCATGACGGCCGAGCGTCGGCGCTGGTCGCCACCGACATCGCCGCCCGCGGGATCCACGTGGACGACGTGGCACTTGTCGTCCACGCCGACCC
Source organism: Actinomycetes bacterium (assembly GCA_024644345.1). Classification (GTDB taxonomy): domain Bacteria; phylum Actinomycetota; class Actinomycetes; order JAHEKZ01; family JAHEKZ01; genus JAHEKZ01. The sequence goes on along the minus strand of JAHELE010000007.1, from coordinate 18,945 downwards.
CCCGGCCGAGCACAAGGCGTACCTGCACCGCTCCGGACGCACAGCCCGGGCGGGTAACGCCGGCACGGTCGTCACCATCATGACCAGCGAGCAGGTGCGCGACGTCCGCCAGCTGACCCGGGCGGCCGGCATCGCACCGACGACCACGCGGATCCAGGGTTCAACGCACCCTGTCTTGGCCGAGCTGGCCCCTGGCGTACGCGTGCTGTCCGGTCCGATCGAGGGTGTCGCTCCAGCGGCGTCCGCTGCACAGTCCGGTAACGAGGCCAAGCCGCGCCGCCGTAACCGACGGGGTAGCCAGGCACGCTCTGGTGGCTCGGCCTCGGGCACCTCGAAGTCGACTGGAGCGGCCTCTTCGTCGACGCAGGGCTCAGGACAGAAGGGCTCGTCGCGGCGAACACCGCGCCGTACGCCTGGGCGGCCCGGTTCCCAAGGCAGGCTGAGTGCAGCAGCCTTCAGTTCCGGTCGCCGCTGAGGAAGCCCGGACTCCCCGCCGTCGCAGCCGTAAGCGATTGCCGTAGATCGCACACCACCACGCCGAGAGCGCGAAGGATCTGACCACGGCTTTTGCGGATACGTTTGCCCCGTGGATTGGTACCAGACCACCCTGGTGGACACCGGACGGGCAGCGGCGCTGTGGCTGCTGGTCGGCTTCATCGTGGCGTTCGGCATCACCCGCTGGATCACCTCGCGCATTCGGGCGCGCAGCCAAGAGCCGGGCGCGGAGCAGGGCGCCACCATCAAGGACGTCGTCATCGGTGGTGTCCACATCCACCACCAGGTCTGGGGCATCCTGCTCGTCCTGATCGTCGGGCTTTTGGAGTTCCGCTACAGCCCTGCATCGCCGTGGCAAGAGGTTCTCGCGCTGCTGTTCGGCGTTGGCGCAGCCCTCGCGCTCGACGAGTTCGCTCTCTGGCTGCGTCTGGAGGACGTCTACTGGAGCGCGGAGGGCCGCCAGTCGATCGACGCGGTGCTGCTCGCAGTCGTCGCGGGCGTGGCGATGCTGATGGCCACCTCGCCGGTCGGTGTCGACGCTGCCACCGAACGTTCCCAGGGCCTGATTGCGTCGTCGATCCTGGTTCTGATCCACGTGGGGTTGTGCATCATCTGCCTACTCAAGGGTAAGAACGCGATAGGACTCTTGGGGCTGGCCCTACCGCTGCTCGGATGGATCGGAGCCTTCCGGCTGGCCAAGCCGATGTCATTCTGGGCAAGGCGTTTCTACAGCGACAAGAAGATGGGACGCGCCGAAGGCAGGTTCCCCTCCACTCGGCGCACGCGTGTCGATCGGTTGCGAGACAAGCTCGCTGGTGGTGTCTGACGTCTTTGCATGATGGAGGAGCCCCTCACACCAAGGAGTCTCATGTCCGTTTTGGTGGCCGGCGTCGACGTCGGCGGAACGAAGATCGCGGCGGCGGCTGTCGACATCGAGCACCAGGTCCATCACCGTCGAAAGCGCCCCACGCCTGGGTCGGCGCTGGAGGTCGTCGACCTCATCACAGAGATGGTTCAGGAACTTCCGGCCGTGACTGCGGTGGGTGTCGGGTTGCCCGGGCTCATCAAGGACAACCGGGTGCTTACTGCCCCCAACCTGACCGGCTGGGATGAGCACTTCGACGTGGTGGAGCTGCTACGCGAGGCGCTCGGAGTACCGGTCTTCGTCGGCAACGACGCAGACGTCGGACTGCTGGGGGAGTGGCAGGCCGGCGCAGCCGTGGGGCAGCACGACGTGCTCGGGGTCTGGATGGGGACTGGGATCGGAGGCTCACTGATCCTGAGTGCTCGCCCTTACCGAGGGGCCACCGGAGTGGGTGGCGAGTTCGGTCACATACTCGTGCAGCCCGGTGGAGCCATGTGCGGCTGCGGGCGGCGGGGGTGCGTCGAGGCCTACGCCGGCCGCCGAATGATGGGGCTCGCCGCTGAGGCCGAGCGTGCTGCGGGACGGAACTCCGCACTGTTCTCCATCATGGCCAAGAAGGGCAAGCCGACCACGACGTCGAGCGTGTGGGGCGCAGCCATCGCAGGCGGCGATGCGGTCGCGATCGAGCTCATGGACGCTGGCATCGAGAAGCTCGGCATCGCGATCGGTTCAGCGCTGAACCTGCTGGACCCGGATCTGGTGGTGCTTGGCGGGGGGATGACCGAGGAGTTCGGTCAGAAGCTGGCCGACCGCGTTGAGAAGGCTGCGGAACCGTGGACGATGCACGTCCGGGAAGACCGGAGGTATGTGGCGGCTGCACTCGCCGACAACTCAGGCATTGTCGGCGCGGCGGCGCTGGCTCGAGCGGGGGTCCTCACCGGCTGAATTTGGGGGCCGTGCCCGCCACTCAGCCGAGGTGGACGCGAAGCGTGGTCAGCGAACGGAACTCCCATCCGTGGTAGCGAGCAGGGCTTGATGGCTCAAGTTCAATGTTCGGGAATCGTGTGAGCAGAGCATCGATGGCGGCGTGCATCTGGTACCGAGCCAACGCATTCCCTGCGCAGTGATGCATGCCCACTCCGAAGGCCAGGTGAGCGTCGTCGCCTCGATGCAGGTCGAACTGATCGGCGTCGTTTCCGAAGCGTCGCTCGTCACGGTTCGCTGACGACAAGACCGATCCGATCATCGATCCTTTGGGGACCACGATGCCACCTATGGTGACGTCTGTTCGCGTTTGGCGAGTCTGCGTTCCCACTGGGCTGACCCATCGGAGACCTTCCTCAATCGCACGGGAGATGTACTCAGAAGGTTCGGCCATGACGTACTGCAGTTGACCTGGATGTTGAAGCAGCCCGTGCATCGTGGCGGCGCCGCCGGCCGCTGGCTCCTGCATGCCTGCGAAGAGCACGATCTTCAGGGTTGGGAGCACGGATTCGATTGGCCGTTGGCCGGACGCGGGTGAACCCCCGCGCATCAGGCTGAACATGATCGACGCCTCAGGGCATTCGCCCTTGGTCATGAGTGGGATCGCCTCTGCATCAACGTCGGCAGCTGCGATGGCGCAGATGCGGCTTCGCTCGGGGTCCTTGTCGAAGTTCGCAGCCCCAAGACTCAGTGCCTGAAACCAGCTCTTGAGTGTCTCGCCAGGGATGTGTCCCAGCCCAAGAATCTGGCCGAGTATGGACACGGATATGGGCTCGAAGTAGTCGGACACGAGGTCCGTCGACTTTCGTCCGGCGAGTTGATCCAGCTGATGCGAAATGATCGGCGCACACAGTGCCGGGGCCGACTGCCGAATCCTGTTGGGCCGCAGCGTCTCGTTGACGGCGCGACGCAGATCAAGGTGGACGGGCCCATCTACTGTGAGGATGGTCGGCCTACCGAATGCCGCCTCCTGAGGGGAGTCCGACAGCTCTGACGTGAAGAGGTCGGGGTTGTCCCCGACGAACTGCACGTCGTCGTAGCGGGTGACAAGCCATTGGTGGACAGCGGGAACGTATGCGACGGGAGCCTCGGCACGTAGCTTGGCGTAGAGCGGATAGGGGTCACGCTCAAGCTCAGCCAGCGATGTTGCGTTGATCTGCGCGGTGACACCCGAGTGCGGTTCGGTCATTTCCCTCGTCCAGTCAACGCCTATGAGCTGCCACATAGGCACCACGATTTGATCAGCTGGTGGCAGCCTCAGGGTGGCTTTGAGTAGTTCGGAAGTCAAGGGAAGTCTCTGCCGCTGGGGACGTCTCCGTGTCATTCGCCGCCAGGCAGTGCTCGCCAAAGACCTAGTGAAAGCGGCGCTGGAAGCGACTGCGCCGCTTCCGTCTAGTGCATGGCGGTCCGAGCCCCTCGACACCTGATCGGGGGCCTTTGGCTCTGTCTATGCGGTCAGACGGCCAGTAGTTTTCGAATGGAAGGGTTGTGAGGCGAGTGAACGGATCGCAGATGAGATGGAGCCACACCCTCGCGATTGCGACAGTGGTGAGTCTGCCTGTCGGGATGGTGCTAGCCGGCGGCCCCGAAGCGCAGGCGGTTGAGGACACGTGTCACGCGGAAAACCTGACTTCTGGCTACGCGATGAGTTCGAACTTGCAGCAGCTGATCGATGGTGCCCGATCCGGTGACGTGCTCCAGGTGGAAGGAGTGTGTCTCGGAGGCTTCACCATCAACAAGGACCTCACACTCCTTGGTCGCGCAACCGAGATCCTTCCTACCCCAACCCTCCATGGTGGCGGCATCTCGACGGTCGTCCGGATCCTCGGTGTGGACGGCTCCGCACCCAGCGTGACGCTTACGGACCTGACCATCACCCATGGTGCTGCCGATCGGGTTGGCGGAGGAGTCCGGACGGGTGTCGGATCAGTGACTTTGAACGGGTCGACCACGGTCAGGGCGAGCAGCGCCGCCAAGGGGGCTGGGGTCTTCGTCCGACACGGCAGCCTGCGAATGATGGGTTCCGCTGCGGTGGCCGACAATGACACCAAGCGCGGCGGACGCGGTGGAGGGATCTTCACGAGGGACGGCACCCTGACTCTTAACGGGTCGTCCGCTGTCACCGGGAACACAGCCAGTTACGGAGGCGGTTTGTACTCCGGCGGCGCCGTCGTGCTCAAGGGTTTGGCGTCGGTAAGTGGTAACGACGCGTCTATCTTCGGCGGCGGGATCGACAACCGGGGGACAGTGACGCTGGATGACCAGTCGTCTGTGACCGCCAATGGGAGTCTTGGAACGTTCGAGCTCTTCACCACACGCGGGGGTGGAATCCATTCGTCTGGCCCAGGCCTGACGATGAACGGTTCAAGCCTCGTAGCTGGAAACACCGCACGGGACTGCGGAGGTGTGAGCGGTCCCGTCACGATGAACGGTCAGGCGCGGGTGGCTGACAACCGGGCGAAGTACTACGCAGGTGGGATCTGCGGCGTCGTCGTCATGAACGAGTCAGCCGCTGTGGTGGGAAACCGGGCACGGATAGAAGGCGGCGGGATCTCAGGCTCCGTCACGATGAACGGCCACTCGACGGTCACCGAGAACTCTGCCGTTCGCAGCCCGGTCTTTGACTCTGGTCGGGGCGGTGGCGTGGCCGGCTCCGTCGTCATGAATGACGCATCGAAGATCGCTGGCAACGTCGCTGATGGCAAGGGTGGCGGTATCTATCTCGGCTACCGAAGTACCGTCACCATGACTGATTCGTCCCAGGTCGTTGCCAACACGACGAGCGACTCGAGCGGTGGTGGTATCTACAACGTTCGAGGGAACGTGTCATTGAGTGGTTTCGCCATGGTGACAGCGAACGCATCTGTCGACTCTGGCGGCGGAGTGTTCAACGAGGGGGGAGAAGTGTCGCTGGACAATTCGGCCGTGATCTCCAACAACCACTCAGCGCGTAGCGGTGGGGGAGTGTTCAACACGACCGACGGGTCCCTCCTGTTGAAGGGGGCGTCCTCCGTCACGGGAAATCTTGCTTCCACGAGTGGAGGGGGGATTGAAAACAGCGAAGGCGGCATCGTGACGTTCGATCTGGGCTGGGTGGGGTCGGTATGCGGGAATGTCCCGGACGATTGGCCCGGTTGCGTGTCCTAAGTTGTCTAGCGCGTCCTACCGGAAACAAGTGACAACGCTCGGTAGTTTGTGGCACGTTACAGGCCCGACGACCTAGGAGCCGACCTTGCTGCTTGCCGCTACTACATCGACAGCGCTTCTCGAGACCTCGTCCACTGCCTTCTGGGTCGGCTGGGTCATCGGCCTCATCATCTGGATCCTGATCATCTCGTGGACGGCGGCCATCGCCCGACGAAAGGGACGCTCACCGTTCCTGTGGGGTCTGCTCGCCTTCTTCTTCTCGTTGATCGCGCTGATCGTGATTGCGCTGATGCCCTCCCGGAGGGCGTAGGGACTGACCCCACCTGAGAGTTGCTGCCGGTTCGCGGTGCCAACTCGGGCATGTTCATTTCGAGGTCAGCCTCTAACCTGACGACATGGGTCGACCAACACGATGGGCAAGCGAAACCGGTGCGGACCACTCGCAGCGGTACATCGACACCTTCCGCACGATGGCGGCCGACGGCGCCGACCTCGGGGGAGAGGCCAGACTGCTCGACGCACTGGTCCCGCCCCGATCACGAATCCTGGACGCCGGATGTGGCCCCGGGCGCGTCGGTGCCGTACTGCATGGTCGCGGACATCGTGTCGTGGGGGTCGACGCCGACCCGGAGCTGATCGCGGCCGCGCAGCAGGACCACCCCGGCCCGCAATGGTTGGTTGCCGACTTGTCTGAGCTCGACCTACCGAGCAGCGGCATCAGCGATCCCTTTGACGCCGCTGTCCTGGCCGGCAACGTCATGGCCTTCGTGGCTCCCGGCACTGAGCGGGAGGTTCTGAGCCGCGTCAGCCGGCATGTGGTTCCAGATGGCGCGATCGTTGTCGGGTTCGGAGCTGACCGCGGCTATCCCCTGGAGGCTTTCGACCGGGATGCGGCTGGAGCGGGGTTGCTCCTCGAACACAGGTTTGCCACCTGGGGCCTTCGCCCGTGGACCTCTGGCTCTGACTTCGCGGTCACGGTGCTCCGGACGCCGGTTCCGTCCTAGTTGGCTAGTGTCAGAGCAACCGGATGTGGTGACCATCGCCTCAGTGGGGAGCTCAGGGTGAACCGTGCATGTCGTAAGTATCTGACTGACGGTGAGGTCGAGCTCATCGAGCAGACCAAACCCACGAGCTTGCGAGGGCCTCGATGAGGATGAGCTGGGCGATCTGCACGACCGAGTGAGGCGAGCCAGCCGGAAATACCGCAAATTGCCTCGTCGCCAGGCAAGTGGTCAGGTCAGGCGGGACGCGTCTCGCGGAGCCGCCTCGTCCAAGAACATCCGGTCCGCGGTCAAGGCAGAAGTGTTCGAAGACGCCTTGGCCCGGTCCGCTTCCTCAGCTCCGACCAAGCCTTCGGCACCGGTCAAGTCCACCGGGTCAGGGCGTCGACCGGTCAAGACGCGCCAGCCGGCGGTCAAGAAGCGGCACGCCTCGACCTTCGCGAAGGGTCAACGTCGGCAGGTGAAGCGCGACTCTCGCTAAATAGACAGGGGCACTCTGCCCGTCACATCTCGATCCGGCCACACCGGGTTGCGACTTAGTAACACGGCGGTGTGGGCTAGCCGAATCGCTCTGTCTCGCTGTTATGGTCACCCTCGACCTGCCCTGGCTGATGGCTAGGAGGTCTGCCGGTTGGGGCACACCCGAACCGGCGCTATCAACTCCATCAAACAGGGAGAGATGCAGTGGGAAGCACGGGCAAAAGGGCCTCCGTCTTCGCTACCCTTCTCGGGGCATCGCTGGTACTTGCAGCATGCTCGGGCGGCGGAACGAACACGGACACTACCGATCAGTCGAACGAGCCAGTTACCTTCACGTACGCGTACGAGCAGGAGTGGCAGGCGTACAACACCGGCACGGCAGCCACGAATGCGAGTCAAAACGGTATCCCGATGAACCGCGTGACGCTCGGTTTCTGGTACTTCGCGCCCGATGGCTCCGTCGCCCCCGAAACAGACTTCGGTAGCTACGAGCTCACTAGCGATGACCCCCTGACCATTCAGTACACGTTCGCCGACAACGCGGTGTGGAGCGACGGCGAGCCGATCGACTGTGACGACGCCTGGCTCGCGTGGTACAGCCAGAGCGGGCAGACCGACACCTTCAAGCCGGTCAGCACCGACGGCTACGAAGACATCGACACCGTTGACTGCGCCGACGGCGACAAGCAGTTCACCGTGGTCTACAACAAGCCGTACGCTGACTGGGTTGCCAACTTTGGCGCGATCATGCCGGCGCATGTCGTCGAGCAGGAAGCCGGAATCGACGACCTCATCGCTGCCATCCAGGATGGCGACACGAAGGGCCTCGAGAAGGCCGGCGACTTCTGGACCAAGGGTTGGGTCTTCAAGCCGGGTGAGTTGCCCGACGCGTCGCTCATCCCCTCGTCTGGTGAGTACAAGCTCGACAAGTGGGAGTCCGGTAACAGCCTGACCCTGGTAGCGAACGACCAGTACTACGGCGACGCTCCCAAGGCCGACACCGTGGTGATCCGCTTCATCGCAGCTGACGCGCAGGCGCAGGCGCTGGAGAACGGCGAGATCCAAGCGATGGACCCGCAGCCGAACCCCGACCTGAAGGCACAGCTCGAGGCACTGGGTGACCAGATTGTGTTCTCCCAAGAAGATCAGTTCACGTTCGAGCACTACGACTTGAACTTCGACACGGTCTTCAAGGACGAGAGGCTGCGTCAGGCATTCGCGCTCTGCCTGCCACGGCAGCAGATCGTCGACACCTTGATCAAGCCGGACAACCCCGAGGCCATCGTGCTCGACTCGCGGTACTACCTGCCCTTCCAACCGCAGTACGAAGAGGTCGCCTCGCAAATCACCCCGGATGCGTATGCCGAGCAGAACATTGATGCAGCCGCCACCCTGGTGAAGGAAGCCAACGCTGTCGGTACTGACGTCAGGCTCGGATACATCGTGCCGAACCCACGACGTGAAGCAGAGGCACAGCTGGTACAGGAAGCATGCGGCCCCGACGGCGCAGGCTTCAACATCATCGACGAGGGTGACAAGACCTTCTTCAACGCCAACGGTGCGCTGGTGACTGGTCGATTCGATGTCGCCATGTTCGCCTGGGCAGGATCGCCGCTGGTGACCGGTTCGTCGTCCATCTATGTGACGGACGGCGGAAGCAACTACAACAACTACTCCAACAAAAAGGTGGACGAGCTGACCGCTCAGCTCAACCAGACGACCGATCTCGATGAGCAGCAGAACCTCATTGTCCAGATCGAGACCATCCTCTGGAACGACCTGGCGACCATCCCGGTGTTCGCCTTCCCAGGCATCGTGGCCTACGACGCCACGGCCGAGGGTGTCGAGTACAACGCAAGTCAGTCGGGCCTTACCTGGAACATGCAGGACTGGAACATTTCCTAGGTAGTGAGAGAACGGGTGGTGACGGTGCCGAGTCGCACCGTCACCACCCGTCTCTTACCCCTATGATCCGGGGGGAACATCAGGCCTAGGAGGACCCGCCAGTGGGCTCTTACATCTTGCGCCGCATCCTGGCGTCGCTGCTCATTCTTCTTGCTGCCAGCTTCTTGATGTTCGCCCTAGTCACCCTCAGCGGTGACCCGCTGGCTGAGTTCACCGGCAGTAACGCACCCGACAAGGCACGGTTGATCCAGGAGCGGATCGAGACTCTCAACCTCGACAGACCCTTCCTGGTGCAGTACTTCCTGTGGCTCGGCGGCGCGATCGGATGCCTGATCCCGGGCATGTCATGTGACCTGGGCGTCAACCTCAGCAACCAACCGGTCACGTCGCTGATCGTGGACGCCTTCCCGACCACTCTGCAGCTGGTCCTCGCTGCGACGATCCTGGCCATCGTTCTCGGCATCTCGATCGGAATCATTTCTGCGATCAGGCAGTACACCGCATTCGACTACTCGATCACCTTCTTGGCCTTCCTTTTCTACTCCTTGCCCATCTTCTGGGTGGCCGTCCTTCTGAAGGAATTTGGCGCCATCAGGATCAATGACTGGCTGGCCGAACCGGCCGTCACTCTTCCCACCGCGATCGTGATCGCGGGGTTCAGCGCGCTCTTCTTCAGCGCTGTTGTGGGAGGCTCACGAAAACAGCGGCTGCTGGTGGGTCTGGGCGCCGCTGTCGGGGCAGTGTTGATATTCGTCGGGCTCGTCGCCTCAGGCTGGTTCTCCAACCCGGGCATGGGCCCTGGTGTTGTGACGATTGGAGCCGCGGCGGCCGCTGTCGGGGCAACGCTGCTGTTCACCAACCTCGAGAATCGACGGGTGCTGTTCATCGCACTGGGGACGGCTGCGGCGGGCGTGATCACGGCGTACGCCGCTCTTCCGCTGCTCGAAGACCCGTCCTGGTTGACTCTTTTCGGTCTGGGTGCACTCGTCACCGCGATCGGGGTGGGCCTCGGCTGGATCTTTGGTGACATCGACCGTCCGGCGGCCATTCGAGCGGCTGTGCTCACCTCATTTGGCGTGGGTCTGCTGGTCTTCATGGACCGCACAGTGTCGAGCTTCGCGGCCTACTCAGCCGAGGTGAATGGGCGCCCCGTTGCCACGATCGGCAGTAAGACCCCCAACTTCAACGGCACCTTCTGGGAAGTGACGCTTGATACCGCGACTCACCTCGTCCTGCCCACCCTCGCCATCATGTTGATTTCGTTCGCGGGCTACAGCAGGTACTCCCGAGCATCAATGCTCGAGGTCCTCAACGCCGACTATGTGAGAACAGCACGGGCGAAGGGCCTTACCGAGCGCACCGTCGTTCTGCGCCATGCATTCCGTAACGCGATGATTCCGCTGGCTACGTTGGCGGCGATCGACTTCGGAGCGGTCATCTCGGGCGCGATCATCACCGAGACGGTCTTCGGTTGGAAGGGTATGGGGGTGCTGTTCACTAGCGCAGTCCAGCGTGACGATGCCTACCAGATCATGGGTGTCTTCATGGTGACAGCGATTGCCGTGCTGCTCTTCAACCTGATCGCCGACATCAGTTATGCGATCCTCGACCCCCGGATTCGGCTCTCATGAGGTCCGCTCAGCTGAGGAAGGTGACGCCATGACGATGCGCGAGAGCATCGAACCCGACATGACGCCCTTGGGACCTCTCGGGTCCGAAGGTCCCGAAGGCCCTGAACGAGAGTTCACGATCAAGGCCCGCACCCAGGGGCAGATGGTCCGTCGTCGCTTCATCCGGCACCGCGGCGCCGCGATCGGCTTCACCGCGCTGGTCATCGTGATCATCCTTGCCTACACCTCGATCGGCTTCTGGAAGATTCCCGGCTGGTGGTACCTGGGCTACACGAAGACGAACCCGATCGTCAACGGGGGAGCGCCGACCCTTGATGTCCTGCCCGCCTTCATCGACGGCGACGGGTTCATGATCGGGCCGCACCCCTTCGGCCAAGACCAGATCGGACGTGACTACTTCGCTCTCACCATGCGCGGGACGCAGATCTCGCTGATGGTGGCGTTCGTGATCGGTATCCTGTCGACGTTTATCGGTGCCGTAGCGGGGGCCATCTCGGGGTACTACGGTGGCCAGGCCGACAACGTGATCATGCGATTCACCGACCTGCTCCTCACCATCCCGATTCTGACAATCGCTGCGGTTGTGGGTAACGCAACGGGGAATCTCGGGCCGTTCTTCCTTGCGGTGGTGCTGTCGCTGCTCATTTGGACGTCGCTCGCCCGACTGGTTCGTGGCGAGTTCCTGTCGTTGCGCGAGAAGGAGTACGTCGAGGCCGCCCGAGCGATGGGCGCGTCGTCGCCTCGCATCATCTTCCGTCATATGCTGCCCAATGCGATCGGTACCATCATCGTCAGCGCCACGCTGACCATCGCGGTGGCGATCCTGCTCGAGGCAGCGCTCAGCTTCCTGGGCTTTGGCATCCGGTCACCCGACACCTCGCTGGGGCTGCTGATCTCTACGTATCAAACGGCATTCAGCACCCGGCCATGGCTGTTCTGGTGGCCAGGCCTGTTCATCGTGATCATCGCTCTGTCGGTCAACTTCATAGGCGACGGCTTGCGTGACGCCTTTGACCCCAAGCAGAACCGGGTGCGTGCCTGATGAGCGAAGAGATCCTCAGCGTCAACGACCTCTCGGTTGTGTTCCCGACTGAGGACGGCATGGTTGAGGCAGTTCGCGGCGTGTCCTACAGCTTGAGCGAGCGTGACGTCCTGGCGATCGTGGGGGAGTCCGGGTCGGGTAAGTCCGTGGCGGCAATGGCGCTGATGGGGCTGTTGCCGAAGTACGCCCAGATTACCGGCGATGTCCGCTACCGCGGAGAAGATGTTCTGGCGATGTCCCCCAAGCGGTCCAGGGCGCTCCGGGGGCAGAACATCGCCATGATCTTCCAAGACCCGATGACTGCCATGAACCCGGTCTACACCGTCGGTGACCAGCTCGCCGAGGCGTACCGGTCCCATCACCGCGTCGAGCGGAAAGTTGCACTCGCTCGTGCCGTTGAGATGCTCGACCGGGTGGGCATTCCGCAGGCAAAGGACCGGGCGCGTTCATATCCGCATGAGTTCTCCGGTGGAATGCGGCAGCGCGCCATGATCGCGATGGCGATCATCAACAGCCCAGACATCATCATCGCTGACGAGCCGACGACCGCCCTCGACGTGACGGTGCAGGCACAGATCCTCGAGACGCTGATCGAAGTCAAGGACTCTGTCAACGCCGCAGTAATCCTCATCACGCACGACCTGGGAGTGGTTGCGGGCATGGCCCACCGAGTGCTGGTCATGTACGCAGGTCGTGGCGTTGAGCGGGCGGACGTCGAAGACATCTATAGGCGGCCACGCATGCCGTACACCGCAGGGCTCCTGGGCTCCATCCCCGCCCTCGACAGCGCTGGCGGCAAGTTGCATCCGATCACTGGGGCACCGCCGTCGCTGATCAACTTGCCGCCAGGATGCCCGTTCTCTACTCGGTGTCCCCTGGTCACCGACCGATGCCTGACCGAAGAACCGGAACTGGCGGCCACGGATCTGCCCCACCACCAGGTGGCGTGCCACAACTGGGAAAAGGTCGCTGAGACTCCCGACCCGACCCTGCTGTTTCGTACGAAGGCGGTGGACGCATGACAGAGCCCGCCGCGTCGCAGCACCTGCTCGAGGTCGCGAACCTCGTGAAGGAGTTTCCGGTCAAGGGAGGCGGTCTCTTCCGACGCACGATCGGTGCGGTTCAAGCTGTTTCGGATGTGAGCTTTCATCTCGATCCTGGTGAGACCTTGGGGCTCGTCGGCGAGTCCGGCTGCGGGAAGTCGACCACCGGACGTGCCGTGCTGCAGCTGCACAAACCGACGTCGGGGTCGGTACGGTACGACGGTCAAGAGTTGACGACTCTCTCGGCGAAGCAATTGCGACCGATTCGGCGCGATCTGCAGATCGTCTTCCAAGACCCCTACGCCTCGCTGAACCCGAAGATGCCCGTCAACGACATCGTGGGCGAGCCAATGCGTGTGCATGGAACGAAAGGGAGTGCCGTTCTCGATCGTGTGGCCGACCTGCTGAAGCGCGTCGGGCTCAATCCCGAGCACGGCAACCGATACCCACACGAGTTTTCCGGAGGGCAACGCCAGAGGGTGGGTATCGCACGCGCGTTGGCCCTCGATCCGAAGGTCATCATCCTGGACGAGCCGGTCTCTGCCCTCGATGTCTCGGTGCAGGCAGGTGTCGTCAACCTGCTCGAAGACCTGCAGGAGCAGATGGGGCTCGCCTACATCTTCATCGCCCACGACCTGTCAGTTGTGCGCCACATCTCCGACCGGGTGGCCGTCATGTATCTGGGGCGAATCGTTGAGAGTGGCACTCGAGCCGAGGTCTACGAACAGCCGTCACACCCGTACACCCAGGCGTTGTTGTCCTCGGCTCCAATTGCCGACCCTGACAAAGAGCGTGCGCGCGAGCGAATCGTGCTGGAAGGCGATGTACCGAGCCCGATTGACCCGCCATCCGGGTGCCGATTCCGTACTCGGTGCTGGAAGGCACAGGAGATCTGTGCTACCGAGACCCCTGAGCTCGTCGACCGCGGCACCGGTCACCCCGTGGCCTGCCACTTCGCCGAGGTCCGCGAAGTCGTCTAGCCTCGGCCCACGTCTACGGACGGTTGCGTCCTGACTGCTGCTTGAGCTGTCGGGAGAACGACTTCCATCGAGCCCGCTCCTCGGCCTGCAACCGGGCGTCGCCGCGGCGCTGCTGGTAGGCGGCCTCGCGAAGAAGCTTCCGGTAGCTGTCGAGCCGTCGGGGCGGGACAACTCCCCGCTCGATGGCGTCAAGGACCGCACATCCTGGCTCGGTCTCGTGAGCACAGTCGTTGAAGCGGCAGTCGGAGGTGAGCTCGACGATGTCGGCAAATGCCTGATCGAGCCCGTCCGTAGATGCGAGACCGATGCTGCGGAGACCTGGGGTGTCGATGATGAAGGAGCCGTCGTCGAGCTGTACGAGCTCACGGTGTGCCGTCGTGTGCCGTCCCTTCCCGTCGTCGCGGACGTGGCTGGTGGGCATCGCCTCAGCCCCGAGCAGTGCGTTGAATATCGTCGACTTGCCGGCCCCAGAGGGTCCCAGCAGAGCCAGTGCCTGGCCGGTGTTCGTCAGCCCCCGCACTTCGGCGAGGCCAGTTCCGTCGGGAATGCTGACGGCGATGACCGACGCTCCGAGCGCAAGTCGTCGGACGAGGTCGAGGGTGCCAGCGATGTCGGGGTCCAGGTCGGCTTTGGTGAGCAGGACAGCTGGATGACTGGCGCTTTCCCATGCCAGGGCAAGCAGGCGTTCGATCCGCCCTGCGGCCGGGGCGGGGTGGCATGGCTCGCAGATCGCGAGAACGTCGATATTTGCGGCGAGGACCTGGTGGTGGCTGCTGCCGGGTGATACCGAGGCTCGGGTGACGGCGTTGCGCCGCGGCAGCACCTGCGCGAGCCAGATCTGGTCACCCTGTGTCTTGAGCAGCACTTCGTCGCCAACGGAGGGGAGAGCGACCGGATCGACGCGGCCGGCATGGACGATCTCAGAACTCCATTGCGCTCGCAGGGTGCCTTGGGCTGTCAGGACGTCGCACATCCCACGATCGACGCGGCTGACGCGTCCATCGGCGACGAGCTGATCGGTAGGCACGCCACCACCGTAGGAGTGGGGTGTCAGCTGGCGCCACGGATTTAGTTGTGGAATGCTTGAGCGATCAAGTAAGTTGAGTTGTGCACCAGCCCTACCCTGAGGAGGCAGCCGTGCCAGCGGTCACCACTGACAACATCTTGTCCTTGCCCCAGATCAGCGGGATCGATCCCACGGTGGACAGGCCGCGGCCGGTCACCGGTGTGACGTCCGCCCCCTCAGGTTTTGAGGGCGAAGGATTCCCGGTGCGGCGGGCATTTGCGGGAGTCGACCTGGCCACCCTGGACCCGTTCATCCACATGGACCAGATGGGCGAGGTGGAGTACGCCCCAGGAGAGCCCAAAGGCACACCCTGGCATCCGCATCGAGGGTTCGAGACCGTGACCTACATGATCGACGGTCTGATGGAGCATCAGGACTCCAACGGTGGTGGCGGCATGATCAGCGACGGCGACACCCAATGGATGACAGCCGGGGCAGGGATCCTGCACATCGAGGCGCCCCCTGAGCACGTCGTGGTATCAGGTGGGCTGTTTCACGGACTCCAGCTGTGGGTGAACCTTCCCAGCTCGCTGAAGTTCGCCGCGCCGCGCTACCAAGACATCACATCGGCGAAGGTCAGCCTGCTCTCGTCACCAGACGGCGGTGCTCTTGTTCGGCTGATCGCCGGTGAGCTCGATGGGCACGCTGGCCCGGGTGTCACCTACACACCGATCACGCTACTGCACGCGACGATTGCGCCAGGAGCGTCGCTCACGTTGCCATGGCGGGAAGACTTCAACGCCCTCGTATACGGATTGTCGGGCAAGGGATCTGTCGGTGCCGAACGGCGACCGATGACGTGGGGCCAACTGGCTGTCTTCGGCCAGGGCTCGTCGGTGACCATCGCGGCAGATGAGAGCCAGGACTCGCGCGACAGCGCCTTCGACGTCTACATCCTGGGCGGACAACCGATCCGTGAGCCAGTAGCGGCCTACGGACCCTTTGTCATGAACACCAAGGCCGAGCTGATCCAGGCCTTCGAGGACTTCCAGGCCGGCCGCCTCGGCACGGTCCCCGCGTCCCCGGACGACCGCGTCCCCCACGAAGACGTGAACGGCTCCACCCCCTAACCCCCTCCATTTGGGGCCATGCCACATGGGTTCGGTCATTACGAACTGAGGCGGTACCCAACGCGCGTACTCGTTGGACCTGTGGACGGATGGGTGCCCCTGCGGTTCGGTCATTCCGAACCGGTGTGACATGGCCCCGAATGGGTGGGTTAGACGTTGGTGCGGTCCCACCCGGGTCGTGGGCTGCGGTTGCCGGCTGTTGACGAGCTCCGGGTGCGGTAGACCACGTAGGGGCGGAAGAGGTACCCCAATGGTGCGCTGAAGGCGTGTACGAGTCTTGTGAAGGGCCACACCATGAACAAGGCCATCCCTGCGAGTGCATGAACTCGGAAAGCCAGTGGCGTGTCAGCCATGAGCTCACCCTGCGGCTGCAGAATGAAGATCGAGCGGAACCAGACCGAGACTGTCTCGCGGTAGTTGTATCCGTCGCCCAGGACGCCGGCCCCCGTCATGGTGGCCACCAGACCAAGGCAGATCGCTGCCAAGAGAAACACGTACATCGTCTTGTCGTTCTTGGTCGTGGCCGCAAAGACCGGGCCGGTCGTACGGCGTCTGTAGACCAGCAGTGCCACCCCGACCAGTGTCGCGGCTCCAGCGACTGCACCAAGTGCCACTGCGTTCAGGTGGTAGAAGTGCTCGCTCACGCCGACAGCATCGGTCCATGACTCGGGAATCAGCAGACCGACGACATGGCCGGCCACGACAGCGAGCATGCCGAGATGGAACAGGGGGCTGGCAATTCGCAGTAGCGAGCGTTCGTACAGCTGGGACGACCGCGTGGTCCAGCCGAACTTGTCGTACCGAAATCGCCACAACATGCCGACCACGAAGACGGCGATGGTCACATAGGGGAGCACGTCCCACAGGAGGATCTGGGTGCTGTTCATCGCCTAGCCTCCATTGCCGCATCCGATGACTGGACGCCGAAGGGTGTGAGAGTGAGGTCGACCGGCCCGGCCATTCCGACCGTCTCGGTCGGCGGGCCAGCGACGGCCAGTCGTCGCATCAGCAGTTCATCCTCAGGCGTGAGGGTGCTCGTCGTTCCCAACGTCGCCGAGACCACCAGGGCATAGGGCGAGGAGATATCCTCCAGGGCGGCCTCGAGGAGCGCTATGACAGCTCGGTGCTCGGCCAGCAGCGCGTTTCCCAACTCGGGGTCGTGCGCTGAAGCGAACTCGAGGACGACGGCCAGGTGGTCCGGTAGCTCCTCCTCGCCGATGGTGACCCCTGCCTCGCGATAGGCCCCCTTGAAATGAAGCAGTGCCATTCCCCTATTGCGCGTGTCCCCGTGTGTCCAGTACGTCAGGTAAGGGGAGCACTTACGACGCATGTCAAATGTCTCGACGTAGTGTCGTTGGACGTCAAGGAGCCGCGAAGTTGTCAGGTAGTCGAGGAACTGACCGAGCTGACTCGCCGGCTCGGATGGCAGTCCAGCCACCACCTCGCCGATCAGGGGAAGGTGGTCATGCAGGGAATCCTCCGGGTACCGGAGCAGGACGGCGCAGGCCTGCTGGACGAGGGAGCGCTCGCGGGCGTCCATCAGCTTCCTTTCCTTGTGTCGGGTGGGAAGACGCCGGCCGTGGTTCCCTTGCCATCCCAGTTGAGCAGGTTGACCCGGCCGCGTTTGCTACCGGTATCGAGTACTGCCTCTGAGGTCTGTCGCTCCTTGAGGGCGTGGAAGTTCTCGACCGCCACAGGTACCGGCATCCCGGAAGCCTCACCGAAAGGCCCGGACCCATACATCCCAGGGCCTTCGTCGAAGTCGAGCGAGCAGCCGAGCTCTTCGAGCTGATGTGCCTGCTCGCTGTGGGCCGCGGGGATGACGTATCGCTCGTCGTACTTGGCGATGGCGAGCAGCCGGTAGAGCTCGTACACGGTGGATTCATCGAACCCGACAGCTTCTGCCGCACTCACGTCAACCTCACGTCCCAGGTTGACGTCGCGCATGGTGGAGCGCATGGCTGCCAGCTTGCGCAGGACCATGTCGATCACGTCAGTGTCTCCCGCGGTGAAGAGCTCGGCGAGGTACTCCTTGGGGATTCGTAGGCTGTCGATGGCTCCGAACAGGTTGCGGGCATCCTCGCCGTCGTGACCCGTCTCTACGAGGGCGTCGACGACTGGAGAAAGCGGGGGGATGTACCAGACCATTGGCATGGTGCGGTACTCCGGGTGTAGGGGTAGGGCGACCTCGAACTCCTTGGCCAGGCGGTACACGGGAGACTTCTGGGCTGCGGTGAGCCAGTCGCTCGGAATCCCGTCACGTTGCGCAGCTGCAATGACCTCAGGGTCGTGGGGGTCGAGCAACAGGTCGAGCTGTGCGCGGTACAGATCCTGCTCGTTCTCTACGGAGGCCGATTCAAGGACGCGATCGGCGTCATAGAGGAAAAGACCGAGGTAGCGAAGACGACCGACACACGTCTCGGCGCACACTGTCGGCATTCCCACCTCGACACGTGGGTAGCAGAACGTGCACTTCTCGGCCTTGCCCGTCTTGTGGTTGAAGTAGACCTTCTTGTACGGACACCCGGAGACGCACATACGCCAGCCTCTGCAGCGATCCTGGTCGACGAGGACAATGCCGTCCTCGGCTCGTTTGTACATGGCTCCTGAGGGGCAGGAGGCGACGCACGAGGGGTTCAGACAGTGCTCGCAGATACGAGGCAGGTAGAACATGAACGCTTTCTCGAAGTCGAGCTTGACACGGTCAGCTACCTGTTCACGAATCTTGACGAGCACTGGGTCATCCGCAATGACCTCCGGCCCGCCCCCGAGGTCGTCATCCCAGTTCGCGGACCACTCGATCTTCATAGGTTTGCCGGTGATGAGTGACTTCGGCTGCGCAACCGGGGTGTGTTCGCCGAGTGGGGCCGAGATAAGCGTGTCGTACTCGTAGGTCCACGGCTCGTAGTAGTCATCAAGACTGGGGAGCTTGGGGTTGGAGAAGATGGACGCCAACTTCTTGAATCGTCCCCCTCCCTTCAGCCGCAACCGTCCACGCCGCGTCCGCTCCCAGCCGCCCCGCCAGGTTTCCTGATCCTCGTAGGTGCGTGGGTATCCGAGACCCGGACGCGTCTCAACATTGTTGAACCAGACGTACTCGACGCCGGTGCGGTTAGTCCATGCCTGCTTGCACGTGACGGAGCAGGTGTGGCACCCGATGCACTTGTCGAGGTTCATCACCATGCCCATCTGGGCCATGACCTTCATCAGTACACGACCTCCTGTGAGCGGCGGCG
>JAHELE010000072.1 GCA_024644345.1 Actinomycetes bacterium | reverse complement strand
CCAGACCACCTCTGTGCCGACTGCGGTGGTGCGGACCCTCGCCTCGCGTGGGGGAAGCGTCGTGGCTGCCTGCCGCTCAGGATCGGTGACGCTGCGCTCGTGGAGCCCCGCTGTGGGGTTCCGCGTCAGCGAGGTGCGACGTGGTCCGGCGACCGAGGTTGAGGTGCGTTTCGTGAGCAAGGACGCCGAGGTCACGATGAAGGTGCGATGTCGAGGAGGCGTTCCCACGGCCTCGACCGAGCTCGACTCGGACTCAGGGGACGACGACTGAGTGAGGTGAGTCCGCGTCGCGGGCGGGCGCGCTACCGCGCCGCCGGGTGCTGATCAGAACCTCCAGAGTGGAGATCCACACCAGGCAGGCCCCGAGCATGTGCAGCGAGACGAGAGGAATGGGGACGCCGGTGAAGTACTGGGTGTACCCGATGGCCCCTTGGAGGACGCATGCGATCAACAGCGTCAGGCCCGCCCGTGTGGCAGCCTTGGGCGCGCCGCTGAGGCGAGCCGCGAAAGTGAAGGCGAGCGCCATCCCCAAGAACACCAGGACGACGTCGGCATGCAGCCAGCTCATCATGCGGACGTCGAGGGAGAAGCGCGTGATGACGTCTGCGTCGCCGGAGTGCGGGCCCGATCCGGTGACAACGGTGCCGAGGACGAGGACACCGATGCCGACCACGACCAAAGTGCGGGCCAGCCACCGCAGCTCGCGGGCCACCACGACGACGACCGGCCGGTCGGCCGGGTCGGACGACCGACGAAAGAGCAGGTAGGCAGCGCTGATCATCGCGATCGACAGCAGGAAGTGCGCGGCCACCGTGGCGGGGTGCAGGTCGAGCAGCACCGTGATGCCACCGAGAACCGCCTGACCCACGATTCCGATGTTGACAGCCACTGCCAGGGCAAGGAGCGGTCGGCGGACCGCCCCCGGTGGCCCGAGCCGAGCGAGGCGAGCTGCCAGCCAGGGACGCAGGACGACAAGAAGTGCGGCCAGGGCAGCGACGAGTACCGCGAAGGTGAGCAGCCGGTTCCCGAACTCGATGAACTTGTGGAACCCCTCGGACTGGGTCGTCACAGGCACCAGGCTTCCGTCGGTGCACTCGGGCCAGGTCGGGCAGCCGAGGCCCGATCCGGTGAGTCGCACCAGTCCGCCGGTGACCACGATGCCGACCTCGGCCACAACGTTCACCAGAAGGATGCGGCGACCGACCCTGCCGACTCTGCCGTCGACGTGAGACCGGACGGGGCCGCCCACGGACGGGTCGACCGCGTCGCCCTCTGATGGCGCGTTGAGCCTGGAAACCACCGGGTCAGCCTAACGAGGTCAGGCGGACAGCTCGCCTCGGACCACTGAGTCAGTGGAGTGCACCGGGTCACCGTCGAGGGGCTCAAGGGAGACATCGACCACTGAGTACTGACTCAGGTCGAGGCCGTCGGGAATCGGGAAGCGCCCGGCGTCGTCGACAAGTGCGCCAAGTCCCACCATTTGGAAGGTCTTGGGATCGATCAACCACACCTCGTAGAACCCGTCGCCCGTACTCAGGTCGGATACGTCAATCACCAGCTCGTCGCCGTCGTCGGTCTCGACGATGGTGGCCGCCCCCCCGCCCTGGTGATCGGGAAGGGCCGCCAGTGACGTACGTGCGATGACCGGAGGCGCGGCGACCGGGGCAGCCGGTTCCGAGCCGTTGAGTGCGACCCCGCCCGCGGTGAGCAGAGCCCCGCCGACGATGCCGGCCACTGACGCGGCGACCAGCCAGCTGGTCGACCAGCGACGTCGGCCGCTGGATATGTCGACAACATCTGCGGTCGCAGAGTCGGGCGCGGACGGTGTGGATGATCCCGAGATGCCGAGCTCGTCCGCGATGGCAGCCCAGACCTGCGCCGACGGTTCGCCTGGCACATCGGCCGGGCTGGTGCGTCGACCCGAAGCCACCAGGCCTGTCCACTGGTCCAGCTCGACCTGACACTGTTGACACGTGGCGACATGTCGCCCCATGGCATCCGGAAGGGGATCTCCCATGGCGTGCAGAGCCAGGAGGTCGTCGGGGGCGTGCATCTCAGACTGCGACACCGTCGACCTCCAATCGACTGCGTAGCCGGATGAGGCTACGTCGGATGTGACCTTTTACCGTTCCGAGCGGCATGGCGAGACGTTCAGAGATCTGATGGTGTGTCAGGTCGTCGAAGAACGCGAGCTCCATGATCTGGCGTTGGGGCTGGTCGAGTCGCGAGAGCTCATCGGCGATGAGAACCCGGTCGGCAACCTGCTCCACACTCTCTTCGCTCTGGGGCACTGATTCGGATGCATGTCCGGCCGCCTCGATCCGTCGTTGCTCGCGCGATCGCGCATCCCAGTGGTCGGCGATCCGACGTTTGGTGATCCCCAGGAGCCAGGCGGGGAGGGCCGCCCGGTCGGGGGAGTAGCGGTGACGCCCCCGCCAGGCCGAGACGAAGACTGACTGCGCCACGTCGTCGGCATCGTGGGCGCTCCCCGTGGCACGCAGAGCCACCGTGTGGATCAGCGCACCCCAGCGTCGATAGGCTTCCTCGAGGGCCCATTCGTGGCCATCGGCGAACGCGACCCCGACGGCTGCGTCGGTGGCGAGCTCGGCAATGCGACCGGCTTCCGACGCGGCCGGATTGAGCGGTACGGGATCGTTGGCCACGCGTCCCACGGTAGCGCGGTGAGGGAACTCGAGAACGACGGTCACCGTCATCGCTCCTTGGGAACGGCGATGGCGAACAGGTTCTCCTGGTAGCCGCCGGCGTCCGGCAGGTAGGGGCCGCCGCAGGTGATGAGAACCAGCTGGTGGGGTCCGCCGCGGCGGAAAAGGGCGTCCGGTAGACCGGCCTTGTCGATGCTGCGGAGCTGAACGACCCGATAGGCGACGGTGCGCTTGCCCTGTGAGACCCGTACCGAGGCACCCGGTCGCAGCTGGT
The DNA here is from genome assembly GCA_024644345.1 of Actinomycetes bacterium. Classification (GTDB taxonomy): domain Bacteria; phylum Actinomycetota; class Actinomycetes; order JAHEKZ01; family JAHEKZ01; genus JAHEKZ01. Next base: position 9,830 of record JAHELE010000072.1, on the reverse strand, counting down.
CCAGGTCGAAGAGCGCGCCTGGGCCTTCAGCCTGCGTGTCGCGGTGCCCGATCAGGACTGAGCTGCCACGCAGCTCGCCGGGGGCTGCGCCGTACTCGTACCATCCGATGACGTCCCCGTCGCGTGGGATCTGGGCGTCACCGCGCTGGGTGACTCCGGTGGGCACCACCTGAGCGTTCACGCCGAGATCCGGAACCACTACGCGTCGGGGCGGGTCGAGAACCTCCGGGCCTGGGCCGATCCCGCGTTCGCCGGTCTTGGGCCTGGTGACGTGTGCTGGTCTGTCATGTGTCGACATTGATCGAGGGTCGGGGCCGATCGATTCGCGGGCCACAGAGAACTCCTGAACGGCCGGACCCTCGTTTCCGGTCGCCAGGGCGACGGAGGCGGACACGCCAGTCACCGCGGCAACCGCCAGGGCGGTTGCCGCGGTGACTGTGGAGCGTGTCCTACGCATGGCGTTGTCCGTTGCCGATTGTGCTGGCTAGCGGCGAACCTGGACGAGGCGAACAGCAGCAGCGGTACCCACCAGGACCGACCCGGCAAGAGCGGCGATCAGCCACGGGCTGGTGTCCGAGCCTGATCCCGCCAGACCGACCTCTCCGGCGTGGACCGCACCCGGGGCCGAGTGCAGACCATCGATGGTCTGCACCGCAACGGCGAAGGTGTCGTCGTCGAGTGAACCCCAGGCGTAGGCGATCGTGTTGACGCCTTCAGCCAGGTCGACGTTCTCGTCCCACACGGCGGCCCCGCCTGATGCGGGAACGATGGCCACGTCGTAGGAGTCTGCGGGAACGTCGGCGACGGCCTCGTCACCATTGACCAGACCAGCTGCGAGGACATCGCCGTTGGCCTCAATGTTGACCTTCGGCGCTGCGGCCACGTGACGTACCGTCACTCGCGCCTCTCCCGCTGCGACCGTGGAGATGTCGTTCTGGAAAGGCGTGACGGTCGGCTTGCCCTTGGCATCGAGGTTGGCAACGACGGTGTAGTTGCCACCGGCCTCGACCGGAACGTCGGCCGGACCGAGCAGGACGGTGTTCTTGTCGTTCTTGTCGGTGATCTCAATGGAGTAGGTGTCGGCCGGTAGAGCAAGGGGGCCGGCCAGATCGCCCGGCTTGAAGTTGTCGAGGGTCAGGTCGCCGTTGACGTAGACATCGACGGTCAGGCCAGGGATGCCGTGCAGGACTGACACCTGGGCGTCGTCGGCGGCCTGGGCAGTTCCCATCGAGACGAAGGCCAACGGCGTTGCCAGCGTGAGGGCCGCTGCCACGCGGCCGGTACGTAGAGCGGACATGAAGGTCACTCCCTCAAGAAGTGGCGTCGCCCCAACGGCGACGACCGTGTACCCCTTCTTCGCCCGCCAACCCACAGTTGGATGCACAACCTGTGAACAAGTTCTTGCCGTGGGCTCCGGACTACTCCCAGCGGAACCAGCGGCTCACTCCTGCGCCAGCCAGGGTCGCCCACACCACCAGGACGGCCACCAGGTACCCGTTGACCGACCCGTCCATGGTCGCGATCCGCAGGCTCTCGGCGAGCGCCGCCGATGGCAGCAGCTCCAGGAAAGGCTGCACTCCGTCCGGGGCCTTCTCGACCGGGATGACGACACCGGCGCTGGCCAGCACCAGGTACGCCAGGTTGGCCAGCGCCAGCGTCGCCTCGGCACGCGCGACTCCCGCGAGCAGCAGGGCGAGGGTGGCGAGTGCTGCGCTGCCGACCAGGACCAGCGGAACCATGAGCACCAGACCCACCGGGTCAGGGCGCCAGCCCATGGCCGCGCCCACGCCGCTCAGCACCAGCACCTGCGCCGTCTCGATCGTGAGTACCGCGAGTGACTTGCCGCCCAGCACGTCCGAGCGGGTCAGCGGTGTGGTGCCGATCCGCCGTAGCACGCCGTAGCGGCGCTCGAACCCGGTCTGGATGGCCAGTGCGGTGAACGAGGTCGAGAGAACAGCCAGGGCCACCATGCCGGGGACAACGATGGCCAGGCGCTCTTCGCGAGTGGATCCTCCGACGTCGATGATGTCGGTGAGGGCGAGCGCAACCAGCAGCCCCAAGGGGAGGACGACGGTCAGCAGCAGCTGTTCGCCGTTGCGCAGCAGCATGACCAGTTCGAGACGCGCATGGGCGAGCACCCGACGTGGTCGGGATGCGGGAGCTGCTCGGGGCCGGACGTCCAGCGTCATGGTCGCAGGTCATCTCCGGTGAGGTCGAGGAACACGTCTTCCAGGGTCCGCTGCTCCGAGCTGATGCCCGTGGGATTGATCCCGAGGTCGATGCACCAGGCGGACACATGGCCCATGGCCTCGGACAGGTCAGGCGAGGTGACCAGATAGGTGCCGGGGGAGACCTCGACCGCGGTGCTGCCGTGAGGCAGGCGCTTCTCGAGGCCCTGCAGATGCAGCCCGGACTCTGCGGTGAACCGGAGGGTGCGTGACGCGACGGAGGAGACCAGATCGTGTGGGTGCCCGGACGCCAGGGTTCGTCCGTGGTCCATGATCACCACGTGGTCAGCAAGGTGCTCGGCCTCCTCCAGGTAGTGCGTGGTCAGGACCACGGCCACGCCGGCGTCGCGCAGCGACGCGATCAGCTCCCACACGGCGCGCCGTGACTGAGGGTCGAGGCCGGCGGTCGGTTCGTCGAGAAAGACCAGCTCAGGGCGTCCGACGATCGCGAGCGCGACGCCGAGCCGCTGTCGTTGGCCACCGGACAAACGCCGCGAGGGCACCGTTGCCACTTCTGCCAACCCGAGAGCGTCCACCAGGTCGCTCACCCCCTGCGGCGACTCGTACAGGGCAGCAGCGTGCGTCAGCGCTTCGACCGCCGAGACGGACCCGTAGACGCCTCCCTCCTGAAGCATGACCCCGACCCTGGCCCGCAACGTCGGGTCGCGGGGCGACTGTCCCAGCACTCGTATGCTCCCCAAATCGGCGTTCCGCAGTCCTTCGCAGATCTCCAGGGTCGTGGTCTTTCCCGCGCCATTGGGGCCGAGGACGGCCGTGACGGCCCCTTGGGCGGCGTCGAGGTCGAGCGAGTCCACCACGGTGCGCTCGCCGTAGCGCTTGACCAGGCCCGAGACGGACAGCGCCGGCATTGCGGGAGGGGTGGGAGCGCCGTCGGACACGCCCAGAGCCTAGAGACGACCCCCGAGGATGCATTCGGCGGGCTTTTACGCAACAATGACGTTGTGAAAATCGCCAGCCAGCATCCAGGTCAGCGGACGTCGGCGTCACCGTCCGATCCGGTGACCGACGGTGCCGGGCGTGACCGGGTCGCCGCCTCGCTGCTGACCCAGGGCCCGGCGACCGCTTCGCAACTGGCCGACCGCCTCGGCATCAGCTCGACTGCGGTGCGCCGCCATCTCGACACCCTGACCGCTGACGGCCTGGTGAGCTCGACTGCACGACCGCCGTACGGGCCGACGCCGACCCGGGGTCGCGGCCGCCCGGCGCGCACGTTTGCCCTCACCGAGGCCGGACGGGGCCAGTTCCCGGCGGAGTACGACGAGCTGGCGTCCGACGCCCTCGCCTTCGTCGAGCAGGTCGGGGGGCAGGCTGCGGTCATGGAGTTCGCGGAGTCTCGAGCCGCCGCGCTCGAAGCTCGGTTGCGGCATCTGCTCGGCGACTCGTGGCAGAGCGCGGCAAGCACCAGCGACACCTCGGACGCCGAACAGATGCAGGCCTTCGCCGCGGCCCTCGGCGACCTCGGCTTCGCCACGAGCATCGACCCGGCACCGGGCGGCGTCCAGGTCTGCCAGCACCACTGCCCGGTCGCGCACGTGGCGGGGCAGTACCCCCAGCTGTGCGAGGCGGAGACCGAGGCATTCGCGCGCCTTCTCGGCCGGCACGTGCAGCGCTTGGCCACCATCGCCCACGGTGACGGTGTCTGCACCACGGTGATCCCTCTGACCGCCAGTCCGCCGACGACCATCCCGCACGGTTCACCCACGACGGAGAGGACCTCCGCATGAGCACCACGGCCCACCCCGAGCTCGACGGCCTCGGCACGTACGAGTTCGGTTGGCATGACCAGGACGTCGCAGGCAGCGCGGCGCAGCGGGGGCTGTCCGAGGCGGTCGTACGCGACATCTCGGCCAAGAAGAACGAACCGGAGTGGATGCTCGACTACCGGCTCAAGGCGTTGCGGCTCTTCGGAAAGAAGCCGATGCCGACCTGGGGCTCAGACCTCACCGGCATCAACTTCGACAACATCAAGTACTTCGTCCGCTCCACCGAGAAGCAGGCGACCTCCTGGGAAGAGCTGCCCGAGGACATCAAGAAGACCTACGACAAGCTGGGTATCCCCGAGGCTGAGAAGCAGCGGCTGGTTGCAGGGGTCGCCGCCCAGTACGAGTCCGAGGTGGTCTACCACGCCATCCGCGAAGACCTCGAGGAGCAGGGGGTGCTGTTCCTGGACACCGACACCGCGCTGCGCGAGCAGCCAGAGCTCTTCCGCGAGTACTTCGGCACCGTCATCCCCTCGGGCGACAACAAGTTCGCCGCACTGAACAGCGCGGTGTGGTCAGGGGGATCGTTCATCTACGTGCCCAAGGGTGTGAACGTCGAGATCCCCCTGCAGGCCTACTTCCGGATCAACACCGAGAACATGGGACAGTTCGAGCGCACCCTCATCGTCGTCGACGAAGGTGCGTACGTTCACTACGTCGAGGGGTGCACGGCACCGATCTACTCAAGCGACTCGTTGCACTCGGCCGTCGTCGAGATCATCGTGAAGAAGAACGCGCGCTGTCGCTACACGACCATCCAGAACTGGTCGAACAACGTCTACAACCTGGTGACCAAGCGCGCGGTGGCGCACGAGGGCGCCACGATGGAGTGGGTCGACGGAAACATCGGGTCCAAGGTCACCATGAAGTACCCGGCAGTCTGGCTGGTTGGTGAGCATGCCAAGGGAGAGACGCTCTCGGTCGCCTTTGCCGGTGAGGGGCAGCACCAGGACGCCGGGTCGAAGATGGTTCATGCGGCACCCAACACGTCGTCGAGCGTGATATCCAAGTCCGTCGCTCGGGGTGGAGGTCGTACCTCGTACCGCGGTCTGGTGCAGATCAAGGAGGGCTGCTACGGGTCGAAGTCGACCGTGAAGTGTGACGCCCTCCTGGTGGACGACATCAGTCGGTCCGACACCTACCCCTACGCCGACATCCGTGAGGACGACGTGGCCATGGGTCACGAGGCGACCGTCACCAAGCTCTCCGAGGACCAGCTCTTCTACCTGATGAGCCGCGGGATGACCGAGGACGAGGCGATGGCGATGATCGTCCGTGGCTTTGTCGAGCCGATCGCCCGCGAGCTGCCCATGGAGTACGCCCTCGAGCTCAACCGCCTGATCGAGCTGCAGATGGAAGGGGCGGTGGGCTGACAGTGACGTCCGACGTACCAGCAGTCGACCGCAGCGAGCGAACACGGTCGCTCGATCCGGCCGACTTCGCGATCCCGCTGGGGCGCGAGGAAGAATGGCGCTTCACACCGATCGGACAGCTGCGCGACCTGCTGACCGATGACCTGGATGCCCCGTCCGGATCGGGCAGCGTGAGCCTTGACGTCAAGGCGCCGAACGACGTGAAGGTCGAGCGGGTGTCGCACCGGGATGGCCGCCGTGATGCGCGCCTCGGAGCCGTGGGCCTGCCCGGCGACCGCGTGGCCGCGCTGGCTTTCGCCGGATCGGACACGGCCACGATTCTCACCGTGCCGCAGGACACACAGCTGGATGAGCCGGTGGTCATCCGCGCCCACGGCAACGGCACACCCGGTGCTGATTTCGGGCACCTTCTGCTGCACGTCGAGGCCCTGTCCTCGGCGGTTGTTGTACTCGATCACGTGGGGTCGGCCACGTATGCCGACAACCTCGAGATCAAGGTTGGCGACCAAGGCCATCTCACTGTCGTCACGCTGCTCGACTGGGATGTCGACGCGGTGCATCTGTCGGCGCACCATATCGAGGTGGGACGCGATGCCCGCGTGGTGCACGTGGTGGTGTCACTGGGCGGCGAGGTGGTGCGGGTCACGCCGGAGGTGACATTCGCCGGCCCCGGGGGCGATGTCGAGCTGCTCGGCCTCTTCTTCACCGATCCCGGCCAGCACCACGAGCACCGCATCTTCGTCGACCACAGCGAGCCGCACTGCCGTAGCAACGTGAACTACCGAGGCGCCTTGATCGGGGAACGGGCGCACTCGGTCTGGATCGGTGACGTTCTGATCCGAGCCGGCGCTGTCGGAACCGAGACGTATGAGATCAACCGCAACCTGCTGCTCTCCGACGGGCCCCGGGCCGACTCCGTTCCCAATCTCGAGATCGAGACCGGTGACGTGGCGAGCGCAGGGCATGCGAGTGTCACCGGACGGCTCGACGACGACCAGCTCTTCTACCTGATGGCCCGCGGGATTCCTGAGATGGAGGCCCGCCGCCTCGTGGTGACGGGCTTCTTCGCGGAGCTGCGCGACCGGATCGGCGTGCCCTTCGTCACAGATCGCCTGAAGTCGGCGTTGGAAACCGAGCTGGAAAGGGCCTCAGCGTCGTGAGCAACGAACACTTTGTCGCCGTCTTCACCCTCGACGACTTGGCCGACGGCGAGCCGCACAAGGCAGTGGTCGACGACGTCACCATCGCCGTCGTTCTGTCCGAGGGAGAGGTGTTCGCGATCAACGACATCTGCTCCCACGGCCAGGTATCCCTGTCCGAAGGAGAGGTGGACGGCTGCTCCCTGGAGTGTTGGCTCCACGGCTCTCAGTTCGACCTGCGCACCGGCAAGCCACTGTCACTTCCAGCTACCGACGCAGTACCCGTCTATCCCGTCACAGTCGAAGACGGCACCGTCTTTGTCACCACCAGGAGCAGTGATCTCTCATGACGTCCCTCACGATCAAGGACCTACACGTATCAGTCGAGACCGATGACGGCGCACGTCCGATCCTGCGCGGTGTCGACCTCACGATCTCCAGCGGTGAGACGCATGCGCTCATGGGTCCGAACGGTTCGGGCAAGTCGACGCTGGCATATGCCGTGGCCGGGCACCCGCGCTACGACGTGACCTCGGGCTCCATCACCCTTGACGGCGTTGACGTCCTCGAGATGAGCATCGACGAGCGCGCGAGGGCGGGGCTCTTCCTCGCCATGCAGTACCCCGTCGAGGTGCCAGGGGTCTCGGTGACCAACTTCCTCCGCACGGCCGCTACGGCCGTTCGCGGAGAGGCTCCCAAGGTCCGGCACTGGGTCAAAGAGGTCAGAGAGACGATGGACCAGCTCTCCATGGACCCAGCCTTCGCCGAGCGCAACGTCAACGAAGGATTCTCCGGTGGCGAGAAGAAGCGTTCCGAGCTCCTGCAGCTCGAACTCCTCAGGCCGACAATCGCGATCCTCGACGAGATCGACTCGGGGCTCGATGTCGATGCGCTCAAGGTTGTCTCCGACGGCATCAATCGGGTGCGCGCGACCGGCGAGACCGGGGTCATGCTGATCACTCACTACACCCGCATCCTGCGCTATGTGAAACCCGACCAGGTTCACGTCTTCGCCGGCGGACGCATCGTCGAGCGAGGTGGGCCCGAGCTGGCCGAGGCTCTTGAAGCCGAAGGCTATGAGCGTTACGTCGGGCGGGATCTCGCGTCCGCGGGGGCGAACTGAGCCCCGTGTCCATTCAACTCGACGCCTCTCCTCTGGATGTCCAAGCCATCCGGCCTGACTTCCCGCTCCTGGCGAGGACTGTGCGTGATGGAGCGCCGCTGATCTATCTCGACAGCGGCGCAACATCTCAGAAGCCAGAGATAGTGCTGGACGCCGAGCGTGAGTTCGTGCTGCGGAGCAACGCTCCGGTGCACCGGGGTGCCTACGCACTGGGTGAGGAAGCCACTGACGCCTACGAGGCGGCGCGTGGTGCGGTAGCTGAGTTCATCGGCGCGGCGTTCTCCGAGATCGTGTTCACCAAGAATGCGACGGAGGCGATCAACCTCGTGGCGTACGCCATGGGCAATGCCGCCACCGCCGGCGTCGAGGCCGAACGCTTCCGCGTGGGTCCGGGTGATCGAATCGTGGTCACCGAGATGGAGCATCACGCGAACCTCTTGCCGTGGCAGCAGCTCGCCCAGCGCACCGGAGCCGAGCTCGTGTGGCTCTCGCTCACGCCAGACGGGCGCCTGGCTCTGGACGATCTGGAGCAGGTGATCAACGAGCGCACCAAGATTGTGGCTTTCGTGCACCAGAGCAACATCTTGGGGACCATCAATCCGGTCAACCTGATCGCGGCCAGGGCTAGGTCAGTCGGTGCTCTCGTCCTGCTCGATGCCTGCCAGTCGGTGCCGCACATGCCGTTCTCGGTTCAGCAGCTTGACATCGACTTCGCGGTGTTCTCGGGTCACAAGATGCTGGGTCCATCGGGGATCGGCGTCCTGTGGGGACGGCAGGAACTGCTCGAGGTGCTGCCACCGTTCCTCACTGGCGGCTCCATGATCGAGCAGGTGTTCATGGATCGCAGCACCTTCGCACCACCCCCGCAGCGCTTTGAGGCCGGCACACCACCGATCTCACAGGCGGTCGGACTGCATGCCGCCGTTCGCTATCTGAGCGCCATCGGCATGAGCCAGGTCGAGGCGCATGAGACGTTCTTGACCGAGTACCTGCTGGGAAGACTCGGCGAGGTCGACGGGGTGCGTGTGATCGGTCCACCCTCGGTTGTCGAGCGCGGGGGAGCGGTGAGCTTCGTCGTGGACGGCATCCACCCGCACGACCTCGGACAGGTTCTGGATGACCGCGGAGTGGCCGTGCGGGTCGGCCACCACTGTGCCTGGCCGGTCTGCCGGCGTTATGGGGTGCAGGCGACGACCAGGGCGAGCTTCTACGTGTACAACGACGTCGACGACCTCGACCGTCTGGTCGAGGGTATCGGCGCCGCCCAGCGCTTCTTCGGGGTGCTGGCATGAAGCTCGAGCAGATGTATCAGGAGATCATCCTCGACCACTACCGGTCGCCGAAGAACAAGGGACTGCGAGAGCCGTACGGAGCCGAGGTGCACCACGTGAACCCCACCTGCGGCGACGAGATCACCTTGCGCGTCCGGCTGACCGATGATGGCACCTCTGTCGACGACATCTCGTACGAGGCACAAGGATGCTCGATCAGTCAGGCATCTGTGTCAGTCATGACCGAGCTGCTGACCGGGCACTCGGTCGAGCACGACCTGGAGGTCGCGACAGCGTTCCTTGCCATGGTGCAGTCCCGAGGTACCGTCGAGCCTGATGAAGAGATACTCGACGATGCCGTCGCCTTCGCGGGGGTGGCACGCTACCCGGCACGGGTGAAGTGCGCCCTGCTCGGATGGATGGCGTGGAAGGATGCCTTGGCTCAGGCGGGTGGAGCAATCGACCTGCCCGATGCCGTCGGCAACCAGACCGACCCGACCAAAGACCTGGCGTCAACCAATGGAGCAGTCCATGAGTGAAGCTGTGCTGACCCCGAGCGGCGACGATCTGACCGAGGCGATGCGCGACGTCGTCGACCCCGAGCTCGGGATCAATGTCGTGGACCTCGGGCTCGTCTACGGCATCACCGTGGACGAGGCGAATACCGCTGTGATCGATATGACATTGACCTCGGCAGCCTGTCCCTTGACCGACGTCATCGAGGACCAGACCGAGGTTGCTTTGAGCCCCTTCGTCGATGCTGTCCGGATCAACTGGGTGTGGATGCCGCCATGGGGGCCAGACAAGATCACCGATGAAGGCCGCGAGCAGCTGCGGGCGCTCGGGTTCAACGTCTAGGTAGACCGTCTCTCGGTGGGCGAACCGATTCGTCTCCCGGAACTTGTCCTCGCCATA
>JAHELE010000071.1 GCA_024644345.1 Actinomycetes bacterium | reverse complement strand
TGTGACAGATCGAGGAGTCCCATGAACCGCACCGAGCTCGTCCAGGCCGTGTCCGAGCGCGCTGGAGTAACCAAGGCGGATGCCGACCGCGTCCTCGCCGCGATGGCAGAGGTCGTGGGTGAGACGATCGCCAAGGACGAGAAGGTCAGCATCCCCGGCTTCCTGACCTTCGAGCGCGCCTACCGTGCAGCCCGAACTGCCCGCAACCCGCAGACCGGCGCTGAGATCCAGGTCGCAGCCAAGTACACCGCCAAGGTGAGCGCTGGCGCGACACTCAAGAACGTCGCTGCCGGCAAGTAAGAACGCTCGACCCGCGAAGCGGGAGCGGCCCACCCTGGGCTGCTCCCGCTTCGACATGTTTGGGGAAACCTTGCGTCGCCATAGGCGCGCAAGGTTTCCCCAAACATGTGCTGCTAGCCGTGGAGCGCTGACTCGAGAGCAGCGATGTCGAGCTTGACCATGGGCATCATCGCCTGCCAGACGCGCTGCGCGGCCTCGGGTTCACCGCCACCGGAGAGCAGTTCCTGCAGGTTGTCGGGGACGATCTGCCAGGTGATACCGAATCGATCCACCACCCAGCCGCACTGCTGCTCGGTCCCGCCGTCGGCGAGAGCAGCCCAGAGCCGGTCGATTTCCGATTGGCCATCGCACGGCACCATGAACGATGTCGCCGACGTGTGCTGGAACTGCGGTCCGCCGTTGAGGGCATGGAAGTCGTGGCCCAGTATGCGGAAGCTCGCCGTCATGACCTCGCCGGCCGGAAACGGTGTTCCTTCTGGGGTGCGTTGGATCCCGGTGACCTCACCGCCGAACAGCTCGGCATAGAAGGTAGCGGCCTCTTCAGCGACTCCGTCGAACCAGAACCACGTGCTCAGACTCTGCATCTCTGTACCCCTCAGCTCTCGTGCGACGCCGATGACCGTAGCGCACCTCTCGGCAGGGCCAACTCGTCTTCGGCGTATCGCCTGGCCCAGCTCGTGGCGTCATCTGGCGCGACCAGGTCGCCGTGCGCGACGGCCTGCAGAGCGAGGCCGTCGAGCAGCGAGATGATCCGCCAGGCCGAAGCGTCTGGGTCGTCACAGTTCATCACTCCGGCGGCCACCCCGTCGTCGATGAGGGCAGCCACGAGCGCCTGCCACGCCTCGTTGAGCCGGCGCGAGGTCTGTTGAAGTGCCGGACGCCGCGATGCCTCCGCCCACGCGTCCAGCCACAGCTGCATCCCCCACTCGTCACCTGACCTGTTGTAGACGTCGAAGAAAGTTGCGAGCCGTTCGACGGGGTCGTCTGATGACGCCACGGCCGATGCGGTGCGGGCCAGGTCATCGGACGCCACGTGGTCGAAGGCCTCGGCGAGCAACCCGTCCATCGAGTCGAAGTAGTGGTGGATCAGTCCGCTGGAGGTCCCCATCTCGCTGGCGACGTCGCGCACCGTCGTGGCGGCGATGCCTTGCTTGATCATCACCCGCAAGGTGGCGTCCACGATCGCCTCGCGACGTTCATCGGGGGTCATGCGGGCCATCGGGCAACCGTAGAGACCTATTGCGCAGTTGTCCAACAATGCCTAGGGTGGCCGGAACGCCAGCGGGCGTGGCCTGACCGCCATGCCCAGCCGCCGCAGTGGAGGAGCCCCCATGGTCAGCACCACGCCGTTCCACCCACGCCTCGCCGAACTCAACACCACCCAGCTCTGGACGCACTGGGCCGGGTACCTGTCGGCGACGCAGTACGACATCGCCGCCAAGCACGAGTACTTCGGCGTCCGCAACGCCGTCGGCTTCTTCGATGCGTCCCCGCTCTACAAGTACGAGATCACCGGACGCGACGCCGAGCGATACCTCGGCGGACTGCTCGCACGCGACATCCGAACCTGTCGGCCGGGCCGGGCCCAGTACACGATCTGGTGCGACGACGGAGGCTTCGTTCTTGAGGACGGAGTCGTATTCCGTCACTCGGCCAACGACTTCCTGCTCACCGCTGCTGAACCGAACCTGTCGTTCCTTCAGAACCAGATCGGGTCGCTGGAGGTGTCAATCGAAGACGTGTCCGCGGCCTACGCGATGCTCGCGGTGCAGGGGCCGCGGTCTCGCGCGGTGATCGCCGAGCTCGCCCCCGAGATCACCGACCTGGGGTACTTCGGCCACGTGCAGGCGAAGATCTCTGGTAGCGAGGTCACCATCAGCCGTACCGGGTTCACCGGCGACCTCGGCTACGAGATCCGCATCCCCGCTGACGACGCACTCGCGGTTCTGGACGCCGTGATGGAAGCCGGCAAACCACACCAGATGCGTCCGTTTGGCGACCACGCACTCAACATCTTGCGGATAGAGGCCGGCCTTCCCCTGATCGGAGTCGAGTTCAGCTCAAGCCGCTACGCCTTCAACGAGCACGATCGGTTCACCCCCGACGAGCTCGGCTTCGGCTGGCTGCTGAAGGGCATCGACGACGACACCCGCCCGTTCGCCGGTCGACCGGCGATCCTCAACGAGCGCGCGACCGGGGCGTCCCGATGGAAGACAGTCGGCCTGAGCGTCGACGGCCACGCCTTCGAGCAGCTCTTCTACGAAGCAGGGCTGATCCCGCCGAAAGACGAGCCCCCTGCCGACTGGGAGACGATGCTCTACGACGAACACGGCGAACGTGCTGGCTACGCCACGAGCTACACGTACTCGCCGATGCTGCAGACGCAGGTGGGAATTGCGCGAGTGCGACCAGATCTCGCCACCGTCGGCACGACGGTCCACGTCGAGCAGACCGTCAACCACGTGTACACCACCGTCCCGGCCACGGTGACCCGCATGCCCTTCTTCACCCCCGAGCGAAAGACGTCGATGTCATGACCGAAACCAACCGCTACGACGCGATCATCGTCGGCGGGGGTCACAACGGCCTCGTCAACGGCGCCTACCTCGCGAAAGCGGGTCTCAAGACGCTGATTCTCGAACAACGGCACCTCGTCGGAGGAGCCGCGATCACCGAAGAGCTGCACCCGGGGTTCAGTTTCACGACGTTCTCCTACGCACTGAGCCTGATCCGGCCAGAGGTCATCCGCGAGCTCGAGCTGACCAAGTACGGGTTCAACCCGATCTACATGCCGACGTCCTTCTCGCCCATGGAGAACGGCGACTACCTGCTGCTCGGACCTGACCGTGACGAGAACATCCGCGAGATCATGCGTCACTCACCACGCGACGCCGATGCGATGGACCGCTACGAGCACGACGTGGGGCGCGTCCTGCAGCTGATGTACCCCCTCTTCGACCGGGTACCGCCGAACATCTTCGGCAAGACCCCCGAGGACGCTCAGGATGTCGCCTGGCTGCTCGGTCACTTGGGCTCGGCTGAACCAAAGGTGGTGCACGATGCGGTCCGGTTGATCACGGGCAGCATCTCAGACTTCCTGGACGACTACTTCGAGAGCGAGGTGCTGAAGGGCTACCTCGCAGCTTCGTCGACGACGGGGACGAAGGTCGGTCCGATGTCAGCGGGGTCCGGCTTCGTCTCGCTGATGATGGCGATGGGTGAGCACGACGGCCATCTGGGCTCGTGGTCCTTCCACAAGGGCGGCAACGGCGGCTTCACCCAGGTGCTCGGCACGGCGGCTCAAGCTTTCGGTGCCGAGATCAAGCTCGAGGCACACGTCGACCACGTCATCACCAAGGACGGCCAAGCAACCGGTGTGGTGCTCCAGGACGGTACCGAGTACTACGCCGACATCGTCGTCAGCGCCCTCGACCCCCGTCAGACGTTCACCAAGCTCGTCGACCAGCGCGAGCTGCCGGGCGACCTGGTCGAGGCCATCGACCGATTCCAGTTCAATGGCACCAGCGCCAAGGTCAACTTCGCGTTGGACGCCGCGCCCAAGTACCCGGCCCTGGGTGACCGCACCGACCAGTACCGCGGCTTCGTGAGCATCGCGCCGTCGATCGAGTACCTCGAACGCGCATACGATGCCGCGAAGTACGGCTGGTACAGCGAGCGCCCCTACCTCGACACATGTATGCAGTCATTCCTCGACCCCGACATGGCGCCGCCTGGCAAGCACGTCATGTCGTGCTTCGTGCAGTACGCGCCCTACCACCTCAAGGGCAGCGACTGGGACACCGAACGCAACAACCTGGGCGACACGGTGCAGCGCACCATCGAAGAGTTCTTTCCCGGGTTCAGCGATCTCGTCCTGCACCGTGAGGTCGTGACACCCCTCGACATTGAGCGGGTTGTCGGGCTCTCCGAAGGCAACATCTACGCAGGCGACTTCCTGCTGCCGCAGATGTACTTCTTCCGCCCCGCACCGGAGTGGAGCCAGTACCGCACACCGATCGAGGGCTACTACCAGTGCGGTTCAGGTACCCACCCGGGCGGCTGCGTCATGGGAGCACCGGCCAGACTGGCTAGTCAGCAGATCCTCAAGGATCGTGCCGCCAAGGCCTGAGCGCCCCGACCCGAAAGGCTGCCTTTCGTGCGAATGCGCGTGGTGGTCCTCGTCTACATCGCGCTCTTCGTCGGAGAGCTGTCGTGGTCGGGTGTCACGCCACTCATCCCGTCCTACGTCGAGAGGTACAACCTCACCGACTTCGAGGGCGGGCTGGTGCTGTCGATCGCCAGCTTCGGCATTCTGCTTGCCTCCTTACCTGCGAGCGCGATCACCCAGCGGGTAAGCCCCAGGACCCTCACACTCGCGTCAATGGCCATCATCGCCGTTGCAGGCTTCGCGATGGCCGTTGCCCCTGGCTACTGGTTCATCATCGCGGCCCGCCTGGTGTTCGGTCTCGGCTTCGGCGTGATGTGGGTCTCCACCGCTGCATGGCTGGCGGACGCAGCGGGCGACGAGAGCCCCCGCGTGCTGGCCCTGACGACCTCCATCGTCGGACTCGGCGCCACGCTGAGCCCCGGCTACGCCGGCTGGGTAGCCAAGCACTTCGGTCTCAGCGCGCCATTCGTCGGCGTCGGAATCATCACCACCTTGCTTTTCGCCGCCCTTCTTCTCGATCGATCAGGCACGGGGCTGAACAAGGACCCGGCGCCGCCCACCCGAGAGCTTCTGAGGGCGGCTCACTCCGATCCCGACCTCGTGACGATGCTCATGCTGACCACAGCAGCTGCTGTGGTGTGGATGACGGCAGACCTCTTGGTTCCGCTTCGCCTTGCCCGCTACGGATACGACGTGTCAGCGATCGGCGTCGTCTTCTCGATCGCGGCCGTGGTCTTCGTCACCGCCAGCGCCATCACGGCGCGTCGAGCTGACCGATGGGCCCGACCGACCATTGCCGCTGCCGCCACCACCGGCCTAGCGGCGAGTGCCCTGATTCCCGCATTGATGGCAGGGGTTCCGGCGGCCATGCTGTTCCTGTTCGGAGCCAGCATCACAACAGGAATCATCGTCGCGCTGACCTTTCCTTTCGGGTTGTTCAGCGTTGCGCGCGGCGCTGTGACGGTCGCCATCATGAGCGCCCTGGCAAACGTGATCTGGGCCCTGTCAGGAATGGCCGGACCCACTGTCGGTGGAGCCTTCGCCGAATGGGCGGGTGACGGTCCGGCGTTCGCCGTTCTCGCCGCTGTTGCCGCGTTTGTGGCCATCTGGGTCGCGCGCCGCCCGGCGCATGCGAGCACCTAACACTGAGCTGCCCTTCAGGGAAGCGTCTTCGCCTCCGCCTCGAGTGCCTCAGCGTCGAAGCTATCCAGATTCGGCATGGCATCATCGTCGCGCGTACGCAACGGCACCTGGGGCACGAAGATCGCCAGGATGAATGCGATCGCCATGATCGGAACGGCGACCATGAACGTGGCATCGATGGCCTTGGCGAACGCACCCAGCACCTCGCTCTGCAGCTCGGGAGGCAGCGCCTGGATAGTGGCCATCGAGGTTGTCGGGTTGTTACCGGCCTTACCCGGCGGCAGAAACCCCGCCAGCTCAGACGCCAGGCGTGCGGCCCACACGGCACCGAAGACCGCAGTTCCGAACGAGCCACCAATCGAGCGGAAGAACGTGGCACCGCTTGTCGCCGTGCCAATGTCGCGCGGTTCGACGGAGTTCTGCACGGCTAGGACCAGGACCTGCATGACGTTGCCGAGACCAGCACCTAGCACCACCATCGCAAAGGCGATCTGCCAGTAGGGCGTCGTCCCACCCAGCTGCGCCAGCAAGTACAGACCGACTGTTGCCAGCGCCGTGCCAATGAGGGGGTACGGCTTGTACTTGCCCGTGCGCGTGATCAGCCGTCCGCTCACGATCGAGGTGAAGAGGATCCCCGCCATCAGCGGCAGCAGTTGCAGGCCGGCCCGGGTAGGACTGGACCCGTAGACGACCTGCAGGTAGATCGACAGGTAGACGATCGATCCGAACATCGCGAAGCCCACAACGAAGCCGATCGCCGAGGTGATCGTGAAGACTCGGTTGCGGAAGAGTTCCATCGAGACCATGGGCTCCGGTGCGCGCAGCTCCTGGAACACGAAGGCGACCACTGCCACGACACCGAGGACTGCCATTCCGATGATCTGTGGTGACAGCCACGCGTACTGGTTACCGCCCCACACCGTGACCATGAGCAGGCTCGTCACGCCGACGATCAGGAGAATGGCACCGGCCCAGTCGATTCGGTGCTCCTTACGATGACGCGGCAGGTGCAGCACGGAACCGAGCACCAGGAAGGCGGCGATACCGAGTGGGAGGTTGATGTAGAAGATCCACCGCCACGACAGGTGCTCGGTGAAGAAGCCACCCAGAAGCGGGCCGATCACGCTGGCGATGCCGAATACGCCGCCGAACAGTCCGACGTACCGACCGCGCTCTCGCGGCGGGATCAAGTCGGCGAGCACGGCCATCACCAGCACCATCAACCCACCACCACCGAGACCCTGCAGGGCACGCGTCCCGATGAGTTGAGCCATGTTCTGGGAGAGCCCGGCGAGCGCCGACGCCAGAACGAAGACCACGACGGCCGTTTGCAGCATGAGCTTGCGTCCATACAGGTCGGACAGCTTGCCCCAGATCGGCGTGCTCGCGGTGGCTGTCAGCAGGTATGCCGTAACCACCCACGACAGCTCGTTGAGCCCACCCAGGTCGCTGGTGATCGTGGGCAGCGCCGTCGAGACGATGGTCTGGTCGAGGGCGGCCAGAAGCATCGTGAGCATCAAGGCTCCGAGCGCCCAGTAGAGGTGGCCAGTCCCCGACTGCTTGTAGGACGAGTCGGTGGTCTCGGCTGCCTCGTCGGCAGCGGATGAAGCCGTCACAGTTGCTCCAGGTCTTCGGCGAGTCGCCGGTTGAGACGGGTGAGGGTGGCGATGTCCTTGTCGGACCAGTGGGAGAGGGCATCTGACAGGACGGCGAGGCGCTGCTGGCGGACCTCGGCCAGGTAGCGCTCCCCCGCGTCGGTCACCTGCAGCAGAGCCGCCCGCCCGTCGTCCGGGTCTGGCGTGCGGTCCACGTAGCCGTCACCCTCAAGACTCCCGAGGTGCCGGCTGACCGTGGACGGGTCGAGGCAGGCACGTTCGGCCAGGTCAGCGCTGCGGAGTGGACCACACGCCGTCAACTGGGCGAGGAGCGCAATCACCGACTTGTCCTGTTCGGAGCCGGTGAACCTGCGACGCGCCGCCATGAACACGTCGCGGAGGGCATCTGCCAGGGGCGTCAGATTCGTTTTAGTTGCTTGCACCACGCAACTATAAGTCGGGGGTGCGCGCTGCGCAAAACCAAGGAGACAGCGGCACCATCCCCAGGGGATCTAGCGTTGTACAGCAATCCAGGTGTTACCAGGACCGGTGTAGCTGAACCCAGCACCCCAGACGGCCACGGTGTTCCCCTCGTTCGTCACGGCGATCTCGCCGTAGTCGCCGTAGGGCTCCATAAAGCCCTCGGGGGTGATGTACCCAGGTCCGGACGTCGCGCTATTGAGCTTGATCGGGCTCGTCCACGTCGAACCGCCATCACTCGAGGTGCGGTACCAGACGTTCCACGCGTCCGGATCGCCCCCGTTGCTGGTCTGGAAGTACCAGACCCGGGCGTCACCGTTTCCCGCGCTGTCGACGCGGGGACCCGTGGCATTCTCAATCGGAACTGACAGGACGGAGCGCTTGCCCCATGTTTGTCCTTCGTCGGTGGACGTGCGGGTGTAGATCCGTTGGGGCTCGCCGGGCGCCGGTGCGCCCTCGTACGCGAACACAAGATTGCCCTGTGGGTCGTTGGCCACGCTTGCCTGGCCGAGGTAGTAGTCCTCACCGCAACCGTCAGCCACACACGCTGGGCCTCGCTGCACCTCGTCCACGAGAACGCGTTCCCAAGTCTTTCCCTTGTCACGCGAAATAACCGCGAAGTGGCGAACACTCCGGTTATAGGAGTTCCCCACTCCCCCGTAGATCAGGTTGCTCTGCGAGAAGACGACTGTTCCCCCGGGAAGGACCGTTCCGTCGTAGGCGAAGTAGTACCTCTTGGAGGAGTCCACCTTGGTCTGGGTCCAGGTCTTCCCGTAGTCGTGCGATACGCCCACCCAAGGGTCTCCCACCTGCGGCCCGTTCCAGCTGACGTAGATGTGTTTCCCGTTCGAACTCATGGTGATCTCGGGCTTATCGGTCCACCCGACGCGTCCGTACACACGTACGGGGTCTGACCAGGATCGACCGTGGTTCGTCGACTTCTGGAAGACCGTCGAGAAGGCACCCTTGCGGTCGGCCGTGAGATACGCCGTGTACACATCCCCGTTCTTCGGGACGACCTCGATCGTCGGGTCGTACTGGCCATGAGACTTTCGGCAGGAGCACAGCGGAGACGACTTCTGCCAGCTTTGTCCACCGTCTTGCGAGATCGTCAGCGGGATGTACGGCAAACGACAATGCGTCGAACATCCCGGTTCAGTGGCATAGCGCGTGGTCAGGACGTAGACGAATGGCTTACGAGGATCGGCGGCAACCGCTGGCTCCCAGTCGTCAGTCGTGCGCTTCAACAGCACTTCCGGATACCAGCCGGCGGCCGCGCGCAAGCCGCTCGGAGCGCTCTGACCAAACGTTCCGGCCGCTTGGGCTGCTTCCAGTGCCTCGAGTCGCTTCTCGGTGTCTTCCTCCTTTTCTGCGGCCTCGTTCGAACCGCCCCGCTCGGCCTCTTCAGCGCCACCGGGGTCGCCGGTCCCGCCAGCTGAACGCGCTACTTCCGAGGTGCGCGGCGCCGATGGATCGGCAGAGCTACACGATGCAATGACCGTGGCTAGCGTCAGCAGGAGGAGCGGAAGGGCGAAACGACGCATGGCGGGCTCCGATGCGAGGGGACCAGGGCCCGACGGTAGAGCCAAAATGCTGAACAGATGATCAGAACCAGGAAATTGACCCCTCACGTCCGACTACCAAGGCAGTGCGTGGGCACGGCAACTTGGCATGTGCTGGCAATGCCGTTACCGTTTCGTTATTGATTCACTCGACGCTCCTAGACATCAGCCGGAGCGTTTGATGGGTTGGTCCCGTGGTGTTGTCAGTGCCAAGGGACGTGGCCCATACCCACGGGCCTGTCCGACGAACGTCGCTCCGTCCTTTCGGACGATGCACGAGAGGTGATTCCCGTTGTTCACCAGCAAGCGCCTGGTCCTCACGACGATGCTGTGCCTGGTGGTCCTGGCACCTTTGACGGCTCCCCTCGGCGCCTCCACCTCCGCATCGTCCGCCCAGCGGAGTAAGCCGCATCGCGCCTTCGGCGATCACTCGTACTGGAACACCCCCCTCCCTCGAAACGCACCAAAGCACCGAAACAACAAGGGAATACTGCGCTACTTGAAGTCCGCCCCCGAGGCCGGAAGAGGATGCATTCGACTGGCGGGAGCCCGGAAGAATCCCTGGGGACAGCCCATCTACTGGTCTCACCGACACAGCCCTCAGTACAAGGTTCGCGCCACGAGCTACGAGCTTCCGCCAGAGCTCGACTCGCTTCGAATACCACGGGGTGCTCGTCCTGCGCGTACCAGCGATGCGGCGATGACGGTCTATGACCGGCGCCGCGGGTACGTCGTATCGCTGTGGCACGCGGCATTCAACAAGAACCTCAAGACCTGGTCCGCCGGCGGAGCCCAAGTCGCCTACTTGAAGTCGAATGGCCTTGATGCCAGATTCCGCGCCAGCAATGAGCGCCGCAATCGCGGCAGCCTTCGGGGAAACAACGGAGCCACGTCGACGGTGCACTACGACGAGGTCAAAGCTGGCGCCATACGACACATCCTCAAGATCACTTCCGGCCCGGAGCTCTCCACGAGGTCGGTCTTGCCGATCGTTCGAAGCGACGGCGACTCCTCCAAACCCAATGCCCCAGCGCAGGGGACGCGCCTACGCCTTAAACCGTCGGTCAACCTGCACCGCATCAAGAACAAGCAAGCGCGGGTGATCGCACGAGCGATGCAGCGGTACGGCGTTTACCTCGGAGACAACGGCGGAAACACCACGGTCAAGTTGGAGAACACCCGGGTCGAGGGCCGCGGCCAACGCTGGAACGTGGGTGCGAAGGCGTTGTGCCGGATTCCCTTGAGTCCGAAGTACTGGAAAGTCGTGCCCAATGGATATCGCCCTCATCGATAGTGCGCCGGTGAAGGTGCCCGATCGTCGACTGGGAATGGTGCCCCCGGCAGGAATCGAACCTGCGACACACGGTTTAGGAAACCGATGCTCTATCCCCTGAGCTACGAGGGCGGGACGTGCGGGATTCCCTGTGGGAAACCTGCGGGACCCTGCCGCTGCCCTTGCGGGTGTTGGCCGGACAAGTCTAGGGGGCGTGATCTTCGGTCCATCCGGTGCTCTACTGGTGCGTCGCGCGCGGGTTCGGGGTCTTCGGCTGGCTTTCGGGCGTGCGTGGTCGAGGGAGCTTGGGTGAGGTGTGAGGCGGCGGTGTCAGGCAGCGACTAGAGGTGGCGATTGTTGTCGGTCGATGGCCCGTTGCCAGGTGTGTCGTGCCCAGGCGTTCGGGGCGAGACTGGCCATCAGAGCCGAGGGGTTCTCAACGATGTTCGTCTAGTACGACAATGGGAAATCGGGAGTAGCCTCCACTCAGGCTCGGCGGCGCGAACTCGTCGTCAGGCGCCGGGAGGTCCAGTGGCCAGATCCGTACTCGCCGTGGTTATTGACTGTCACAACGCCCTTGGACAGGCTCAGTTCTGGGCTGGAGTACTCGGCCACCACGTCTTCGAACGAAACGAGGGCGAGTTCGAAGTAACCAGCACAACCGCTCAAAGCACGCCGCTGTACTTCATGAGCGTCCCAGAGCCGAAGTTGGCCAAGAACCGGCTTCACATCGACATCACCGCTGATGGGTCCCTGGAAGAAGAGGTATCTCGGCTCGTCGCGGCGGGCGCATCGTTGGTGGAGATGAGGCAAGACCCGTCGACGCTCGCAAATCCGGATACCTGGGCTGTCCTTCAAGATCCAGAGGGCAATGAGTTCTGCTTGCTTAACGAAGATTCCGTCACAGGGATGGAGGGATAACACCCGGGCTCCCCAACTTTCGGACGAACTGTAACTCGATCGCTCCTAGGCGATCGAGGCCTAAGTTGATCGACATACCTGAGCGCTTACCTTGTGGAGGAACGGTGGATTCAACTGTCGATCTGGATCGGGTGGCCGCGCTCAAGCAGGCAGAGGACGAGGAGTTTGCCCGCACGCACCCGCAGTCGCTTGCCATGCGCGACCGCGCCAGGGCCTCCATGGCATTCGGGGTGCCCATGGTGTGGATGGAATTCTCCTACGACCACCCACCCGTCTACGTCGACAGCGGTGACGGTACGTACTTCACCGACATCGACGGCCACCGCTACCTCGACATGTTTCACGGCATCACCGTCAGCGCAGCTGGGCACACCCCCGAAGCGGTGGTCAGCGCCGCGTCCGACCGCCTGAGCCGAGGAACACAATTCCAGCTGCCCACAGTCGATGCCGTGTATCTCGCCGAAGAGCTGGCGCGCCGGTGGGGACTGCCGAAGTGGCAGTTCCAGCTCAGCTCCACCCAGGCGATAACCGACGCGGTTCACCTGGCTCGCCTCTTCACCGACCGCGAGAAGATCCTGGTCTTCGAAGGCAAGTACCACGGGCACCTTGCCGAACTCCTCGCTATGGAAGGCGAGGACGGCAAGGCGACTCCGGAGTACCTCGGAGTCACGGAGGCAGACGTGGCGCGGACGGTGATCGTCCCCTGGAACGACCTCGACCGCGTCGAGCAAGCGCTCTCCGGCAACGACGTGGCACTACTCATCGCGGAACCGCTGCTGTCGAACTCCGGAATGGTCTTCCCATCCGAGGAATTCCACCAACAGCTCCGCGAGCTCACCCAGACGCACGGAACGCTCTTGGCGATCGACGAAACCCAGACGCTTCCGCTCTCCTATGGCGGGATGTATCGCGCGTGGGGTCTGTCGTCGGACCTCCTCATCGTCGGAAAGTCACTCGGTGGCGGCGTTCCCGTTGCCGCGGTCGGAATGACCGACGAGCTCAATGCGCTCATCGACCGCGAGTTCAAGACATACGAGGTGAGCGGCGAGGCCGTCGACGAACCAGCCATCGGCGGCACCCTCTTTGGCAACGCCTTGTCGATGGCGGCGGCACGAGCAGCACTCGAGGACGTCTGGGTTCCCGAGACGTACGCACGCACATCCGCACTTGCGAACCACTTGGCGTCTGGCATGGAGGCATCCATCCGCAAGCATGACCGCGACTGGGACGTCTACTCGATCGGCAACCGAGCGGGGTACCGCTTCGACCCGCGCCCACCCACGAATAACGCCGAGGCTGCAGACCGAGACATACCGGCAGTTCGTCACCTGCAACGGATATTCATGGCGAACCGTGGGGTCTGGGACTTCGGCTGGTGGGGTGG
>JAHELE010000180.1 GCA_024644345.1 Actinomycetes bacterium | reverse complement strand
ACCGGCCGTCGACGTACGCAGCACCGTTGGCCCGAGCCGCACCTCGGAGGCGCCCGCGGCGATCAGCTGCTGCCGCTCGGTGTCGCTCACCCCACCCTCTGGCCCGATCACGAGCACGACATGACACGGACCGGACAGATCGGCTCGAGCAAGCGCCTCGGTCATGGCTACCTCTGCGCCTTCCTGAAGAACCATGGCCAGATCGGCGTCGGCCACCAGGTCTGCGACTGCGTCGGTATCGGATACCTGCGCCACGACCGGCCACCAGACACGTCTCGACTGCTTCGCCGCCTCGCGAGCGACCGTCTGCCACTTGTCGCGTCCGCGCTGGATTCTTTCGCCCCTCCACCGACGGACGCAGCGTTCGGCCTGCCACGGTACGACCTGGTCGACACCGACTTCGGTGACGAGTTCAACGGCAAGCTCGCCTCGGTCGCCCTTCGGGATCGCCTGCACGACAGTGACGCGGAGCGGTGGTCGGTCCTCGGTCGCAGCGCCCAGGGCCGTGCAGGTGACGCGGCCCCGCTCGACCGCGGCCACCTGGGCATCCACGACAGCACCGCGTCCATCGGTGAGCACCACCAGCTCGCCGACCCGAACGCGCCTCACGACCGATGCGTGGTGGCCCTCGGAACCGTCGACCACGCAGGACGCCCCTGAAAAGACGTCGGACGCCGACGACAGATAGAAGACGGGACGAGTCACCGGCCGTTGAACGCGTCCTTGAGCCGCGAGAAGAATCCCTGCTGACCTGCCGCGAACTGGCCGGCCGGCTTCTCTTCATCGCGGACCCTGGCCAGCTCGGACAACAGGTCACGCTGCCGATCGTCCAAGTCAGTCGGTGTCTCGACTGACACATGCACGATGACATCACCACGCGCGCCACCGCGCAGCTGGGGGACTCCCTGGCCGAGAAGCGGAATCTGCTGTCCGGACTGGGTTCCAGGACGGATGTCTACCTCGGTGACGACGCCGTCGAGCAGCTCGAGCGGAATGCTTGCGCCCAGTGCGCCGGCGGTCATCGGGATGTTGAGCGTGCAGTGCAGGTCGTCGCCGCGGCGCTCGAAGAGCGGGTGGTCGAGGACCAGCACCTCGAGGTACAGGTCAGCCGGAGGGCCACCGCCAAACCCCACTTCCCCTTCGCCGGACAGCTGAATCCGGGTACCGGTATCGACACCCGGCGGGATCTTCACCGTCAGCGTCCGACGGGTCTGCACCCGGCCGTCACCTGAGCACTCCGGGCAGGGGTGCGGGATCGTGATGCCGAAGCCATGGCACTGGGGACACGGTCTCGACGTCATGACCTGCCCCAGGAAGGAGCGTTGCACGTGCTGGATGTCGCCGCGCCCACCGCACATGTCACACGTGACCGGCTGGGTACCGGCCGCGGTTCCCGCGCCGTTGCAGGTGGCACACGCAACGGCTGTATCGAGAGTGAGCTCTCGACTGGTGCCGAATGCTGCCTCAGCCAGCTCGAGGTCGATCTGGATCAGCGCGTCCTGCCCACGCGCGCGCCGTGGGCGTGGTCCGCGTGGGCTGGACTGACCGAAGAAGGCATCCATGATGTCGCCGAACCCGAATCCCTGACCGCCCCCGAACGCCGCACCGTCGACGCCTAGGTCGTAGCGCTGACGTTTCTCGGGGTCGGACAGCACCTCGTAGGCCCCGGCCACCTGCTTGAAGCGCTCTTCCTCGGCGGGGTTGACGTCGGGGTGCAGCTCGCGCGCCAGCTTGCGGTAGGCGCGCTTGATCTCGTCCTGGGTCGCCTCACGCGAAACCCCGAGCGTCCCGTAGTGGTCACTCACGACGACTCCTCGAGAATGCGGCCGACGTACTGCGCAACCGCACGTACCGCACCAATTGTTCCGGGGTAGTCCATCCGCGTCGGTCCGATCACACCGAGGTGACCGACGCCGGTTGCGCCGTAGGTGGAGCTGACAAGTGACGTCGACGACAGTCCCTCGACGGGAAGCTCGTGGCCGATCCGCACGCTGACCTGACTCGGCGCGGTGGCCTCACCCAGCAGGCGAAGCAGGATCACGTGCTCCTCCAGGGCCTCCAGGACCGGTTGGATGCTGCCGGGGAAGTCGGTGCCAAAGAGAGCCAGGTTCGCCGTTCCGGCCAGAACGACCCGCTCTTCACCCTCGCCCGCCAACGACTCGACCATGGTCGCCAGGATCGCGGCTACTGCCGGGCGCACCTCTGCAGGCATCGCCTCGGCCACCGCGGCAGCCGCCTCAGGCATCTCCGAGAGGAGCTTGCCGTCGACCGCCTCGTTGATCCGGTTGCGCAGCTCAGCGACGGTCGAGTCGTCGAGGTCGACCGCCACGTCGAGAACCCGCTGCTCCACACGTCCGGTGGTCGAGATGACCACGACCATGAGACGGCGAGGGCTCATGGCGACGATCTCGACGTGCCGCACCTGCGACCGGGTGAGCGACGGATACTGCACGACGGCGACCTGGCCGGTGACCTGTGCCAGCAGCCGGACGGTACGAAGCACGATGTCGTCGAGGTCGACAGCGCCTTCGAGGAAGGTGCCGATCGCCCGTCGTTCGGCGGCCGACAGTGGCTTGATGGTGGCGAGGCGATCGACGAAGAGGCGGTACCCGGTGTCGGTGGGGACGCGTCCCGCGCTGGTGTGCGGCTGGGTGATGTAGCCCTCATCCTCGAGCAGCGCCATGTCGTTGCGGATGGTGGCCGGGGAGACCCCGAGACTGTGCCGCTCGGCCAGGGCCTTGGACCCCACCGGCTCACGGGTGGTGACGTAGTCCTCGACGATGGCGCGCAACACCGAGAGCTTGCGTTCGTCGAGCATCGTCACCTCCGGTGTGGCGGGCACAGCAGGTGCTGGCACTCCCTGGCACTGAGTGCCAAGTCTAACGCGGAACCGCCATGAGTTCCCGTTGCACGGGCCCGGTCGTGCTACCGGTCGATGTACCGGGCGAGCTTGTCGAGCGCCATCGTCCACCCCATGGCGCCGGGCGAGTCAGCGGGAATACCGGCGTGCGTGAGCACGATCCGGGTACGCCCATCAAGGTCGTCGAGCTCCACCGTGACCTGGGTGGTCGTCGGGTGCCCATCGGGCATCCCCACATCGGCTGGGTTCAGCACGTTGCCCTCAGGGTCGGACATCGACTCGGTGTACACGAGCCGAGTCGGCTCCACCACCTCGCGGTACTCACCGGTGAACCACATCTGCATCGGCCCGTTGGGTCCTTGCATCTCCATGCATATGTGGCGGACACCACCCACTCGAACGTCCATTTTGGCGACCGGGACAACGGCTCCCTCGGGGCCGTACCACCCCTGGAAATGCTCAGGCCGCGTCCACATCTGCCATACCAGGCTTACGGGCGCATTGAACTCGCGCTCGATCACGACGGACTTCTCGCCGGCACCACTGTCAGTCATCTCTGTCGCCTGTCTCTCGGTTGCGTTGGAACTGCTCGATGTAGTCGGACATGCGGTCGAGGC
>JAHELE010000179.1 GCA_024644345.1 Actinomycetes bacterium | reverse complement strand
CCCGGCCGACATCGTGCGCGCCAGCGAGGCCACGCTGGCCTTCCGTGATGTCGCTCCGCAGGCACCGACTCACGTCCTGGTGGTTCCCCGCGACCATCACCGCGACATCGGAACACTCGCCGCCAGCGACCCCGAACTTGCCGGACGGCTGGTGTCGGACGCGACCGCTGTGGCAGCCGATCTCGGCCTCTCCGACTTCCGTTTGGTGTTCAACACGGGTGCGCCTGCGGGGCAGTCGGTCTTCCACGTGCACGTCCACGTGCTGGGCGGGCGCGACTTCGGCTGGCCCCCGGGATAGGGGGACGCCCTAGCATGGACCCAGCACAGCCCCGACATCGAAAGGTGGCGCCCCCCGCACAGGGGGCATCCATGGCAGACAGCACGCACTCCCAGCCCCACGAGGCCCAGCCCCACGAGGCAGAGCCCGGACAGGCCGAGCACCGCGTCGTCGTGCCCAGCAGCCTCGACATGGTGAGCCTGCTGGGTTCTGAGGACGCGCTGCTGCGCGAGATTGAGAAGCTCTTCCCCGATGTCGACGTCCACGTCCGAGGCAACCAGATGCGCTTCGTCGGGGCTCCCGGCGAAGTGGCGCTGCTCGAGCAGCTGGTGGACGAGATGGTGGCCGTCCTGCGGACCGGGCAAGGGCTGACGGTCGAAGCGGTGGGCCGATCGGTGTCGATGCTCCGCGACCGCGAGGACGAGCGCCCGGCTGATGTACTCACCCACAACATCCTGAGCAACCGTGGCAAGACGATCACGGCACGAACGCTGAACCAGAAGCGCTACGTCGATGCGATCGACAAGAACACGATCACGTTCGCGGTGGGGCCAGCGGGCACCGGAAAGACCTACCTGGCTGTTGCCAAGGCCGTCCAGGCACTTCAGGCCAAGCAGATCACCCGGATCATCTTGACCCGGCCAGCCGTTGAGGCCGGCGAACGGCTGGGTTTCCTGCCCGGCACCCTGTCGGAGAAGATCGACCCATACCTTCGACCGCTCTACGACGCCCTGCACGACATGATGGAGCCGGCCACGATTCCCCGCCTGATGACCGAGGGAACGATCGAGGTGGCGCCGCTCGCCTACATGCGTGGTCGCACACTCAACGACGCGTTCATCATTCTCGATGAGGCCCAGAACACCTCACCCGAGCAGATGAAGATGTTTCTCACGCGTCTGGGCTTCGGGTCGCGGATGGTCGTGACCGGCGACGTCACGCAGATCGACCTTCCGGGAGGTACCGCAAGCGGACTGAAGGTGGTCAAGGGAATCTTGGAGGGCATCGACGACGTCCACTTCACCCAGCTGACGTCACGCGACGTGGTGCGGCACCGGCTTGTCAGCGACATCGTCGATGCCTACTCGCGGTTCGACGAGTCGCACGTTGCTCCGCGCGACCGACACCCGCGGGGTCCTCGATGAGCGTTGCGGTCAACAACGAGTCGGGCCAGGCGGTCGATGAAGCAGCGCTCGCACAGCTGGCGCAGTTCGTTCTCGGCGAGATGGGAGTGCACCGTTCGACCGAGCTTTCGGTGATGCTGGTGGACGAGGCTGCCATGGCCCACCTGCACGAGCAGTTCATGGGTGAACCCGGTCCGACCGACGTCCTGGCCTTCCCGATGGACGACCTGCGCCCGCTACCGGATGCAGAGACGGGCGAGACCGAGCTGTTGGGGGATGTGGTGCTCTGCCCGACGATCGCAGCGGCTCAAGCGCGTGATGCCGGGCACGACATGGCCGCCGAGCTGAGGCTGCTGTGCACTCACGGAGTTCTGCACCTCCTCGGATATGACCACCATGAACCAGAGGAAGAGCGAGAGATGTTCGGACTACAAGCCCGGTTGCTCGGTTCCTGGGCTCAGGTGGGGCCATCGTGACAGGTACCGACGTCTGGTTGCTCATAGCGGCAGCCGCCCTGGTTGCCATGGCGGGCGTGCTTTCGGCATCCGACGCGGCGATCAACCGCGTCTCACGGGTAAGCCTTGAGATCTACGAACGTCAGGGACGCCGTGGAGTCGAGTCGCTGGCAAAGGTGCTCGCCGACCCGGCCCGCTATGTGAACGTCGCTCTCTTCCTGCGGGCCATCGCCCGTATCTCAGCAGTTGTCCTGGTTGCCCTGGTGTCACTCGATGTCTTCGACCAGGCCTGGGAGGCCGTGCTGGTGGCGGTGGCGGTCATGGTCGTCATCGACTATGTCGTGGTGGGCGTGGCTCCGCGCACCCTTGGACGGCAACACGCGGCCCGCATCGCCCTCATCACAGCTCCGGTCGTCTTCCGCCTGGCCACCGTCCTTTCGCCCCTCACCAAGCTGTTGATTCTGATCGGCAACGCCCTGACGCCGGGGAAGGGATTCCGCGACGGACCCTTTGCCAGTGAGGCTGAGCTGCGCGACCTGGTCGACCTGGCTGAGGAACGTTCCCTGATCGAGGACGACGAGCGCCAGATGATCCACTCGGTGTTCGAGCTGGGCGAGACTCTCGCTCGAGAGGTCATGGTTCCTCGCACCGACATTGTCTTTGTCGAGCGGCACAAGACTCTCCGCCAGGCCCTGTCACTGGGGCTTCGCAGTGGGTTCAGCCGGATCCCCGTCATCGGAGACAACGAGGATGACGTCGTCGGCATCGTCTATCTCAAAGACGTGGCCAAGCGTGCCTTCGATCATCGCGACGCGGAGTCGACCGAAAAGGTCGAGTCGGTGATGCGTAAGGCCTTCTTCGTTCCGGACACTCGTTCGGCCGATGAGCTGCTCAAAGACATGCAGGCCAGCAGAACCCACATTGCGGTCGTCGTCGACGAGTACGGGGGAGTTGCCGGGTTAGTGACCATCGAAGACATTCTCGAGGAGATCGTCGGAGAGATCGCCGACGAGTACGACGCCGAGCAGCCACCACCGATGGAGCACCTGCCGGACGGGTCCCTGCGGGTCAGCGCACGTCTGCACGTCGACCAGCTGGCTGAGACCCTCGATCTTGATGTGGACTCCGAAGACTTCGAGGATGTCGAAACGGTCGGTGGGATGCTGGCGAAGTTCCTCGGTAAGGTGCCGATTCCGGGTGCGACCGTCGAGGTGGCGGGCCTCCAGCTGTGTGCCGAGTCAACGATCGGGCGCCGCAACCAGGTCGGCACCGTCCTTGTCACCCGGCTTCCTGAGCCGACGCCGCAGCAGAGCGAGGAGCCAGACGATGACTGATCCAGTTCATGGGGTCGAGAGTGGAGTGAGCCTCGACGCGGACGACGCGAAGCTGGCGACGTTGGCGAGGGGAGCCCGGGCACGGGTACAGGCCGCCGAGGGCGCTGCCGTGCGTGATGAGACCGGCCGCACCTATGCGTCAGCCTCGGTGAGTCTGATGTCCCTGCATCTGTCCGCTCTTCAGGCGGCGGTGGCCCAGGCCGCCGCGTCCGGCGCGCACGGTCTGGAGGCCGCCGTCCTCGTGGTCGAGCACGGCTCCGCGG
The DNA here is from genome assembly GCA_024644345.1 of Actinomycetes bacterium. Lineage (GTDB taxonomy): Bacteria > Actinomycetota > Actinomycetes > JAHEKZ01 > JAHEKZ01 > JAHEKZ01. The sequence continues at coordinate 31 of JAHELE010000179.1, read as the reverse complement.
ACGCCGAGGGGATCGCCGCCGTCCGCGACCT